>JAOUDZ010000056.1 GCA_029858965.1 Cyclobacteriaceae bacterium
CACCCATTGAAATCAAAATACCCGATAGCGCCAGACCCAGGATAGGAACAAGGCGATAATTCCAGGCGCTCCGTAATTTTCTGGCGATCAGCCAATCAAAGACCAAACCTCCAAGTGGAATGGATAAAATGGACAGTATCCACGGCAGGCTACTCATCCACGCCCCCGTGAGCAAACCAAAGTGTCGCTCCTGAA
This sequence comes from Cyclobacteriaceae bacterium, assembly GCA_029858965.1. Lineage (GTDB taxonomy): Bacteria > Bacteroidota > Bacteroidia > Cytophagales > Cyclobacteriaceae > Chryseolinea. The sequence continues at coordinate 196 of JAOUDZ010000056.1, forward strand.
CGAGGTAAATATAAAACCACGTCACAAAAATGTATGCGACATAACCCTCGAGCGTATAACTTAGTGTCAATAAGATAAAACTGCGCGAGCGCAATGTTGACTTTTCCTGTGCAGGGACCTCCTCTTCGATGATCTTGTTCGCAGGTTCCGTTACTGCTATCGCGGGCACGCGAATTCGTAACCATAGCACGGCGACAATTAATGCCGGAACCGAAGTAGCTAACACGGCAATTCGCCATCCCCAGTCTACCATGATGTTGGAGACGAGAATGGGGGTAATTGCTGACCCCAGGCCAATTGAGGCAATGACGATTCCATTAGCACGACCCCTGTATTGTGGCGGTATCCAGCGCGATACCCCCACGCCAGCCGCGGGAAACGTTGGAGACTCGGCCACGCCGAGAAGGAAGCGAAAGATTACAAATAAAGTCAATGTTACTGCGGAAGCGGATATGGGTAAGATCCCGCTGCCGGCTGCAGACTGCATAATGGTGAGCGCTGCCCATAAAAATACTGCCCATGTTAAAATGCGTTTGGCTCCAATCCGATCAGTAAGTAAACCAGCAGGAATCTGAAACAACGCATAGCCCAACAAAAAGGAACTGATAATCCATCCCATGTGCACTTGCGTGAGATTGAATTCTTCCATCACCAAAATACCGGTGGTAGACAAATTCGCACGGCACATATAACTTACTGTTCCCGTTGCGCATAACATTGCTACCAACGTCCAGGGTGAATGGCGTTTCGTCATATTATTTGCTTATGTATTTGGAATTACCAATACGCCTTTAATAAGCTATACTTCAAAATTTCAAAAGAGATATTAAGTTGAAAGATGTTCAAATGGGTCCGCTACGCCGTTCTCTAAATTCTCCCGCCGAACCCATTTTTCACAAACCTACATATAGAACCCGAAAACTTGTCATTGGATGGAATGTATCTTCCTATTACCGCGAATATCACTGGAAGGGGTTGGACATTGGTTAGGCTAATACTTTCCCCGGATGTTTCACTAAACATTATAGTTGGTCTGTTGATTAAGGCAGATTTGATATTCACCCCGATGGTGAGCGTTTTCCTGTAGTGGATGTTCTTGGCGCTGAGAAAGAATATGCTATCAAAGTAATCGTTAGCCGCGAGCAGGAGCTTCAAAGCAAATGAAGCCATGTTGATGGCATCAATCGCCACCTGATCAGGCCAACTCCCTGGCCTGATAAATATGTAATTAATTACGTTATTAATTACATATTTAATGACGTGCCGTGCTCAAACTGTTCTCAAGTAAGAAGTGCAACACAAAATAGTTAAGAGAAAGGGAGTTTCCTCCCTTTGAATTAGCCATGCTTTTAAAAACTTTGTGTTATACCGACAAAAGATATCCGACTGCAAATGTTTACAAACGACAGTAAACGCGTACTTCCAGATCACGTATCCCGTGTTATTTTGAATTTGGTTTGATTGCACAATGACCTTTTCCTGTATTGAACCCCACAAAACCGCTAATAAATCCAACCTCAGACATAAAGGATATATACGCAATACGTATATTCGGGTGTTAGCGGCAAGCTGTTTCGGGACAACACCGACATATGAGTAAACTGACAAAGATTCCAAAATTGATTTCAAACTTGACGTTCCATTGGACAGCAATGGGACGACTTCATAAACTTTGGACAGCAAAGGAGTATGGTGAGCTAATTTCATTTTGCAATTTGATGTTAACCAAAAACCCGACTGACTACTTAGCGTTTTATTATCGCGGACTGGGTAACGAGGAGTTGAAACAGTTTGACTCCGCTATTGAGGACTTCAAGACTTCGGAAAATATACTGACAAAAAATAAACATAAGAATTTGGTGAAAGAATACTTCACAAGAATTCCTATTCAGATAAGTAGAGTTTATAGAAAAAAGCAGAACAAAGAAAAAACAATTGAATACGCTGACAAAGCAGTACAAGCCGACAACGAAGAGACTGACGGACTACAGTGGAGAGCTTTACTAAAAGAGGAATCTGGTGATTACATTGGAGCAAGTGAAGATTTAAATGAAGCATTAAAAAGAAAGCCAACCGACAAAAAACTAAAAGAAATGAGGGACGGTTTGACTTATAAAATAATTCAAGATAAGAGAGAAACGGCCAGCCGCTAACAAAAGGTTTATTCAATGCCGGGGTTCAGAGAAAAGATAAAGATTGTTTTATTAATTTCGTTCAGCCTCGGGGACAGGGACGGAGCAGGTCAGGCTTGTCATGCTGCGCATTTAACAAGCCTTCCTAATCCCGGCACTGAATAAACCCTGGCGTTGGGCGCAATTAATAAAAAATAAATATTATGAAAACAAAATTATCAATAATGGGATTATTGTTCTTGGGAATTTTAGGATGCCAGGAGAATATTAAAACCCCAAAGGAATCAAAGCCTTCTGATAAAGATCTGACGACTTTCGCTCAGGATAATTTAAGGGTGACGCCGGAAAATTATGTCCGAGCCGAATCTGACTTCCAATTTAAAAGCTATATTGAAAAGTTCGATTGTTTTGGCAAGTTTGTACATTCCAGGGCAGCGTATGATGTTAATAACCAGATTACGGTAAGAGGAAACAGAGACACCTATTATTCTTTTGGTGTATTCGACCTGAACTCTCCACTTACGGTAACCATGCCGGAACCAAATGGAAGATACCAATCGATTATGGCAGTAAGTCAGGATCATTCTATTGGATCAATGTACGGGCCAAATGAAGTAACACTCACAAAAGAAAAGGTAGGTTCTAGATATGTGCTCCTTGCTATTAGAACCTTTGTGGATCCTAATGATAAAAAAGATGAAGAGATAGCATTCAACCTTCAGGAACAGGTATTAATAAATCAATCGGACAAAGGTCATTTCGAAGTCCCTGATTGGAAGCAGGAAGAAATTGAGGCGATAAGGAATTCAATCATGGTGGTAGCTTCGATAGCAACAGAATCGTCAAAAATGTTTGGCATTAAGGAGGAATTAGATCCCGTTTATTGGATGTTAGGTGCAGCAATGGGTTGGGGTGGTTTACCAGCAAAAGCAGCTACATACGAGAATATTGTTCCCGAAAAGAACGATGGTAAAACTGCCTATAAACTAACTGCGCGTGATGTGCCGGTGGATGCCTTCTGGTCAGTAACTCTATATGACGATAAAGGGTGGATGCCGGTTAATGAATACAACTCTTATTCTTTCAACAATGTAACCTCTGAAAAAAATGAAGACGGAAGCATTACCATCCATTTCGGAGGTGATCCGGAACAGCCCAATTTTATTCCGATCGTACCAGGTTGGAATTATATTGTCAGGCTATACAGACCACGAGCTGAAATATTAGATGGAAGTTGGACTTTCCCAAAGCCACAACCTGTTGAATAATATAACTGCATACAACACAAAATAAAGCGCATTAAAACGCGCCTTATTCAAACCGTTGCATGCAATTGGGTTGGCTCCGTGGACAATGACGTAAAAGATAATAAGTTCAGGCTAGGATATGAACAAATTTAAAGACCTTCACAAATGGATGATCATTCCCATGGTCATCATGCAACTTGGCATCTTCAAAGATTATTGGGGTGACTTTTCTGATAACGCGTGGACTGTTCATATCCATTATTGGACAGGTACAATTTGGTATCTCTATCTGATAATTCAGCCATACTATGTTACTCATGGTAAAATTGAAACACATAGAACCAACGGTATGGTTGGAATGTTTTTGGCAGGTGGTGTTTGCCTAACCGCATTGAGCATGATGCATAGAGATATAGCAAACGCTGAGAACGCCATTACAATGCCTGACAGGTTTGGACCATTCCAAGCTTGGTTCTTCTTAGGTGTTGCTGTAGTGGAAATCATAATGATGTCAGCGTTTGGCTATGCCGTGATAAAAAGCATTACACTAAGAAAGAAAATGGAAGATCATGCATGGTGGCTTATTTCAACTGTATTTATCATTATGATGCCAGCTCTTGGTCGTGGAATACAGAATATATACGTTGGCTTGAATAATAAGGATTGGCCAGACATTAATATTATGGTGCCAATATACTTGACTCAAGTATTAATCATTTCTATGCTGCTCTTTGCTGCATGGAAATACACCAAACTCAAACATCCTGCTACGTTCCTAGCGTTAGGTGTGAATCTTTTTATATTCTTATTAGAACCTATAGGAAAATCAGAAACTATTCAGATGTTGTTAAAAGCGTTCATAAAAGGATAATGAACTCCAATACTAACACTGTTAAGTTTCTTGAACACCGACATTGACTTGGACTTTAAATTTATAGGCCTGACAATTGGAGACTCTGTGACCTATACGGACGAACCCAACAGCATGCAACAAAATGTTTGCGCAATGCGGGGTTAGTGTAAATATTAAAAGTAATTTCTTAATTTAGTTCAGCAAAGTGGGAAAGTTCGGAGATGGTCGGCTTTGTCTTGCTACGCATATAACAAGGGCTCCTAATCCCGCAAAGGACACAAAACCCAAGCGTTAGCAAACAATATGAAAATGGAGTGTTGCACCTGTTATTTGATTTTTTTAAAATATAACAATATGAAACCGACAAGAGTCATATTACTATTAGTTCTAGTTTTTATAATTTCTTTATCTGGAAGAGCCCAAGTAAATGCTCAAGATAAATTGCCAGCAGAAGTTGAAGTAATAGTTAAAATGAAACTTGAAGAAGGACAGGAGAAACTATCAAGTCTTGGCTATGAGATTTGTTCGTCAAGTTTTATGGGCAAAAAACAGGATTGGTTCAATGAGTCAATCCAGACTTGTGTTACTATTAGATTTGATAGGAAAACTAAAGAGATTACTGAAGTCCTCCTGAATCCAGAAACAGCAGTTTGCCAGAAAGGCCTTGAAGCATCGCGGAAATTATGGGAAAACTATCATGACGGCCAGGCCCCTGTGAATTCACAAAAAATCGAAGAAGAACGTAAGAAATTGACAGATCAAGGTTACATTGTTTCATATTGGGTAAATGAAGTTTCACCAGGTCGTTGCGCAGAATACTGGGTTAATGAAACTACACAGAAGGTAATGGTTATCGTATGGGAAATTAAGGGTAATGTTTGGGTAATGACCAATAGTTCCACCTATTCAATGGGAGATAATCCTGCTCCAAAAAGAACCAACTAGATTATTCATATGAAATCACTTAGAGTCATCTATCAAGTAGTATGGGCTATGATTTTTATCATAGCTGGCAACTCTTGTAACAATAAAGAGTCAGGGTCAATTCAAAAAACGAGTTTCATTGACGTGTTGGAGGCTCGGATAAAGATTGAAGCACTGGTAAAACAATTCTCGGAGGAATTCAGAAATAAGGATTCGGTTGCCTTAGCCGACCATTATTTGTCTAATGGAATGCTCGGATCAGTCAAAGGTCATGATAAAATTGTATCAACATGGAGTAAAATGATACAAAATGCATCGGATAAAGGGACTCCCAATTTGCTATTCATAACCAACTCTATTACTACAGATGATGAGTATATAATTGAACTTGGTGTAGCACAGTGGGCAGATGAGAATGGTAATGTAAAAAGTGAAGGCAAATATCTAGTTGTGTATAAACAAGAAGGTGGTGAATTAAAACTTTACCGTGATTGGGGATTATAAAAAAAAGAACGCACAACAAAGTAGATAATCCATGGCGGGCATGGTGCAGCGTTTTAGCAGTATTTACCTAAATTAGTTTTGCGACGGTGACACTTTTTGCGGAAGGGCGCCACTGCTTATGTACGACCGTTGGCAGCAATAGGGCCCAGACAAATTTGGGTTTCAAAAAAAAACGGACGACATTTTACTAACAAAGATTTCCCACGGGGAATTCTAAGAAGAATCCAAGTGACCAAAGCTGTAAATTTTGGAGGGCTTACCCTTAACTGTTTCTTACAAAGGGAGTACCCCGTTTCACCACTGAGACCATCCGATAAATTTGTTTACATCGTATAGCATTAATGGAATAAACTTTTTAATTTCTTGTTAGCCAGGTAGTGGACTTTTGTTTTTGCCTTATAACTACTGCCACTTGAATATTCAAATGGAGCAACACCACAATAGCATGCAAATTTCCTACTGCTTTTAAAGCGCGTCATTCCTTGCGTACTTACCAAAACGTGGGCTGCGATCTGAATTCCTACTCCGGGAATGCTCTCCATCTTTTGGGCTTTGGATTGTAAAGAACTTTCACTGCGAATGGTTTCGTTTATAGCTTTATCTAATTCTATTATCGATCGAGATATTTGCTTTTTCAGTTGATCATTCTGTTTGGTAATCTGATGGATCAGGCGCTCAGGCAGATCCTTGAGACTGTCATTTGCTAATATTAATTGACGCTTCATATTCACCATTCTCTCACGTTGAACAAGTTGAGCCTTAAGCTTTTGCAATGCTTCGGAAGGAAGTTCGTAAAGTTCCAGAGTTTCTGCGAAACGTTTGGCATAAAGAGCGATGAGGCGAGCATCTGCTTTATCATTTTTCCCTCTAATGATTCCCATACTTCTTTTTATGGCCAGCGGATTGACCATCGATTGACTGATGCCTCGCTCTTGCAGAAAAAGGTTCAGTTTGTAGCTATAGGTTCCGGTGTGTTCCATACATACCAACCAAGCTGTTGCATCTAACTGGGTATGATCGGCTACCCATTTCAACAACTTTTTAAATCCACGTACAGAATTATCTATACGTAAACCTTCTTTGAATTCATTGTCTTCAATGACCAGGTGTGCGTCTAGCCAAGACTTTGAAACATCAATTCCTACTATTACCTGCTTCTTCATAAATTTGATTTTAAGGTGTAACAAAAGGGAACACACAACTAATACTCTTAACAGGGCCGTACCCTGACATTCTATTTGGTGCTGTGAGCCGCCTGAGAAAGAGAGAGGGCCTGATTCATGTGGTAGGTCTTATCTAGCCATAGCCTTAGGTCGCCTCTTTCTTTTCAGGAAAATTAGTTTGTTTCAACCGTGTTGTAAACCTAAGAGCCATAGCCGCTCAAACCCACCGCGACACCAAAGCTATGGCAAGAGCCAAATTTCAGCACACGAGTCCTACCCCGTAATAGCTAATTGTTTAAATTTGTTACTATGGCAATGGAGATACAGCGTATCATAGAATATTTTAATCGAATTCATCCTTTGAATACGAGTGAAATTGAATTTGTTGAAAAGGCTTTTCAGATGCGGAAAATAAAGAGAGGACAGTTTATACTTCAGGAGGGAGATGTTTGCAAACATAACACATTTGTTGTCGAGGGATGTTTTAAAATGTACCTGGTTGATGATGATGGAAAAGAACACAATCTTCAATTCGCTGTTGAAAATTGGTGGATTGGAGACATTGGAAGCTTTCACAACGAAACGCCTACTAGGTTAAGCATTGAAGCCCTTGAAAACTCAAGTATCCTCCAGATTAAGAAAGAAGATCAACATAAACTCTTTGTTGACTTTCCCAAGTTCAATAGAATTTTTAGAGTACTTGCAGAAAATGCCATGGTAGCGATGCAGCATAGAATTTTGCAAAATATCGGTTCTTCGGCTGAAGAACGATATTTGGATTTTCTGACGCGATACCCGCAATTATTTAACCGAATATCCAACGTTCAAATTGCATCATACCTTGGTGTAACACCTGAATTCCTCAGTGCAATAAGAAAGAAAATCTCAGAATCTTAAGATACCTTAAGGCTATTTCTTAAGAAATCTTATAGGCAAAAACTTTCAGCCTCCATCACCTTTATTAGAATGTTAAACTTTTAAAAACATTACAAAATGGAAAAGAAAATTATTGCGGTTGTAGGTGCAACCGGACTACAAGGTAAGGGCGTAGTTAATGCCTTAAAAAAGAATGGATCTTTTATAATAAGAGCCATTACACGTAACCCGAATAATTACAATGGACTAGCAGATGAAGTTGTATTGGGTGACCTAACTAACCTGGATTCATTAACTAATGCTTTTAAGGGTGCTTATGGTGTATTTGTTGTAACTAATTTTTGGGAAGGAGCAGACGAACTAAACCAAGGAAGAACTGCAATTGAAGCTGCAAAAAAGGTAAAAGTGAATCACTTCATTTGGTCAACACTACCCAATGTTGAAGCGATTAGCAAAGGCAAATATGAAGTACCACATTTTACCGGAAAAGCAAAGGTTGACGAATTGGTGAAAATGGCTGGATTTACAAGTTATTCATTCGTGCAGGCTCCTTTCTACTTTCAAAACCTTGTTGGACAATTAGGAGCTCAACAACAACAAGACGGGTCCTTTGGTTGGTCACTTCCTATTGATCCTACTAAACGAGTAGTGCATATGGCAGACATTAATGATTTAGGAAAAGTGGTTGCCGGTGCATTTCTAAATGGGGATAAAGTTGGTAGAGGAAGTTACTTATCCTTAGCAGCAGGCTGTTATAGCTTCAACGACATATTAGCCGCATTTAAGGCCGTTGGAAAAGAATACAGTTTCAACTACATCCCAGGCGAGGTGTTTTCTAAATTTCCTTTTAAAGGGGCTGATGAGCTGGTTCAAATGTTTGCGTATTTCGAATCTAATACATACATGGGGCCAAATTCAGACAGCCAAATTGAAATGGCTAAAGAAATTTCGAAAGAAGCATATACACCACTGGAAGAATGGATTAAGCAAAATGTGAATTAAAATGAGAAGTTTAGCAATAGCTGCATTCGTCATAGCAACAATGGCATCATGCACTAAAAAGGAAAATTCCGAAGCAATTACAGACACCATAGAAAATATTGAAACCATGGAAAAACAAGAAAAACAAAAAATAGAAGCTTTGCTTAGGAATATGAAAAGTCATTGAACACGTCTGATGCTAAACTGGCGCAATCGCTTTACACAAAAGATGGCGTCTTTATGCCAACAGAAGCCCCTTCAGGACTTGGTTCTGAAGGAATCCTAAAGTCATATGAGTATGTCTTTTCCCAGATCCAACTGAATATTAAATTCTTCATTGAAGAAATTCAGGTAGAAGGAAACATGGCATTTGCGGTAACCAGCTCCAAAGGGACCACACTGATTAAAGCAACCGGGGACACTATTCCTGAAGCAAACAGAGAATTGTTTGTCTTTGAAAAGTTAAATGGAGAATGGAAAATAGCTCGCTATATGTTCAATAAAACCGAGCCAAGACCTTACAAAATGAAAGCAATCATAGCAACTAAACCCGGAGGCCCTGAAGTTCTTAAGATTGTTGAGACAGAGGAACCAAAGACTCAAACTGGAGAGGTGAAAATTAAAGTGAGGGCTTTTGGGCTTAACAAAGCCGAGAGTTATTATCGTAGTGGTGCATATGGAATATTTAATTCAGAACTTGCATTAGGATACGAAGCGGTTGGCGAGGTAATTGAAGATTCAAGCGGCACTTTTGAAGCAGGTCAGAAAGTAGCAACGGCAATGGGCGGCATGATGCTGGCACGGCATGGTGGCTATGCCGAATTCATCACCGTCAATTTGAATAACGTAATTAAAATTGACAGCATCTTGTCAAGCTGAGTTCCTTTTTTTATTTCGATGAAGTTTTGTTTTCTCCTTTCTCTTTTCTGAAATGATAAGAAAGTTATGCAACAAATTTTTTTAAACTGTCTGATTGATAGATTTCCCTTTCAGTGCCGAATTCCAACTCCATTAGTTGCAATAAGTTATCAAAAATGTCATTCGACTTTTGAAACTGGATTTTTGAAACAGAGAAAAGATCGTTGAATAAAATGCTGCTACGTAGAAACTGTTTATCATTGTCGGATTTGCAAAAAAACTTTCCGTAAATAATATAGCTTTCCCCTCAACTTTGCTAAATATTTTTGAAAACAGACCAATTCGACACCTATCGATTTTAGAGCTCAATTCAGTTTGGACTAAAAGTATCACTCAAAGGACTGTTTTTACCTTTTTTTCACTTAAAAATTCCACCACCTTTGTTCCATTATTTTTAATCTTAAAATCATAAATAAATGAACAAGACATTGTTAACCGCATCAAAATTTATAGCATACTCAACAGTTCTATTTCTTTTACCGTTCTGGGTTCTTGCCTACTTTAATCCAATGGCACCATTTAATATTGATAGTATTGGTCTTGTTCCAATGGAATCTGCCCAAGTAGTGGGTCTTTCAAACATTCGTGGTACTGTAGGTGGTTTGCGCCTAGGCATAATCGCTATGATAATAATTGGCGCATACTTCAAAAAACGAGATGTATTATTATCAGTTGCCATTTTGGTAGGCACTGTATCTGCAGGTCGTTTTATAAGTCTTGTGATAGATGGTTGGGAACTAATAGGTTTCATTACTGCTGCTGGAGAAGTAATGATAACAAGCTCACTGCTTTACATAAGAAGTTCTATCTCAAACGAAAAAAAATGATGAAGATATTTAGTAGACCTCTGATTATCGTATTTGTATTTTTTCTCTTTAACTCTAAAGCCATGGCTCGCGGATAATGACGCAGCCCTAAACTCGCCACGGCTTATGTACAAACGTTGGCTGTGATTAGAAACAAATGAAAAGAATATTGATAATCGGAAAAGGAAATATTGGAACATTTTTAGGTGCAAGTCTGAATATAAATGAACACATCACTCATTTTACGAGAAAAAATGTTGTGTATCCAAAAGAAGTAATTTTGAAATTCACAGATAGGAGAGATAAAAAATATAGAATAAACAAAGGAATAAAATATCAATATCGAACAATTAATGACGCACAGGAAATTGCGAATTATGAATACATAATTATCCCTGTTGCTCATTATCATCTAAAAAGCGTAATCAATACAATCAAACCTAACCTTAATCGAAATCAAGTCTTGGTCATAATGGGTAATGTTTGGGATGACTTTGCTTGGATCGAAAGTAGCATCATCAATCCATATGTTTTCGTTTTTCCAAACTTTGGAGGCTCAATAGTAAATGGCTCTCTTCAAGGTTGGTTAACTCCGAATTTTACAACGGGTGTAACTAATCCCGATTTTATAGGACAGTTAATAGAATTTGAATCTATATTAAGAGCGATAGGATTTAAGCCACAAAACGAAAAGGACATAATAGGTTGGTTGATGACCCATTTTGCATACAATGCAGGGATGTTACTTGAAGCTGCAAAGCAAGACGGTTTTCAAAAAATGACAAAAACATTCAATGGATTGAAGAAAATGTACGCTACGATGAGAGAGTGTATGAATGTAGTGAGTGAGTTGAATATAGATGTAAACAAATTTAAAGAAGGTCGTGCGGTCTATCGAGCCATGTGGTGGAATGTGATCAAAACCTATTTGATGTTTTCGCTTCCTGGCTTGGCAAAAAGTGCGGACGCATCGAAAAATATTGAAGACTGGACAAGCTACAGCGGAAAGATATGGGAAACCGCTAAACAAAAAAACATCTCAGTCCCAATCTTAAATTCATATCACAAAGAAAAATCAATTTTGAATGACTAAACTTTGGAAAAAATGGACAATCAATTGTGCAATTGGTGAATTACTGGGAATAGCTTGTGCAGGTGCTATTGCATTTGGGGTTAATTCAATAATCGGGGAACCACAAAGTTTGGGAAGCAAATTAATAGTGCTTTCCACAATGATGTTTGCAGGATTCATTGAAGGAATTATATTGAGTTCGTTTCAATGGAAAGTCATTGTCACCAAGTTTGAAAATATCCCAAAAAAAGAATGGATGTTTTATACGATTTTGGTCGGAGTTTTAGGCTGGTTTTTGGGTATGCTACCTTCATTATTTTTTATGCCTGCCGAAACCGAGACACAAGAAGTTATTAAATTAATAGATTTTTCAAATCCGTACGTTTTTTCTTTTCTGAGTATTGGAAGCGGGTTGGTATTAGGCGCAATCTTCGGACTTTTCCAATGGTTCTCGTTAAAGAAATATGCACAAAAAGCATACAAATGGATAATAGCAAATGCATTGGGCTGGGGATTAGGCTTAGGTTGGATATATCTTTTTGCTTCAATTCCAACTGAAAAGAATACAATAACTTTTAACGTTTTAATGGGGGTAATTGGAGGCCTTTTCGCAGGATTAAGTGTTGGGGCAATAACAGGAATTTATCTTGAAAAATTAGAACAGAAAGAAAACCACAGCTGACAATGAGTAAAATGTTCATGCCGGCTATACGCCAGCACACCATTTACACGAACGCGTTAGCAGCTATTGTCTAAGTGTCTTGAAACAATCTCATTTTTAGAATCAACCGATTTCACAAAAGGTGGAGGAGTTTATTTTAGTTGCTCGCCAAATATATCTGCACCAACAGAAGAGTATCCATGTAGGCATGGGCCAATATCAATATCCATAACCTTTTCTTAAGGGTGATATAGGATATACCCATCACCAAACCCATACATCCGGTTTGAACCATACCTATAGGACCCCATTCGTAATGGACTAATCCAAATAGAATAGAACTCAGCATGACTGCAATGACACTATTGTATTTTGTGGCCTTTGTCATTTCTGCAATACGGTTGATCAAAAATCCCCGGAAGATCACCTCCTCTCCGAAAGAAGAAACTATGTATACACTGGCAAGTGCCAAAAAAAGCCCGCCAAGATTATCTTTAAGAAAGTCATATTTACTGAAATCAGCATTTGGCTGATCCCCAGTGAAATAGGCGATCAGTATCGGACCCATTATAAAGGCTAAGCTGGCAATTAGAAAAACTAGAAGTGAAAGTCCGAAACTTTTGAGACCCTCACTGGGACTGACCCGTGTAAAGGTAAGACCAAAGTCTTTCCAGGAGTCGCCTCGAAGTTTCATCCCTATCCACACTAAGGCAAACATAAGTACGTAGGCACCCCAGATGACAGCAGTGCTTCGTATAGGGTCTTTACCTGCCCAGGCACTCATGAATTCCACCATCAGTATGGCCGGAAGAAATACAATCAGAACTTCGCAAAGGGAGATTAACCAGGCGGATTGACCGGAACTAGTTTTTTCAATTTGAGTTTGCATATCACTTGAGTTTAAAGTTTGACCCAAATCTCATGTCAAAAGAAATACCAATCGACCGCTTTCAGGAAAACGGACGAAATAAGTCAGACGGGCTTACCCATCTCATGTGAATGATGTGCACGATTTATTGTAATGGGAGGCTCTTCTTAAACTGACTGGGTGTTTGGCCAGTCAATTTTTTGAATTCCTTGTTGAAGGATGATTTGGAATTAAATCCGGACTGATACATAGCTTCAATAATGGTTATTTTTTTATCAGGACCCTGCAAAACCCTCTTTACTTCTTCACAACGATAGTTATTGACGAAGTCAAAGAAGTTTTGACTGAAACTCTGATTTATTACTTGAGAGAGCACTTTGGGACTTATATCTAATTTCTCTGCCAAATCCTTGCTTTTCAAATCAGCATTTAAGTACGGGCGATCGGCATGCATCAACCGGGTTAGTTGATTTTTGTAAGTCTCAATTTCTTCCGAGGTAAGATTGGACATAGCATACTTTTCAGTTTCTTCTTTAGCAATTCCAGAAAATATGGCAGGTTGATTAAGTGCCTTTACCAATACCAGATTGATAAAGTAGAAAGAAACAACGAGCAATACTATGACTGAAGAATATTGAAAAAAAATACTGCCAAGCACAGGTATCATGTTGTGAATCAAAGCAACTATGGTAATGCCTGAAAAGGAACGGATCATGAAACTGAGCCAATCCAGGTTGATCTCATCTATACTCGAGAACTTATCTTTAATTACAGATTGGTAGATTTTGATTGTTCGCCAGGAGAACCATAAGTAGCACATTATATGCAAAAATATAACCACGCCGATAACAGACATCCATGCTGGGAAATCTGCAGATGCAATTTTTCCAAAAACTTCCGTTTGAGTATCCAGATCTGTGAAAAAAATAGAATATGTAAAATAACTTGTAACAATGATATAGGGAGCCAAATTCCAGGCGTCACTTTTTTTGAAAGCAAAATCATGATATACCACTCCTTGTGTATAGAAATACAACACAGGACCGTACAAAAAGAAAAAGGCATCATCCAACAAATGAAGCATCGGGATGGGGAATATGAATCCACTTATTCTGACTGTAAAATCCACCAGGTTGATTGCGAACATTAAAAACACCAATGCCAGAAGCCTATTGTTTCTTTTTTTGCCCTTTTTATGAGTGAATAGATACAGCGCCATAAAGAATAACTGGAAAGCCACCAGGAAGGAAAGCACTGCACCGATATTGTAAGTCATATCAGGTAAATCTAAGAATAAATTGAAAGAAGGTATATAAACCAAAACCCTGATCAAACAAGCATCTATGCCCTTTTTGATACACCTATACCAAGTATCCAGGACGGTTGAATTTTTACGACATTTTCCATACCTTTTCTAGAGTTAAACAAAGTGAGTTGTGGATTGAAGCCTTTATAACAGGCCCGCAGCCTTGAATATCTATTTGATCCCTGGCTCACGATTAATAAAACCGCCGGACTTAATCGCTTGGTAAGTCGACAAACTGGTTGGCGACATAGTACGCCGGCTGCTTTTTCCGGATAAGCGGAAAACCGAAACGGTGTACCCACTTACCTCACAAAAGGTACAATTATTACTCGCTTAGAATGATGCTTTAAATCTAAAGGTTAGCGGCAACTCTTGGGGACACTGTAACAACAGATAAAAAACATTTAATTTTGATAACCTTAATCCTAGCGTTATGGCAAAGCAAGGAGACAAAATCGCAAATGCGCGGACAGGGCAAAAAATGATTTTCCTTAAGACCGGTAAGGAAACTAATGGCAATTTGTTAGCAATAGATTCGTATAATCCGAAAACCGACACCAGGGAACCCATCCACATTCATCCAAAACAGGAAAGTTCAGCTGAAGTTATTACGGGCAAACTTCATTTTTGGGTTGATGGTAAAGAACAAATTCTTAGGCCGGGCGAAAAAATCATTATTCCTGCTGGTGTTCCACATTATTTTTGGAATCAAGACGATGAAGAAGCACATAGCATTCAGCAATTTTCACCTGCACTAACGATTGACGAATTTTTCGAAACATTTTTTGCATTATCACGGGACGGCAAGTTAAACGAAAAGGGAATACCTACTTTTATACATGCATCAATGATAATGCTAAAGCACAAAAACGATATTCGTGTAGTTAATCCTCCGTGGATTATTCAACTGATAACTTACCTGATACTTACGCCAATTGGTTGGCTGATGGGCTATAGAAACAACTACCAATCTGTTAATTGAAAATAGTTAGAGCAGCCGCTAACAAAATATGTTTTATGCAATGCGGGGGATCAGTGTAGGTATCAAAAGTATTTTCTTAATTTAGTTTGGTAACGTGGGACAGTTCGGAGCGAGTGAAAGGACTCGCAACCGCCTTACAAGAAGCCGCGGGGCGAAAATTAAGGATGTTGAATAACGCTCAAAACATAATTGACTTGCAGATCCCTCCTTCCAATACATTAGAGAAATTAAAAGGCAATCTGAGGCTTTTCACTCAATCAGAATCAATAGTCAGTGGAGAATAATCTTTAAATAGGACAAGGGGAATGCATCTGCTGTTGAGATTATCATAATCAATGGCTGGGTTAGTGCAGCGTTTTTTAAACTGATTAACTTCATTGGCTCTATAACTTTAACAATTGAATGGACAAATCAGCTATAGATAAAGCATTTGACGGTTCTATTCCCAAAATCTACGACACACTTCTTGTTCCGTTGATTTTTGAATCGTATGCTACTGACCTTGTACAAAGGTTAGGATCAAGGTCAATTTTTAGTATGCTCGAACTCGCAGCTGGCACAGGTGTGCTGACACGTGCCTTAGCAACTAAACTGCCACCAGAGGTCGCTATCGTTGCCACAGATTTAAATCAAACTATGATAGATCAGGCCATAGCAATTGGAACTACCCGTTTTGTTGAGTGGAAACAAGCGGATGTAATGCAATTACCTTTTGAAGACTCAACCTATGATGCTGTTGTTTGTCAATTCGGTGCTATGTTTTTTCCTGAAAAATCGAAAGCTTTTTCCGAGGTACATAGAGTATTAAAGCCAGGAGGTGTTTTCATTTTCAATGTATGGGACCGTATCGAAGAAAACGAATTTGCTGACACGATAACGACCGCATTGGAGGCAGTTTTCCCGCTTGACCCACCACGCTTCTTGGTAAGAACACCACACGGTTATCATGACTGCAATCTCATTAATAAGGATTTAGCAAATGCAGGGTTTACATCCAAACCAGAAATAGAAACTGTTGAGGCACGCAGCAAGGCAACTTCAAATCAAATTCCGGCAATTGCATATTGTCAGGGGACCCCATTTAAGAATGAGATCGAGTCTCGAGATGCTGCAAAGATGCGCGAAGCAATAGATGCTGCTGCAGCCGCAATTGGCAGACGATTCGGCTTGAAAAACGTTGATGGCAAGATCCAGGCACATGTTGTGACTGTTGAAAAGCAGCAGTTGTGACATGGGGAAATTATACATATCACGGGCGCTCATAAAACATTCCAAATACTTATGTTGTTCAGCTGATTAAATGGATCGCAGTCGCTTCTCAGTCTTGCTTTCATACCTATCCATTATCGCTCCCATTTCAACCTGGACAATATTTTAGGGGCACAATTAAGGATGTACTGTTATGGATATTACATCGGAAGTATACAACATATGCTGTATTGCAGGTTCTTAAGGTTTGTGTTATTAAAATTTCGCTAGCAACGCGGGGCAATGACGTAGGTATTTAAGCGCATACGCTTCATAGCAGCGCGCCGGAGCACATTTATGCCTATCCGTCGATCGTGTAACCCAATGCTACATTCTCAATACTGCAGATACCAACCGAAGTGCCTATCCAGTATGTTTTGCTTCTCCGTTCTGATGTATTCCAGAAATGCCTGGCTCACAGGAGAAAGCTTTTTGCCTGTTAGCCAAATAAGTTGCCAATCTGTTTGGATCGGAAGTCCGGGTGATGGAATAATATGAATTTCCTGATTCAAAAGTTCATTGCGAACCCCGATCAAAGGCATTATAGAATTTCCAATACCCGAAATTACCGCTTGCTTGACCGCTTCATTGGACGTAAGCTCCATTCTCTTTCTTTGTTTGCCCTCATGGGTTTCAAAGTAATGTTCCATGGACATTCGTGTCGCCGATCCTTCTTCTCTATAGATCAACGGCTTGCCTTCATTTCTCGCCGCCTCGTTCCCCATCAGGTATAATTTATTTTCTATTAGCATTTCCTTCTCCACATTTAACTTGTCAGGTAACACTGATACCAGCGCGAAATCAGTCTCATTGCTTTTGAGGCTCTCTATTACACGGCTCTTATTTGTCACATCGAGCGCAAGATCAATTCCGGTGTGTTGTTCGAGAAATCCGGCTAAGAAAAAGGGGATCACGTATTTGCCAGTCGAAGCAGATGAAATCATTAGTTTGCCGGTCAGCATCCCTTGAAAAGCCTGTGTTTTATAGTTGATATTTTCCAATTCCTGAATGACCCGTCCTGCTATTACGGCCACCTCCTTTCCAAATTCTGTGATGTACAGCTGACGGCCAACCACCTCTGTGAGGGGTATATCAAATTGACCCTGAAGGTTCTTCAACTGGATAGAAACGGCTGGCTGCGTCATAAATAGCTCTTCAGATGCCTTAGTGATACTCTGGGTTTGCACCACTTTTAAGAAGATCTGCAATTGATGAATAGTATAATGCATAAATATATTTTATGTAATACATATTAAATATAAATAAAAATTTATGAAAAGTGTTCTACAAATTTGCACGCATAACAAAAACATTAAATCATGATGGTTACTGAAGAAAAACAAATCACCGCAGTGGAAAATGGCACTTTCGACCTTGTTCAAGGGGATTTTTCACCGAATGATGCATTAGAAATTGTAACTGACCTTTTTTCCATGAAAATCAATTTTCATGAGGTCAAAAGTTTCAGCCAACTAATCCGATTTGGCGCTAAAGATCCCGATTTACTTCAACGAATTAGTGAGTTGAAGATCGCTCAAAAACAAGCCAGAGAATTAATCAACGAAGCAAAAGAATCCGGAAAATCCGTTCGGGTGAATTCGACCATTTCAATTGAACTCATTGATTCAAACGCATCAAAATAAACTTACACTATGTCAGAAAATTTAATAACTCTGATCACCATACTTTCTCCCGCGGTTTTTGTCGTCGCGGCTATTGCATCTTGGTTTCAATCAGGATTTAAGCCTCAGCTGGTTAAAAGGATCAGCACGATTGTTACGCTCATCAGCTTGGCAGTAGCCATTATATGCGGTTTTCTGGTGATAAACTATGGTCTTCTGGAAACCAACCTGATTGGGTTTTATGATTTCGGGTTCAGTCTGCGATTAGATGCAGTGAGTGCTCTTATGCTCGGAATGATAGCCTTTCTTGGTTTCATCATCATAAAGTTCAGCATCAACTACCTTGATGGAGACCAACGACAAGGTGCTTTCATCGGCCGACTGGCGGCAACAATTGCCTCGGTACAATTGCTGGTTCTTTCCGGTAATCTTGGCCTGCTTCTGACTTCCTGGATTCTAACCAGTATTTCGTTGCATCGATTATTGCTTTTTTATCACGACCGTCCGGGAGCTCAAATTGCCGCGAGAAAGAAGTTTATCCTTGCCCGTCTGGGTGATGTGAGTCTTCTCATAGCAATCATAATGCTATACGGTCACTTTGGCTCTGGAAACCTTGAAGTCATTTTTACTGCAATCAATGGTAATTCATTTGCCAACCTTCCTTTTCTGGCTGCGGAGGGACCCGCACTGTTCTTAGTCCTGGCAGCTCTATTGAAGTCAGCACAGTTCCCAACGCATAGCTGGCTAATTGAGGTAATGGAAACGCCTACACCTGTGTCTGCTCTGCTGCATGCCGGGCTGCTAAATGCCGGACCCTTTCTGATCATTCGAATGGCTTTTGTGATGGATGCAAGCACTGCAGCGCCAGTCTTACTGATGATAGTAGGAGGATTTACCGCCCTTTTTGCTTCGGTGGCTTATTTAACGCAAACATCTGTCAAAACCGCACTCGGCTACTCAAGTGTCGCCCATATGGGTTTCAGCCTGATGGTTTGTGGGCTAGGTGTTTACCCTGCAGCCATGCTTCACCTGGTGGCACACTCTTTTTACAAAGCACATGCCTTCCTTTCCTCTGGCAGTGTGGTCGATGTGATGAGAGGGGCAAAAGTGAAAAAAGTAACCCCGACTATGAACCCAATAAAAATCTTTTTGGGAATGGTCATGGCTTTAACACTTTATACAGTATTCGCCCTTGTATGGGGAATTGACCCTGAGAAGGAATCATCTCTTCTGATCATTGGTGCAGTAATCATTTTGGGCTTAGCTCGGATATTGACCTCAGCGATTGATTCAAAGAGAAATGTCGGATTGGTCTTTCAGGCCTCACTTATGGCGTTGCTTGTGACTATCGCTTTTTTCTCCCTTGAATCAGGCACCCATTACATGCTCGCTTCTCAACTACCGGATTTGACTATGCCGGGATCGGGGAAATTACTGGCAGCAGGTGTCATCATGCTGGCCTTTGGTCTGGCAGTTTTTGCTCAGATCATGGCTCCTGGATTATCCCCAAAGCCTTACTATAAAGCCCTTGCCATACACGTGAAAAACGGCTTTTATGCCAGTGCCATTTTTGACGGACTGGTTGGTGCCTTGCGCATTCATTCTTCAGAAAGCAGGCTGGCAATAAAGGAATCGGGCGCTCATAATCTACCATCAAAACCAAGAGAAATTCTTGAACCGAATGAGCCGGTTGGCTTAGCCTAGTAATGATTCAAAACAATACAATTTAACAACTGATCTAAACGAACATGGAAGACCAAGTCTTGACACTTAATGAGGACATACGAAACGGCTCGCTTGTAGAGGCCCTGCGTCACGCCTGTAAAAAAATTGCTCCGGTTTGGCCACTGGAAAATTTTGTGGCTGTGAACCCATACATTGGGCTGACGGACCAAAAATTTGAAACTGTAGCTCAGCAGCTTGCCGCGATTGGAGGCATTCAAATGACCTTGCCGACTTCATTTTACACGTGTAAAATTCAGGAAGGAATAATAACGCGAGAAGATTTGGCTGCAGCCTTGCGCAAAAAATCATCTGGGCATACAGATGTTGATGCATTTATCGGCAAGCTGGAAAATTCTGACGATAAGGATCAACATACGGCAGCCATGTCCACGCTGATTGATGTGGCAGCCCGTGTCACGGAAAAAGACTGGAGCCGCTTCGTGATATCCAGAGTCTCAACTTGGGCAGCTTCCTATTTTGATATGGGACAAGCCTCCTGGGTGGCTGCTGACCAAAAATCGGAACCCTTTGCCGCGTGGAAAGCGGAGGCCGAGGTAGATCGGACGCCAGAGATTACTGGGTTAAAAGGTTTCAGAAAATCCGTTAAAGCCCTACCTGATAATTCTCTGGAAGCGGTAGAAACTGCTCTGGGAATACTCGCGGTAACCAACAATGAACTGCCTATTTACTTACATCGCCTGTTACTGCGAGTAGGTGGATGGTCAGCATATGCCGCCCGTCTCGATTGGGAAAGTGAATTGTATGGCGGAAAAGACGGAAAGCTGATCGAGTTTTTGGCAGTCCTTATTTGCTGGGAAGCTTGCCTCTTTCAATGCCTGGATAGCCCCAAACTTCGGGTAAAGTGGATTGGTGCCAAAAGAGTTTTAGCCCAAACAAAAACACGGGCGATAATTAACGACCTCGTGTCCCAAAAGCTCATTTTGCAGGAGGCATTTGACCTGGCCACCCAGCGTGAAATCATTGAGAAGTTTAAACAAGCAGATCCTATTGAAAATAATGAAACCGATCAAGCCAAGGCGCAAGCTATTTTCTGCATAGATGTTCGGTCTGAAGTGTTTCGCAGAAATTTGGAGTTGGTAGATCAGGGAATAGAAACCATTGGGTTTGCCGGATTTTTTGCCTTCCCAATCAACTATGTTCCGATTGCACATGACAAAGGAGAAGCTCAATGCCCAGTCCTCATAAAAACAGGGCCTACCATTTTGGAAGAAATTCCGGATAAAAGGCTAAATCAATTGACCTATCAAAGCCGCATACTAAAGCATCAGGTTCAGCAACTTTGGAAATCGTTTAAGTCTGGGGCCATCACCTGTTTTAGTTTTGTCAGTCCAATAGGATTGTATTACCTCCCAAAACTTTTTACAGATTCCTTTGGCCTGACGCGACCTGTTGCTCATCCTGATGAAGCGGGATTGAAAGGTAAGCAGTCCAAAAACAAAAGTATTAGCCTGGATGTTGCCGTCCATAACCACCAAACGGTAGGGATACCCCTGGAACAACGCTTTCAAATGGCTAAAAATGCTTTGAATGCTATGACGCTGACAGACAACTTTGGAAAGTTTGTCCTGATAGTAGGGCACGGATCAACGACCGTCAATAATCCACATGCCACCGGGCTTGATTGTGGGGCTTGCGGAGGACACACCGGTGAAGCAAATGCCAAAGTGGCCGCAGCGGTGCTCAACGATCAGGCCGTACGGAAACACCTAAAGGATGAGAACATACACATCCCGGAGAGCACCGTTTTCCTGGCATGCCTCCATGATACCACTACGGATGAGATTAGTATTTTCAACGAACAAGACATACCCATTAATCTGAAGGGAGAACTTCAAAACCTTAAGAATTCACTGGCTCAAGCCGGTCACGCTACCCGCACGGAAAGAGCTTTGAGAATGTCTACCAAAGCAGACGTGGATAGCGCAATAAAAGCAAGAAGCAAAGACTGGTCACAAGTGCGGCCAGAGTGGGGGCTTGCCGGTTGTTCTGCCTTTGTGGTGGCGCCAAGAGCAAGAACGAAAAACATTGACTTTGGGGGCAGATCGTTCTTGCATTCTTATGAATGGCGAAATGACAAAGAATTTTCAATACTCGAATTGATCATGACCGCTCCGATGGTAGTGACAAGTTGGATCAACCTGCAGTACTATGCCTCTTCGGTAGACAACAAAAACTTTGGATCGGGCAATAAGACCTTACACAACGTGACGGCTGGTGTGGGTGTGTTGGAAGGCTATTCAGGAGATCTAAGAGTGGGACTACCGATTCAATCGGTACATGATGGCGAAAAATACCAGCATGAGCCGGCGAAATTGAATGTGATCATAGAGGCGCCCATTGAAGCGATGAATGCGGTTCTTGAAAAGCATCTTTCCGTCCGAAATCTATGTGATAATGAGTGGATTCACTTACTCGCGATGGATGGGCAAGGAAAGGTTTCACGCAGGTATATTGGTAATTTGAATTGGGAGGAGATTTCATTGGGTTCGGATTGATCTGTAATTAGCTAAAATGGATTCTTTTTCTTCGGGCAGAAAACTGGTAATAGCTACCAAACAAGCAATGGCAGTTAGCCAAAAATATTCTAACTTAAAGTTTCATTCAAACTAAACCTTACTACCAATGAAAAAACTATTCATGATCACGGCAGTGCTTTTGGCCTTCGCAGCCTGCCAGCCGCCGGCAGATAATTCTGCCAATGAGATGTTCAAAAAGAATTCGGCAACGGTAATGGCATATTTGAAGGCCTTTCAGGCCGAAAATATTGACTACACTATCTTTTCAGATGATTTTGTGTCTGTGGGCACCAGTTTCGGCAGCCAGAAAGATCAATCGCTGCAAGAAATGATTGACTTAGATAAAAGAATGATGGCGGCTTACGACTTCAAGTTACTCGGAATGGATTCCCTCATTCTTTTGCCGGGAGTGGATCAAAAAACTTTAACCATGAACGGCTCGGTGCGGTATTATGGATTGTGGGAAGTTACCAAGCCGGCAACCGACAGTACAGCGGCAAAAACAGGCAGGCTTGCCGGTTATGAATCCTTTGATTTTAATGAAGACGGAAAAATCCGGTTACAGCAAATTTACGGTGACGCGGGTAGTCTGTTCCAGTATCTCAACAGTAAAGACTAATTCACCCAAGAAGTCAGATTTCAGGAACCCGCAGCAAATCTGCGGTTTTTTTTTATTCCTCCTGGGCTTCGTGGACATTAAGACAACTCGTGGACTTAAAATCAAATGACTGGCATGAATGAGAGAACATCTGACGATTACGGGTGCAGCTCAACGGAAGAATTTTATATTTATAACTTGTACTAAAAAAGGGGAACTTACAACAACAATTTCAAATGACAACAAAGTTGCAAACTACCGCCAACACTGTAAATAGCACATAGAGCTCTCAGTGATTTACGAAAGTTCAGTGCTATTTAACCAACACCACCAAAATTTTTGATTTCGCTTTTAAGAAATGTTTTTAAGTTAAAAACAAAACGCTTTGGCTCAGTACAAACTATAAAGTTCATAGCTTTCTACTGCCCTAATCTCTATATACTAAACGTTGCAGCAAATTAGATATGAACACAAAACCCCTCATAGACTACTTCAATAAAATTCTTCCTCTCGATGACGAAGAGAAGGTTTTTGTGGAAGCATTTTTTAAAGAAAGAAGAGTTAAGCGAAGGCAGTTTATTCTTCAGGAGGGGGAGATTTGCATGCATAACACATTTGTTCTTGAAGGTTGTTTCAGAATGTACTTCATTGATGATAAGGGCAAAGAACACAACCTACAATTTGCAGTCGAAAATTGGTGGATTGGGGATATTAGTAGTTTCCATGCTGAGGAGCCAAGCAAGCTTTATATAGAAGCTGTCGAGAATTCTATTATTCTTCAAATCAAAAAAGAAGATCAGCTTAATCTCTTTGTTGATTATCCCAAATTCAATCGGATTTTCAGAGTGTTAGCTGAAAATGCCATGGTTGGGTTACAGCAAAGAACAATACAAAATATTAGTTCGACTGCCGAAGAACGATATTTAGACTTTCTAAAACGCTACCCTCAATTTTTTAACCGTATCTCAAACATTCAGATAGCATCTTACCTCGGTGTAACCCCTGAGTTTCTAAGCGCTATTCGAAAGAAAATTGCAAAATCTTAATCCATATTAAGACTGTTTCTTAAGATACCTTATGGGTACGTCCTTTTGATATACCCCATCTTTGTATTGTTATAAACATTAAACAATATAAATCATGGAAAATAAAACAATTGCAGTAATCGGCGCAACGGGTTCACAAGGTAAAGGAGTCGTAAATGCATTGATTAAAGAAGGTAATTTTAAGGTCAGAGCCATTTCAAGAAACCCTGACAACTATTCGGGTAAAGCCCATGAAGTGGTAAAGGCTGATCTTACCGACTTAAGTTCACTAACTGATGCATTTAAAAACGCACATGGTGTATTTGTTGTTACTAACTTCTGGGAAGGGGCGGATGAAATTGCTCAAGGTAAAATTGCTATTCAAGCCGCTAAAGACGCAGGTGTAAATCACTTTATTTGGTCTACCCTGCCTGATGTGGAAAAGATAAGCAATAGCAAGTTTGATGTTCCTCATTTTACTGGTAAGGCCAAAGTAGATGAGTTGGTAAAAGAGGCTGGATTCGAAAACTACACATTTGTTCAACCTCCCTTCTACTTCCAAAACCTTACTGGACAAATGGGCGCTCAAACGCAGCAAGACGGTTCTATCGGTTGGACACTACCGATTGACCCTACTGTAAAAGGAATCCATATGTCGGATATCAATGATTTAGGTAAGGTAGTTGCTGGTGCGTTCCTAAATCCTGAAAAAGTGGGGAATGGGAGTTATTTATCGTTAGCCACAGAATTCAATAGCTTCAATGACATTTTGGATGCATTCAAAGCCAATGGGAAAGATTACAGCTTTGATCAAGTTCCTACGGAAGTGTTTTCAGGCTTCTTTCAAGGGGCTGGAGAAATTGCCCAAATGCTGGCCTATTTTGAAGCACACACCTATATGGGACCAAATTCGGAAGTGCAAATTCGATTGGCTAAAGAAATTGCAACAGAAGAATTCACTTCACTTAATGAGTGGATAAAATCAACTAATTAAGACATGAAAAAAATACTATTGACAGCATTGATCTTAGCAGCGCTAGTGTCATGCACTCAAAACGAAAATAAAACTGAATCAGACAATAAAACACAAATAGAAAAAAAAGAAATTATGCAAAAAGAAGAAAAGAAGAAAATCGAAGAATTACTGAGCACGTATCAAAAATCTTTGAATACCTCAGATGCAAAATTGGCTCAAAGTCTTTACACTAAAGATGGCGTCTTCATGCCAACCGAAGCTCCATCCGGAATTGGTGTTGAAGGCATTTTAAAGTCATACGAATTTGTGTTTTCTCAAATTCAATTAAACATTGAATTTTTTATTGAAGAAATTGTGGTAGAAGGAAATATGGCTTTTGCTACTACAAGCTCTAAAGGGACGGTTAAAATACTTGCAGACGGAATTGAAGCACCAGAAGCAAACAGAGAGTTATTCGTGTTCGAGAAAGTTGATGGAGAATGGAAAATTGCTCGATATATGTTTAATAAGACGGAACCAAAAGGATAAAACTCCCTACAACAAGGAGTATATAA
>JAOUDZ010000057.1 GCA_029858965.1 Cyclobacteriaceae bacterium
AAGATTATTTCTATCCATTTTTATAGCATTGAATTCCAATTTCCTGCGCTATTTCTTCTCTTGCATGTGCATGGTTTACAACTTCACCTACGACAATGATAGCCGGAGAACCAATGCCTGCGTCCAAGGCAAGATCTCCAATCGTTGAAGCGTTTCCAATTACACTTTTTTGATTCGATAGTGTTCCGTTCTGAATAACAGCAACGGGAATTTCATTTTTTCCACAGCTCACGAATTGTTCCATTATCTCACGAATTTTATTCAAGCCCATCAGGATCACAATCGTGGCAGAAGATTGCGCTGCCAAGGCAATATCTGCAGAAATCGCTCCTTCCTTTGTCGTTCCTGTCACTACCCAAAAGCTTTCGCATATACCGCGCGCTGTTACCGGAATATTCAAGCTTGCCGGTACGGCCAATGCACTGCTGATACCGGGCACCATGAAAGTTGTTATGCCTCGCGATTCCGCAAATGCAATTTCCTCTGAACCTCTTGCGAATACAAATGGATCCCCTCCTTTTAACCTCACAACGTGGCCATATAAATAGGCAAACTCAACGATAAGTTCATTTATCTCCTCTTGCTTAAAGGAATGTGACCCCGCACGTTTGCCCACACAAAACGATGGGATACCAACAGGGATATTATTCAGGATTTCTTCGGATACCAATGCATCATACAACACAATATCTGCTGTTTTTAAGGCATTAATCCCCTTCAGCGTTATCAATTCAGGATCCCCCGGTCCAGCGCCCACTAGCGTGAGCCTGGGAGATTGATGCGACACAAAAGAAGTCTGTATCATTTCTCTACCATTACATTTTCAGTTGCGCGATATGCAGCAGCAGCTTCCATAAATTTCAATGAATCCCCTAGATAAGTTTTGGCAAATGTTTCAGATGGTTCATGTTTATTGATGCGCAAAACATGATCTTTAAAATTCCCGTAAAACTCAAACGCCTTTGAATCCACAAACTCTTTTTGAAAATCATTTATTGTTTGGAATTGCGTGCCCGGTTTGATATCGCGTGTAAGCAGCAACGCCTTTGCTGTATTAATAAAAGCACTATAGCTCAGATAGATCGAATCAGCTAATTTGTTATGATCCAATGCCTCCTGTGCCCAGGCCAGTTTATCTTCAGAATCATACAATAGTGTAGAAACCAGATCAATCATTACGCCGGCACACTCGCCTACGGCTGTATGCAAAATAAATTTAGATTCCTGCCCCCAATCCAGATACTCTTCTTGTTTTGTAATGGTGATGTCGCCAAGCGGCTTAAGGAGTTGATAAAAATGATTTCGGCCTAAACGCTTAAAATACGCGTGATAATATTCTCCATCCTGGCTATTGCACTCATAATCATTTAACAGTAACCGGAGAGCCTGTGGGCCTCGTTTGCTTGGTATTTTGATGATCTTATCGGAGATTATTCCTTCTCCCTGTTGGAGTTTACCACCACCCAACAGCACGACGAGCGCAGGCAATACTTTGCCTTCTTTGTCTTTTATCGTACTGCCATGCAACCCGATACTGGCCAGACCGTGTTGCCCACAAGAATTTGGACATCCACTTATTTTGATCTTGATATCGTTATTATAAATCAGATCAGGAAATTCATCTCGAACCACCTTTTCCAGCGCCAGCGAAATGGATGTGCTATCCGAAATACCCAGATTACAGGTATCGGTTCCCGGGCATGCGGTAACATCTGCCACACTGTCGAAGCCTGGCTCAGCAAGTCCCACCTTGTCCAACGCCGCATACAGCGGCCTCAAATCTTCCTTTCGCACAAATCGAATCAAATAACCTTGATTGATTGTTATTCGAAGTTCATTGGATGCATAGATATCGACGATGTCGGCAAAATGCCTGGCTAATCTTGCAGAAATATTTCCCAACGGAATTTTCACATATACGCCAAAATATCCTTTCTGCTTCTGCGAAAATACATTGGTGCTATACCACCTTGCGTATTGTTCCTCATCCTGGATATATGCATTATCGGTTGTATACTTTTCAGGCAATACCGGATCTGGCAATATTTCGGTATCGATATGATACGTTTTATATTTCAGCGCCGTTCGTTCTTCAGCTACTAACTCCAGAAATTTCTCCAGGCCCAGATCGTTGATCAGGAACTTCATGCGCGCTTTCATGCGTCGGTTGCGCTCTCCGTAACGATCAAATACGCGAAGGACAGCCTCAGTGAATGGAATGATTTGATCTGCATCCAAAAACGCATAAGCTAGTTGTGCCAAAGTTGGATTGGCTCCCAAACCTCCGCCAAGGACAACCCGAAACCCACGTTTCCCGTCCTGGATGCGCGGTATAAAACCCAGGTCATGAATAAAAGTGAATGCCGTATCTTCGTCGCTCGAGGAAAAGGCTATCTTGAATTTCCTGCCCATTTCCTGACAGATCGGATTGCGCAAAAAGTAGGTGAACATTTCATGCGCATAGGGAGAAACATCGAATGCTTCATGAGGATCAACACCGGCCGCCGCAGAAGCAGTGATATTGCGAACCGTATTTCCACACGCTTCTCTTGTGGTTATTTCATCCTGCTCCAGCTTAGCCCACAGTTCTGGCGTTTTATCCAGACTTACATAATGGATTTGAATATCCTGACGCGTTGTTGCATGTAGTGTGCTACTTGCGTATTCCTCGGATATATCTGCTATCCTGCGCAACTGTTTGGTTGAAACGCGTCCGAATGGAAGTTTAATCCGGATCATTTGAACACCCTCCTGACGCTGGCCGTAGATACCACGGGCAAGTCGAAGGCTGCGGAATTTTTCACTATCAATCTTCCCGTCGCGAAAAAGTCTGATCTTCTTTTCAAGGTCGATAATGTCAAGAGCAACGATGGGGTTCCGTAAATCTTCCAGTTCGGAGCGAAAGCTTTCCATTTCTTTAACGTTTGTTTGTTTCTATATAAATGAGCCCTTTCTGTTTCCAGAAAAGGCCTGCATGTTCTTCTTTGTCTTGATCAAGCCGATCCTATGTACCTGTATTTCCTGCGTTGTTGCAGCAATACCGACAGCAACATGGCAGAGCTTTGTCATCCGATTTATGCATAGCTTTACAAAGTCTACTACTCCTATAGGGATTAAAGGTATATGTTCAGCAACAAAAATCAAATCATTTGAAAATAAAAATTATCCTGGATATGATTTATGCCTGCCGATAACCGGTTTCAAACGATTGTTTGGGCAGAAATGCAACTTTCACAATGAATTAAAATCGACAAGAGGACCCCCTCACATTTCATTATCCCCAGCAAAAAACTTTATAGCAACCAAAAATTTGTCCACAGCCCAGACTTTCGGGAATTTTCCTGCCAAGGAAATCCACAACATGCGATTAACCATGGCGCTTCTTGCCCCGATATAAATTGGACTAACCATGAAATAACCATGTGGCGAATGGGATACGTATACGCAACCATCTTCCTGGCCTAATTTTTTTACAGCCTGCAGTAGCCGTAAAGTTATTTGCGCAAGACCCATTGAAAGAAAATGAAAATGCCCCGGAATAAACCGGGGCATTTATATTCTTTAAAGAAAACTCACTATTAATTGCCGAGCTTCTGCATTTCCGATTCAAAAGTTTCCTTGAACTTCTCGTAATCGTAATCAATCTTAAGACGATCATCTTTGGAAAGGCGCTCATTATAAGTTGCTACCAAATCATCCGCCGACAATTCAATTGCAATATAGGTCTTGTACGTTCCATCACCCGTCTTGACAAGCTTTTCGCAAATGGTTTTGAGCCCGGTGAGTTTTTGATCCACAATTTCACGATTAAGTTGTTCAAAACGTTCTTCCACTTGTTCCTTGTTGTTCATCTCCCGCGAGTTCGTGTAGTTGTCGGTAACCGCCTTTACTGTGGTTTGAATACTCGCCGCAAGTTCAGCGCGCGCATTGGCAAGCGCCTTCTTTTTGGATGTTACTTGATCCTGACTTTCTCCAATGGAGTTAGCACGGAAGAATTTATTCGAAGTAAAGAAATCAGAACCAGAACATGGCACTGATACTTCGGTCTCACCTTTTGGAATCTTTTGTTTGCTTTTGCAGCCAATTATAAAGACACCTCCAAGGATAACCAGGATGAGCGTAGAATAGGTGATTCGTTTCATATGCGATAAAAATTTAGTTAAGTTATGCTTTACAATTTAGATACCAAACTTTTCAAATACCGAATAATTCATGCATACAGCGTCGAAAAGCTGTTTTATCATTGAAGCACGGTACTCAATAATTCATTCATTCGTTCATTCTGCAACGTTTCCACAGCTTTGTTATACGCGTCAACGCTGGATTTATCATAATCCAGTCCATAGCCCTTAACGCGATCCAGCGTCGTAGCATAAATTTCAGTTCCTTCTTTGATGGCGAATACCTTTATCACGCTGGTCAGGTAGGTAATATAAATACTACCTGAAACGGATCCCTTTTCTGAATCGGATTTAACGTCAAACCATAGATCCGCCCTACCCTTGTCGCTGGTAAACTCAAAACCATTGTTGGCCAGGAAATTCCTGAGTTTATTGCTGAGCTGATAATCACTTTTATTGTATCCGAGGCTTCTTTCCTCTGATGTTAAGAACACGATTGGTCGTTGCACACGAAGCACTACCTGGGCGCGCGGAATGTTTAATGTCTTTGCTATCAATGTGTAAATGGGCGAATTTCCTGCACCACTTATCGCGTCTATATCCAGCGCGATACGTACAGTTTGATCCAATTCCTTTGACCCAATTTTGGTAATAAGAATTTCTGCGTCTCCCGCCGCATTGGTAAGGTAATTTGGAAAAATATCACCAGCTCCTTTTTCAAAGCCGGCGATAAGTGGCAGGCTCGGTACCGGGGACTGGAGATCTTTGTAGCTTGCGATCGCCAATACAGTTTGATCTGTCTGATTAACCCTCCTGTTTAGTGTAATTTCACTTGGCTCAGGCCTGATGGAAATTTTGTTCAGAATGTTTTGTATGGAAGCATAAATCTCATTGATGAGCAGCACTTCCCTATCTTCAATAGTAACGCGTATTGCGTCACCCAAATATTTTTCAACACTCCTGAAGGCCTGGAAATAGAAACTAACAGCCTGCACCCGCCCGCCATTTTTTTCAGCAGCCCTTGCTTTCTCAAAATAGTCTGTAGCCAGAATAGTGGCATTGCGCTTCTGCTCCTCCTTTATCTGACGGTATCGCGCAATGGATAAGCTATAATATACCCAGTAGTTGTCACTGTCTTCCCAGGCATCCACCAATTCAAATTCTTCAATTTCATCTACAGCTGTTGTCTGTATAATCTGTTCGTATTGTTCGGTAAGTTTTTTGTCAATTTCCAATTGCCGAAGCACCGAGGTACTGGATACATTTACCTTAATCTGCGACACCAAATCATCCAGGGCGCTTTTCTTCGCACTCTGAATATAGTTATTCGTTCCATCCTTTACACTGTGTCCAATCCCCGTATAGTACCCATCGCGAAAGGGGGTGGTTTTCAACCACGATGGCTTTAACGATTCAGGATCAGGTGGTTGCACTTTTGGACTACACCCGGACACAACAATAAGTATAAAAAAAAGTCGTCTCACAAAAGAACCAGTTAGCGATTTACGTTATGGTGTTGCCAGATTCATGCCAATTTCAAAAGTAAAGCTAAGCGCGATAAGGCTGTAATTATTAATATCAGTAATTTTTTTTTACCTTTATGGTTAAAGTGTCTATATGAAAAGTTGGATTTTAGGGTTGGCTGCCGTGATTTCAGGATTAGGTTGCCAGGAGAACCAGGACAAGGAGATCTTGTTGAGTGAATACACTGGCAATGAAGCATCTTACCCGTTGAATCAGGCATCCGTTTACCATATTAACGGATCCGTAACATTTAAGGAAAAACTTGATGGGTCTACCCACGTTGTAGTTGCCCTTTTTGGGACGGAGGGTAACGCTGAACACCCCGTGCACCTGCACCTGGGGAACGTTACGGAGCCGGATGCTGATATTCTGGCGCAGCTCAATCCGGTTATCGGAAAATCAGGCAAGGGTGAAACAGAATTATCCCAGCTACGCGATGAGACTACAATAAACTACAGAGAAATACTTGCGCTGAATGCCTGCATTAAGGTGCACCTCGCTGCTTCAGGAGCCGAGAAGGATATTATTCTTGCAGCTGGAAATATTGGCGTGGCCCATGTTGATATAATCACGGGAAGATCAGGGATAGCCGCTTGCAAAAGTGAATAACGCGCAAGCGCGCTTGAACCTTTCTCGTGTAAAAGTTATTTCCAAGCATTTTTCAAGCTTGAACAGGATTTGAAAAACACTGGATTGAGCCAGTGCCTTACATGCCAATGCAACCAAAGTTGGTAATAAGTTCCAGCCGTACCGTTAATCTGCTCCTTTGGACTGAACCTCATAAGAACTTATTGCTGACGAAAAATATTCCCGATTCATTCGGGCAATATTTGTCAGGCTAATGCCTTTCGGGCATTCCGCTTCACAAGCGCCTGTGTTTGTGCACGCGCCAAATCCTTCAGCGTCCATCTGCGCCACCATTTTCTCTACGCGTTCTTTTCGCTCTGGTTTACCCTGTGGTAGCAGTGCAAACTGAGAAACCTTTGCACCCACAAAAAGCATGGCAGAAGCATTCTTGCAGGCTGCAACACATGCTCCGCATCCTATACAGGCCGCAGCATCAAATGCTTCATCAGCAATCTTCTTGGAAATTGGAATTTCATTGGCATCCGGAACACCGCCTGTATTTACCGAGACGTACCCTCCTGCTTGCTGAATGCGATCAAACGCGCTCCGATCAACAACCAGGTCCTTGATCACCGGAAAAGCGCTTGCCCGCCAGGGCTCAATGGTTATCGTTTGCCCGTCCTTGAAAGAACGCATATGAAGCTGGCATGCGGTTGTTTGCACAGGCCCGTGCGGCCTGCCATTAATATAAAGACTGCACATCCCGCAGATGCCTTCTCTACAGTCATGATCAAATGCTATAGACTCTTCTCCTTTCTGAATCAAATCACTGTTGAGCACATCCAGCATTTCAAGAAAGGACATGTCTGCCGACACGTGCTCAAGTGCATACATTTTGAATGAGCCTTTTGTATTTCTATTTTTCTGCCGCCAAATCTTAAGTGTGATCTTCATATTCCTTTACTTATAGCTTCTTTGAGTCAACTTTACATTTTCAAAAACCAGCGGCTCCTGATGAAGAACTTCCGGCTGATTTTCACCCATATATTGCCACGCTGCCACATACGCAAATTCATCGTCCTGACGGAGCGCTTCACCCTCCGGAGTCTGGGATTCCTCGCGAAAGTGTCCACCGCATGATTCTGAACGGTTCAATGCGTCATCGACCATAAGTTCCCCCAACTCCATGAAGTCGGCAACGCGCATGGCCTTCTCTAATTCCTGGTTGAGTTCATCTGCCCCCCCCAGTACATTTACATTTTGCCAAAACTCAGCACGCAGTGCCTGAATTTTAGTTTTCGCTTTGAGCAGGCCTTCTGCTGTTCGCGACATGCCACAGTAGTCCCACATCGTTAATCCCAGCTCCCGGTGAAATTGGTCTACGGTTTTCTTTCCTTTTATAGAAAGAAACTTATTAATCGTTGCATTTGCTTTTGCAACTGCTGCTGTGAACTCCGGACTGTCCGTACTGATTTTGGCATGGGGCAATCCAGCGAGATAATCGCCAATGGTATAGGGAATAACAAAATATCCATCCGCTAGTCCCTGCATCAGCGCACTCGCCCCCAGGCGATTCGCTCCATGGTCCGAAAAATTTGCCTCACCCAATGAATAAAGTCCCGGAACGCTTGTCATTAAATTATAGTCAACCCAAAGTCCACCCATGGTATAGTGAACGGCCGGATAGATCATCATGGGAACTTCGTATGGATTATCCCCGGTTATCTGGCGGTACATATCGAACAGATTACCGTATTTCGCTTCTATGGTTTTCCGACCATCACGCTTAATGGCATCAGCAAAGTCAAGGAATACAGCCAACCCGGATCCTACACCTCTCCCTTCATCGCAAATGTTTTTTGCATTCCGTGAAGCGACGTCGCGCGGGACAAGGTTACCGAATGACGGGTACCTTCGTTCCAGGAAGTAATCCCGACCAGACTCAGGTATATCTTTCGCATCCTTTGCCTTTAAACCCGGGCTTGCAACTTTAGGTACCCAAACGCGTCCATCATTTCTCAAGGACTCAGACATCAGCGTAAGCTTGGACTGATGATCTCCGGAAACCGGAATACACGTAGGGTGGATTTGCGTATAGCAGGGATTACCAAACAGCGCTCCTTTTTTATGTGCTCTCCATGCTGCGGTAACATTTGATCCCTTAGCATTGGTGGACAAGAAGAATACGTTTCCATAACCGCCGGTACAGAGCAGCACCGCATGCCCACTGTGGGCTTCGATTTTCCCGGTGATCAAATCGCGGGTTACGATGCCCCGCGCTTTTCCATCAACGGTTACAAGATCCAACATCTCGGTTCGGTTGTACATCTGCACCTTGCCGTTGGCAATTTGTCGATTCAATGCGGAGTACGCACCAAGCAACAATTGCTGCCCTGTTTGTCCACGGGCATAAAAGGTTCGTGAAACCTGCGCACCGCCAAAAGATCTGTTCGATAATAATCCGCCATATTCCCTGGCAAATGGAACACCCTGGGCCACGCACTGATCAATAATGTTCACACTCACTTCCGCAAGACGGTAGACATTACCTTCACGGGCCCGGTAGTCTCCTCCTTTTATGGTATCGTAAAACAAGCGTTGTACACTGTCGCCATCGTTCTGGTAATTCTTTGCAGCATTAATTCCGCCCTGCGCAGCTATACTGTGCGCTCTCCGGGGGCTATCCTGAAAGCAGAAAGCTTTCACATTGTACCCCAATTCCGCCAAGGATGCAGCCGCAGATGCTCCGGCTAATCCGGTACCCACAACAATAATATCATACTTACGCTTATTGGCAGGGTTAACCAACTTCAGATTAAATTTGTGCTTCGTCCACTTTTCTGCCAATGGGCCTTCAGGAATTTTTGAATCTAATTTCATAGTATGCGGAACTGAAATTTTAAGTTAGGAACATCCAAACGGGAATTAATGCGAACAGTACGGGAACAACAATCGCAAAAGTTCTACCGACAAATCTTATAACAGGATTATACTTCACATGGTTTAGCCCCAGCGTTTGAAATGCGCTGGCGAAGCCATGCCACAAATGAAATGCGAGCGCCAACATGCTAAAAGTATAGATAGCAACATACCACCATTGATCGTAAGCCCTATCAACAACTGCAAACAGATTTTTTACTTCTTTTCCATCATAATTTTCAACGGAAATTCCACCCCAGTGCATTTCATACCAAAATCCTTTGAGGTGAATCACCAGGAAAATAAAGATAAATGTTCCGAGGATCCCCATATTACGGGAAGTCCAATCGGAAGAATTCTTATTTACAGCATATCGTTCATCACCCCTGGCCGCACGGTTGTGTCTCGACAGCATAATAGCCCAGAATATATGCAGCAAAATAAGGATGTAATTGACGTAAGAAACTATTTTGATCAACGGATTGCTGGTCATAAACTGCGCATACACATTGAATGCTTCCCCTCCATCATGCTTCAGGAGTTGGAGGTTACCGATCAAATGGACTATTAAGAAAAGAATAAGAAAAAGCCCTGTAAGAGCCATGAGTAATTTTCTGCCGAGTGTACTGGATAGCAGGCTTGTAAACCAATTCATAGGATGTAGTTAGTCGGGGTTCTTGATGCAATCAAAAATACTTCCCAATCCCTGTTCCACCAAAGCTAACTTCACTTATAAATCTTTTAACTACATTTTCTTTTTACTGTGAGAAATTAGAGAAACTCGAATAGCAAAATTATCAGTGTAATTGCTGCAACGGCAACAAATAAAAACCACTCTTTTCGGAGAAAGTTTGATACTAATTTTACCAAGCGTTTCATATTGTATTAAGTCCTTTCATTATACCTTATCCAAGAATAGGCCAATGTTTCAAATGATTGACTATCAGTATATTATACTTAATAGACTATTTCCTATTATTAGAATTAAGAATCAATTATAGACATATTCCCATTCTTGGACTATTCCTGGGTTTTTCCGGAACAGGACCATACATGACAACTATTCAACCGATGGCGTAACTTTGCCGCATTAAAAGACCCCACTTAAAGTATACTGATGTATTTAATTTTCGATACGGAAACCACAGGGCTACCACACAACAAGACTGCTCCAATAACCGATATAGATAACTGGCCACGCCTCGTACAAATTGCCTGGCAGCTTCATGATACACACGGCAATCTTCTTTCCCGGCGCAATCATATCATTAAACCCGATGGATTTGATATCCCATTCAAAGCGGAACAGATACATGGGATTTCCACGAAGCGTGCGCTGGAAGAGGGCCGTGATATAAAGGAAGTGCTATCAGATTTTGTAGCGGACCTCGCTAAATCTTCCCTTTTGATAGGGCACAACATCGAGTTTGACATTAACATCATCGGTGCTGAGTTCATACGTCAAAAGCTGGATACCGGGAAATTCCTGGCGCTTGCCAAGCTGGATACTGGTCTTTCTTCCATAGAATTCTGTCAACTGCCCGGTGGGGTCGGCGGAAGACTAAAGATGCCTACCCTGCTTGAGTTGCATACTAAACTCTTCAACAAAGACTTTGGTGATGCCCATGATGCCTCGCATGATGTTGCCGCCACCGCTAGAATCTATTTCGGCTTGATCGAACAACGTGTAGTAAAACCATTCGATTCAACACCTCCGGCTGAAATCGAATATGAGGAGCCGGTTCTCGATGCAGGCAATTTTTCAAAAAGGGATAAGCAGAAGGAAGCAGGCTATTCACTGCGTGACGCGCAAACACAGCTTTCAGAGAAGCCTTTTGTGCACCTTCACACACATTCTCAATTTTCTGTGCTGCAGGCTACACCCGATATCAAGGCCATAGTCACCAAGGCGAAGTCGATGAATATGCCAGCAGTGGCGTTAACAGATATCGGTAACATGTACGGCGCATTCAAGTTTGTACGCGAAGCATTGAATCATGAAATAAAACCTATTGTTGGATGTGAATTATTTATTGCCGACGATCGCTTAAAATTAAAGTTCACCAAGGACAACCCCGATAAACGCTTTAACCAGGTATTATTGGCAAAAAATAAGAATGGATACCAGAACCTCGCCAAGCTCAGCTCTTACGGATTCACTGAAGGGCTATATGGGATTCACCCACGGATTGATAAAGCGCTTGTTGAAACCCATAAACAAGATCTCATTGCCCTGACAGGATCTCTTTCAGGCGAAATACCGCACTTGATACTTAACGTAGGAGAGAAACAAGCTGAAGAAGCTTTCATTTGGTGGCACAATTTATTTCAGGATGATTTTTATATTGAATTAAACCGGCATGGCATTCCTGAGGAAGACCGTGTAAATGAAACGTTGCTTCGCTTCAGCAAGAAATACAATGTGAAATACTTCGCTGCCAACGAGGTATTTTACAATGATCGGGATGAGTCTAATGCGCACGATGTCTTGCTGTGCATCAAAGAAGGAGAGTTCAAGTCAACACCTATCGGTTATGGCCGCGGACATCGGTACGGTTTACCGAACTCGGAATACTATTTCAAGTCGCAGGAAGAGATCAAGTCAATATTTAGCGATTTGCCGGAATCGATTGAAACCATCAGCGAAATTCTTGATAAGATTGAAACCTACACGCTTGAACGCGACGTACTGCTGCCCAAATTCGATATCCCCGAAGAATTTGGTTCAGAAGATGATTATCTCCGGCACTTAACCTATGCGGGAGCAAAGAAACGATATGGCGAACTCACCCCGGCAATTACAGAACGGCTGGATTTCGAGCTGGAAACAATCAGGAAAACCGGATATCCGGGCTATTTTCTTATTGTACAG
The DNA here is from genome assembly GCA_029858965.1 of Cyclobacteriaceae bacterium. Classification (GTDB taxonomy): domain Bacteria; phylum Bacteroidota; class Bacteroidia; order Cytophagales; family Cyclobacteriaceae; genus Chryseolinea. Next base: position 12,004 of record JAOUDZ010000057.1, read on the forward strand.
GATTTTACATCAAAGGCCCGTGAAATTGGTGTTTCCGTTGGCCCAGGCCGTGGATCGGCGGCCGGGTCGGCAGTTGCTTACAGCATTGGCATTACCAATGTTGATCCAATCAAATACAACCTACTATTCGAGCGCTTTCTAAATCCTGATCGGGTTTCTCTTCCTGATATTGATATTGACTTTGACGATGAGGGGCGGGACCGTGTGCTTAGGTATGTCATTGACAAATACGGAAAGAACCAGGTTGCGCAAATTATTACCTATGGTACGATGGCTGCCAAGTCATCGATCCGGGACTGTGCCCGGGTAATGGAACTGCCCCTATCGGAAGCCAACCTCCTCGCCAAAATGGTACCTGAAAGACCCGGCACTTCACTGAGTTCCGCATTTGGAGAAGTGAGAGAACTTGCCGACATCAAGAAAGGAAACGATCTGAAATCGCAAGTGTTGCAACAAGCAGTCATATTGGAAGGCTCGGTCAGGAATACAGGCACCCATGCATGCGGCGTAATTATTACGCCGGATGAGCTGACCAAGTTTGTCCCCGTGGCGACAGCAAGAGATTCTGATATGCTGGTAACCCAGTTTGACAACAGCGTTGTTGAAAGCGCCGGTATGTTAAAAATGGATTTTCTGGGACTCACTACCCTGTCTGTCATTAACACGGCAATAAAAAATATCAAGAAAGGAAAAGGCGTTACCATAGATATAGATGCCATTCCGCTTGATGATCTCAATACGTACTTACTCTTTCAGCGGGGAGAAACGACGGGGACATTTCAATTTGAAAGTGTCGGGATGCAAAAATACCTGCGGCAGCTCAAACCCGATAAGTTCCAGGATCTTATCGCCATGAATGCATTGTACAGGCCTGGGCCGATGGAATACATTCCTGCATTCATTAACCGAAAACATGGGCGCGAGCCAATACAATATGACCTTCCGGATATGGAGGAATTCCTTGCCGAGACCTATGGCATTACCGTTTACCAGGAGCAGGTAATGCTGCTTTCCCAAAAACTTGCGGGTTTCAGTAAAGGTGATGCCGATGTACTGCGCAAAGCGATGGGCAAGAAGCAAAAGGCTGTGCTTGACAAAATGAAGGGCAAATTCATAGAAGGCTGCAAGAATAATAACCATCCTCCTGAAATATGCGAAAAAATTTGGACTGACTGGGAAGCCTTTGCCCAATATGCGTTCAACAAATCACACTCTACTTGTTACTCGCTTATCGCCTACCAAACCGCCTACCTGAAGGCCAACTTTCCGGCAGAATACATGGCTGCCGTATTGACCCATGCACAAAGCAATCTGGAAAGTGTTACGTTCTTCATCGAGGAATGCCGTAATCTGGGAATCAATGTACTTGGTCCCCACGTGAATGAATCAGGTGTCTATTTCGCTGTAAACAAAGCGGGTGAAATTCGGTTTGGCCTCGGCGCTATTAAAGGTGCCGGTGACGCGGCCGTTGAGGCCATTATACAAGAACGCGATGCGGGGGGACCATTTGGCGATATCTTTGAATTTTCTAAACGCATGAACCAGCGCTCAGTAAATAAAAAAACGTATGAGTGCCTCGCCTTATCCGGAGCCTTTGATTGTTTTAGCGGACTTCATCGCAGACAATACGTATTCGCCAAGGACGGGGAATTGAGTTTGCTGGAAAAGGCGATGAAGTACGCAGCAAAAACGCAACAGGAAGAACAAAGCGCGCAGGCCAGTCTGTTCGGTGGAACATCAGGCATCGTGCTTCCGCAACCTAAAATCGACTACGTAGAACCCTTTACCGAAATCGAAAAACTTAATCTTGAAAAAGAAGTTGTGGGAATCTATATATCAGGTCATCCGTTGGATAATTTCAAATTTGAGATGGACGCCTTTTGCAATACGGCATGCAATACGCTAAATGAATTGGAAGTCATGGAAGGCCGCGAAGCCAAACTCGGCGGAATTGTCTCCGGTGTGGAGCACCGGACCACAAAAAAAGGAAAACCCTTCGGGAAATTTACCCTCGAAGATTATAGTGGCAATTATACCTTCATTCTGTTTGGCGACGATTACCTGAAATTCAAAACTTTCATGAATGTGGGCTGGTTCTTATTTATTGAAGGTGTTGTGGCGCGAAACACCTGGGGTCAGCAAAATCTGGAATTCAAGATACGAAATATTGATCTGCTGAATGAACTGGGCGTTAAGCGGAGCAAAGGTGTTCAACTTAGGATAAATGCCACTGACATCACGCCGGAAATGATCGGGGTTATCGAAAACGTATGCACTGCGTTCTCAGGTGACACGCCGCTATACCTCAAGATTCACGACGCCGAAGAAAATATAAATCTTGAATTGCTTTCCCGGAAATTCAGAATAAACCCTGTGAATGACATGGTGAACCTACTGAAGAAAGCCGGTGAAATTGCCGTAGAAGTAGTCCTATAAGGTTGTTGGCGGCAGGAATTTGACTTTGAACTAAAAAATATACCTTTGCGTTTGCATTTCAAGCGCTAAAACAGATCATATTTAAAAACTAAGCTAATGGGAAAAACGATTGAACTAAACGATGCTAATTTTGATCAGATTATTAACTCTGATAAACCCGTACTGGTCGATTTTTGGGCCGAATGGTGTGGCCCTTGTAAAATGATCGGCCCTGTGGTGGAAGAGTTAGCTGGTGACTATGAAGGTAGAGCCGTTATTGGAAAGCTTAACGTTGACGAAAACCCGGCAGTGACTGCTCGTTTTGGGGTTCGTAGTATCCCTACACTATTGGTTTTCAAAGATGGTCAGATTGTTGACAAACAAGTTGGCGCTGTGCCCAAGTCTGTTCTTGCTCAGAAACTGCAAGCCCAGGTTGTTTAATTGCAGTCAATGGCCTGGTAATATAATATGATGTGCGAACTGAGCTTTCAGTTCGCACGTTTTTTATGGCCAATCACAGTCCGGGAAGTTTCTTAAGGCGCTCTACCATTTCCAACACGGCAGGGCAAACCAGTGTATTCCTATAGGTAAGGTCCATAACCTTGACTATTCTTTTTCTGTCTGTGTGTGGATATTCCCGGCAGGCTTTCGGCCGGTCTTCGTACACACTGCAATAATTTTCCGCATCAAGGAATGGACACGGTGAGGACTTCAAGACATAGTCTTTATCCTCATCCATGCGCAAGTATTTCTCCATAAAATCACCAGGCTTCATCCTGAGTGCCTTGGCGACACGTTCGATATCAGTCGAATAGAATATTGGGCTGGTAGTCTTGCAGCAATTCGCGCACGCAAGGCAGTTCATCTCCTCGAACACGGCTGTATGGGTAGCGTGGAACACACGATCTACCTTTCGAGGATCCTTCGCACTGAGACGCTGAAGAAACTTCTTGTTTTCCAGCCCCCTGTTTTTCGAAATCTGATTGAATTTCTCTAGGTCCAAAATATAGTATGCCTGGTGGTTATCATAGATCAGATAAAACGCTACCAGAATATGGTGTACAACGCCACAAGAATCCCGACCACAAGCACCGCACCGACAGTGAAGCCAGCATGCGGTTTGAACATCGACGAATCCACTTCCAGTCCTTTTGGAATAACACCCCGCCTATTCTCGACATTGGTGATGATCGCCATGCCGATAACACAGAGGATAAAAACAAATCCCATTCGATCCAGGAAAGGAATTTCATAGACACCAACTGCATTTGCTTTTGAGAATCCGGCGCTGGCCAGGAAAGACAAGTCCACAAATGGTGGCATGAGCTTGAAAAGTAGTGAAAACACAAATCCTCCGATGGTAGCGAATAGCGCTGAGTTGGACGTAGTGCGCTTCCAGAAGAACCCAAGAATGAACATGGCAAATATCCCGGGCGAGACAAAACCCGTGTATTCCTGAATATACTGAAAGCCTTGCTTCCCTTCCCCCATCAATTTCTCACCGACCAGCAGGGAAAGTATGACGGCCATAAACATCGAAACGATTACCGATATTTTACCCACATTCACCAGGGTCCTTTCCCCTGCGGTTTTATTAAAGGCCTTATGGTAGATATCCAGCGTAAAAATTGTGCCTATGCTGTTGGCTTTGCCTGCAAGTGACGCAACAATAGCGGCCGTTAGCGCGGCAAAAGACAAACCTTTTAATCCCACCGGCAGCAAATTTAACACAGAGGGATACGCCTTATTCACATCAACAATTCCTTTTGAGTCTAGCATCTCTGTTTGAAACATCCCGTCGCGATAGAGAACATATGCTGCTATGCCTGGCAAGACCACGATGACGGGCATCATTAGTTTTAAGAACGCAGCAAACAGAATACCATTCCGGGCAGTAGGTAAATCGGCGCCCAGTGCACGTTGTGTAATGTATTGATTGCAACCCCAATAATTTAAATTCGTGATCCACATGCCGCCTATCAGGACAGTAAGCCCTGGCAAATCCATATAATTGGGGTCATCCTTTTTAAAGATCATGTGAAAGTGATCGTTAGCCTTACTGGTCAATAAGGAAAATCCGTTAAGCATTCCTTCCTGGCCGGATTTTTCTGCCACAAGATTTAGTGCAATATAGGTTGCAACCAGCCCGCCCAAAACCAAAAAGAAAACCTGGATTACGTCTGTATAGCCGATCACCTTCATCCCCCCTAACGTAATGCCAATGGCAAAAACAGCCAGCAGGAAAATACAGAGATAGATATCAAGTCCGGAAATTCCGCTGATGGCCAGCGCACCCAGGTACAAAATTGACATGAGATTCACTACAATGTACAGCAAGAGCCAAAACACTGCCATGATCATCGCCACTGTACTGTTATAGCGCTGATGCAGGAATTGCGGCATCGTATAGATCTTGTTCTTTAAATACACCGGGATAAAAAATACTGCCACGATAATCAAGGTAGCCGCGGCCATCCATTCGTATGTAGCGATGGCCATACCCATCTGAAAACCAGAACCAGACATACCAATAAATTGCTCGGCTGAAATATTCGAAGCAATTAGCGAGGCGCCAATGGCCCACCAGGTAAGTGAACCTTCGGCCAGAAAAAAATCTTTAGAGTCGGCTGTGGCCTTTTTCTTCCGGTTATAAATCCAATAGCCGTAGAAGGCTACAACTAAAAAGTATATCAGAAAAACAATGTAGTCTGTAACGCGTAATTGCTGTTGCATCAAAAATCAGGATTTAGGTAAAGGATGGTAGAATAATGGTTAGTTACCGGGAAGCTATGATCAAGATCAGGCGCGAAGCAAACCTTGAATCTGTAGCTGCACAAGTATTATCGAACTAAAAATCACGTTCTTTTTCCAAAGTAGCAAAGAAATACAGACTACTTTTCAGGTTTTTATATATTGCTTACAGGTTTGCAGCAACTTCTTCAATTCACAAATGAGATGAGACACGGGTTATTGATCGATATGGATGGGGTTATTTACGGGGGAGACTTCCTGATTCCAGGCGCAGATACATTCATTAGCCGTCTGTTGCAGGATGACATCCCCTTTGCGTTCATGACGAATAACAGCCAGCGGACGCCCCTTGATGCGGTCCGAAAGTTAAAAAAACTGGGCATTGAAGTGACTGAAAATCATGTGTTTACAAGCGCGATGGCAACATCCAAGTTCCTTGCAAGTCAGATTCCCAATGGCACGGCCTATGTGTTGGGCGAAGGGGGCTTGCTGGGCAGTCTGCATGCCCACGGATTGACTTTAGTGGACACAGAACCTGATTTTGTGGTGCTGGGAGAAGGCCGGAATTTTACCCTTGAAATGGTGCAGCGGGCTGTCGATATGATCCTTGCGGGGGCCAAGTTTATTACGACCAACCGCGATCCATCACCGAAGAAGAAAGGGTGGAACAACTTGGGTATTGCCGCAACAACTGCCATGATTGAAGAAGCTACGGGCATAAAAGCATTTGTTGTCGGGAAGCCAGGACCGGTAATGATGCGCTCTGCACGCAAGTTTATAGGCCTGGAAACCGCTGAAACGACCGTTATCGGTGATACCATGGATACTGATATCCAGGGAGGAGTTCAGATGGGCTACAAGACGATATTGGTTTTGTCGGGAATATCGAAAAGCGAGCACGTAAGACAATACGCTTTCAAACCCGATCTCATTGTGAACTCTGTTGACGACATTGTTTTGCCGTTACCCTGGTGGGCATAGCGAACGCGCTGCAGTACTAGACTATCATGCAATCGCTTTGGGTCCGTGATGTGATCGTAATGCTACTTCGCAAGTTTTATAACCACAATCGATTTGGCGGGGAGCTTCATGGTCAGCGACTCCTTTGATTTCTTCACGCCGCCAAATGGCACCGGTTTTACTGTCGAGGGCCGGTCGAAAGTGTTGTGATCCGTAAATTTTTCCGCAGTAATAATTTGTGCAGAAAGTGTTCTGGATTGTATATCCGGAAAATCAAGTGTTAAATCCATTGCCTGGTTGGGATCAATATTGACAATGGATATATTAATATTCCCAGCTTCATCCCGCGAGGCTGAAGCGTTAAGCGCCGAAAGCTTTTCATCTCCCAGGGTATACTCCCTGCAATGAATGGTAAGCGGAATCAATGTAGCATCCTGGTGCACTTTATAAAGATCGTACACGTGATACGTTGGTGTTAACAACATTTTTTCCTTGTCTGTTAAAATCAGCGCTTGCAGTACATTTATGGTTTGTGCCAGGTTCGCCATCCGTACCCGGTCACTGTGGTTGTTAAAAATATTAAGTGTTGATGCTGCTATGATGGCATCGCGCAAACTGTTTTGCTGGAACAGAAAACCAGGGTTTGTTCCCGGCTCAACGTCCGTCCATATGCCCCATTCGTCTACCGCCAGCGCTACACGTTTCTCAGGATCATACCGGTCCATGACGGTGGAGTGTTTACTGACAAGCTCTTCCATTCGCAAGCAGGATTTCAAGGCAGAAAAGTATTCCCGCTCGTCAAAGTTAGTAGCAGAACCTTTGCTGGCCCAGGTTTTGGGAATGGTATAGTAGTGCAGTGATATCCCCCACATCATCGACAGTGGAACTTTCTTCATCAACGTTTCGGTCCAATTGTAGTCACCGGAGTTTGCACCGCCGGCTATTTTCATCAGGCGGTTATCGCCATAGTTACGCGCATAAGTGGCGTATCGTTTATACTGATCGGCATAGAAATCTGCTGTCATATTTCCGCCACACCCCCAATTTTCATTGCCAACACCCCAGAACTTCACATTCCAGGATTTTTCGTGTCCGTTTTGTTTACGCAAATCGGCCATTGGGCTCACGCCGTCAAAGTTTAAGTACTCCACCCACTTTGACATTTCCTCGACCGAACCACTACCTACATTGCCACAGATGTAGGGTTCTGTTCCCAACAACTCGCACAGATCAAGAAATTCATGCGTGCCAAAGCTGTTATCTTCTATTACCCCACCCCAATGTGTGTTGATCATTTTAGGTCTTTCACTGCGAAGTCCGATGCCATCATGCCAATGGTACTCGTCGGCAAAACACCCTCCTGGCCAGCGAAGATTGGGTATATTTATTTTCTTTAGCGCCTCTACAATATCTGTGCGGATTCGTCTTGTATTCGGGATCGTAGAGTTCTCATCCACAAAAAATCCGCCATAAATACAACGACCTAAATGTTCTGAAAAATGACCGTATATGTGCTTGCTGATGATGTGATCACTTAACTCCGGACTGGCAATAATTCTGTTTTCACCTGGTTGAGCAAGTACGAAATCCGGTTTAGGCAATGTGAGCAAAAAGATTGCTGCAATTTTTAATGTTCTCATCGATTTGTATTACTGGTAGAAGAAAAAAAATAATTAATTCAGCACTTTGGTATGTACCGTATGCATCCCCACTGTATGGAAATGTTTTGGCCTCAGGCTACATCGCAAATTTGAACACCTTGACGGAGCGAAGCAATCTTATCTTCACGCTTCGGCACAAATTCTTGTGCGACATACCCTTTAAAGCCCATTTCAACAATTGCTTTCATGATCGCAGGATAATTCAACTCCTGGGTTTCATCGATCTCACCCCTGCCCGGTACGCCACCGGTATGGAAGTGCGAAATGTATTGCTGGTACTGCTTGATCGTTGCAATTACATCACCCTCCATAATTTGCATATGGTAGATATCATACAGGAGTTTGAACCTGTCCGATCCTACCTTATCGCACAGCGCCGCGCCCCATGCGGTATGATCGCACTGGTAGTCTTTATGGTTGACCTTGCTGTTTAACAATTCCATGGACATGGTGACCTTATATTTCTCCGCAATGGGCATCAGCCTTTTCAATCCGACAGCACAATTTTCAATTCCCTGCTCATCATCCAGCCCTTTTCGGTTTCCTGAAAAGCAGATGATCTGGTTGAGGCCTGCCGCTGCGGCTTTGGGAATTACTTCTTCATAACTCTTCACCAATTCGTCATGGAGCGCAAGGTTATTGAATCCATCAACAATACCTTTGCCCGCACCCCATGGCATAGCTGAGGTCAGGCCGTACTTTTGCAGTATTGGCCATTCATCCGGACCAGTGAGTTCGACAGAGGTCAGGCCAATATCCTTGGCGGCCTTACAAAGATCTTCCAGCGGAATCGTGCTGTAGCACCACCGGCAAACCGAATGATTAATCTTTCCCTTGAGATTGTTATCCAGTCCGGCCTCGGCGGCCGATAAACGATTTGAAAGTGAAGAACCTACCATTGCCATAGCCGTTGTTCCCGCAATTTTTTTAAGGGCACCTCTTCTGGAGGAGTTTCCATACTCATTTTTCATAGTTACAAATTTAAACTTTCCACAGTATACTCAGCCTGCTCATCTTCAATTACTTCCAGGTTCTGATGGCTTCGTACCGCTTCTGCGATTTAGATTCCTTTTAAAGAGCCCATAAAGCATGAAAATCACGTGTGGTACAACGATCCACGCAAGAAAGCGCTTTTGATTGTCTTCTCGCCCAGCCACTTCAGTAATAGTCAGAAGCGTATTTACCTTTTGATTCGTCAATACCTGTTCCTTGCCGCCAATCCATTTTAGGATGACAGCGTCAACGGACGTTGCGGTTCCGAGTCCAAAATGAGCAATCGTTGAATTCTGCGATAAGTGGCTTGAACCACCATCAATCTCGCGAATCATTTTGATTTTCCCTATTACTTTTCCCCGCTTGATCCCAAATCGTACTTTTCCGAATAACCACGGAACCACGGCCTATATCGAAGTCAATTAGGCCGTGGCCGCCGCCTTTTCAGCAAATAGGCCGTTGGAACACAGAGTTTTCAAATCTTGGCTAATTGAAACGCAAGAAACTCTCTTTCTCTTGACTATTTTGTGTTGCCTTCTTACTTGAGCATATTTAATAATCTCGTTGAAAGGCATTTATACGCGTGAATTGCAAAGAATACCCGTCCAAAATGCGAAATCATCAATAACCCATTGTACCAGCACGGTTTGCGCCAGCACCACGTCTAATATAAACCGTTGCGTTTTAGCGGCATTACCGTAGGTCATGTTTCTTCCGGAGCTTACACTATTTTAGTATCTTTCTGCCAACTGAAACGAGTAAAGAATTTATTACTATAGTTAAACCCGATAATAATGAAAAGAAGAAAATCAACTGCTGTTTGGACAGGCTCCGGCAAGGAAGGTAAAGGTCACCTTACGACACAAAGTGGTGTACTTAGTAAAGCACAATACTCGTATAGTGCAAGATTTGAGGAAGGAATCGGCACGAACCCGGAAGAACTGGTCGCCGCAGCACATGCTGGCTGCTTCTCCATGAAGTTAAGCTTTGTTTTAGGTGAAGCCGGTTTCACACCAACGGAGATCTCAACCGATTGTTACATAACCCTGGATGAAGGAACGATAACACAGGCAAGCCTTGTCTTGAATGCAAAAGTTCCCGGAATCAGCAAAGAAAAATTTGAGGCCTGTGCCGAGGATGCCAAGAAAAACTGTCCTGTTTCCAAGTTATTGAATGCCACGATTACTTTGGAGGCGAACCTGGGCTAACGCGCAATGAGCCTTTAATTAGGATTAGTATATTTATAGAGAACATTTTATGTTCAACAAGCACCAACGTGTCGCTGTTATTGGAGGCCAACGAATTCCCTTCGTCCGGTCCTTTCGTGAATATGCCAAGACAACAAATCAGGAGATGCTTATCGCGTCATTGCAGGCGATAGTAAAAAAATTCAACCTAACCGGAAAACTTCTCGGAGATGTCTCGCTTGGCGCGGTGATGAAAAGCTCAATCGAATGGAATCTTGCCAGAGAAGTTGTCTTGGGCAGCGCCCTTGACCCGCGAACACCTGCTTTCAATGTGCAACGTGCATGCGGGACCAGCCTGGAAGCTTTTAACCTCATCGCATTAAAGATCGCCACGGGTCAGATTGATTCCGGCATTGCGGCAGGAAGCGACACCAACAGCGACTTGCCTGTGATGGTTCAACGATCGTTGGCATGGAAACTTATTGATCTGAACAACGCCAAAGGTTTTGGTAAACGACTTTCGACGCTATTGGGAATTCGTCCGCGCGATCTTAAGCCCGCCTATCCGGGGATTGTAGAACCGCGCACAGGACTGTCAATGGGTCAGCACACAGAACGAATGGTAAAGGAATGGAAAATTACGCGCGAAGCACAGGACCAGCTGGCTTACGAAAGTCATATGAAGGCTTCAAAGGCATATAAAGAAGGCTTCTACAGCGACCTGATCGTTCCTTTCAAAGGCGCAACCCACGATACTATTGTCAGGGAAGATACGACGCCGGAGAAACTAAGTAAACTGAAACCCGCTTTTGACAAAAGTAAGGACGGCACCCTTACAGCTGGTAACAGCACGCTTTTCTCAGATGGTGCCGGGGCCGTTTTGCTAACGTCCGAAAATTTTGCGCAACAAAATAACCTGTCCGTACAAGCTTTTGTGGCAGATGCTGAATCGGCGGCTGTTGATTATGTTCATGGCGCGGGACTGTTGATGGCACCTACCCTTGCCGTTAGCAGACTATTGCAGCGCAACAACCTCACATTACAGGATTTTGATTTCTATGAAATTCACGAAGCCTTTGCCGGGCAGGTACTTTGTACGCTTGAAGCCTGGGAAAGTTCTGCATATTGCAGATCAGCACTGGACTTGAGCCAGCCTATGGGTTCTATTGACCGCAACAAAATGAATGTGAAAGGAGGAAGCCTGGCGTTGGGGCATCCCTTTGGCGCCACCGGATCTAGAGTAGTTGCCACAATGGCCAAGTTGCTGCATGAAAAAGGAAGTGGAAGAGGACTTATTTCAGTGTGCACGGCAGGGGGAATGGGTGTAGCGGCCATACTTGAAAAATAAATAACAGACCGAGACATTGAATCTCCATCTGTTTTTTTAAAATTTTTGTAACAAACCATTGATGATTACTTATTCCTTTTACATGCACTCAATTTCATACACAAATTTTATGGCACGCCTTACATTACCTTCCTGTTTGCCTATCCTTTCCTTACTTCTAGTATTCGCTTCATGCAATACAAAGCCGGAAACAAACGAGCGAACGCAATTGGCCACGGTCATTGAAAAACACATGAGAACGGAAGTACTGGACAAATGGTACCCCCAATCCCTTGACAAGGAATACGGTGGGTTTCTCACCTCGTTTACGTACGACTTCAAGCCTACAGGTCCGCAAGACAAGATGATTGTTACACAATCTCGCCATACCTGGTCTAATGCCAAAGCGCACGAACTCTATCCGGACGTTACATACTACTTGACCGGTGCAAAACAAGGTTTCCATTTCTTGCGTGATGTGATGTGGGATAAGACCAATGGTGGCTTTCATACGCTTGTCGACCGGCAGGGAAATCCAAAGTCTAGCGCCAATGAAGAAAAAACAGCATACGGAAATGCGTTCGGTATTTACGGCGTTTCGGCCTATTATAAGGCCTCGGGCGATGCTGATGCCCTGGCGTTCGCAAAGAAAGTTTTTGACTGGATGGAGAAGCACAGTCATGACCCCGTTTACAAAGGGTATTTTCAACACATGCAAATGGATGGCACGCCGATACAGCGAGATAGCAGTGTCCCATCAACAGCACAAACGGGGTACAAAGACCAGAACAGTTCCATTCACCTGCTGGAAGCGCTCACTGAGCTGTACAGCGTGTGGCCAGATCCGTTAGTACGTGAACGCCTTGAGGAAATGCTGCTTCTCATACGGGATACGATTGTTACGCCCAAAGGCTACCTGGTGTTGTTCTTAACACCCGAGTGGACGCCCGTATCGTTTAAAGATTCGCCTGACTCCGTAGTGGAAAAACACCACGGACTGGATCACGTATCGTTCGGCCATGATATTGAAACTGCCTATCTGATGCTGGAAGCTTCCCATACCCTGGGATTAAAAAACGACACGACCACAATGCGAATTGCAAAATTAATGCTGGACCATGCGTTGGAAAATGGATGGGATAATACTGTCGGTGGATTTTATGACGAAGGGTATTACTTCAAGGATAAGCCAGGTTGTACCATAACACATGACACCAAAAACTGGTGGGCCCAGGCAGAGGGAATGAATACGTTGTTGCTCTTTGCTGACCTTTACCCTGACGATACACATCAGTATTACGAAAAATTCTTAAAGCAATGGCAGTATTGTGATACGTACCTAATCGACCATGAATATGGCGATTGGTATTCAGGGGGACTGGATAAGCAGCCGGACATGAAGATGAGGTTAAAAGGAAATATCTGGAAAGGCAACTACCATCAATTCCGATCGCTGATGAACGTTATGCATCGGCTAAGAGGCGAAGTTCATGGAGAGGCCGCAGAATAAAAGAGCTTTGGTAAGCTTTCGGGGTCACGCAGCACATGTCGCCGTGCCGAAGTCAATCGCGGTGCGCGGAATGATGGCTTATAACCCTGATTAGCATTGCATGCCGCGCAGCAACAAAAAAAGGTCTCCCCTTTCGGGTGACCTTTTTTCTTACTATTACTTTTCCATCACATCAACGTTGATACCGCATTATTTAACACCCGAATTAATTCCTCAAACGGGCTCCCCGGTGTTCAGCGTTTTTTGCGATTAATTATACAACATTTCTTGAGCTGATAATCTGGTTGCGTGTGGTGCGGCAAATGCGAAATCATCAGAGTTTCATCTCCCATCCCTTTTCGTACGTGCGGCTCCACAGCTTGGCTGCTTCAGGATCGTTTTTGATATGTCCGTTTGCAGGATCACAATACAATGTCCTGCCTGTCCGGTAAGCAATATTTCCAAGTTGCGGCAAAAGTGTGGATTTATATCCCTCCGTAATCGGACAGTTTAATTTTGCCTGACCCCGAATCGTATCGACAAAATTCTTCAGGTGTATGCTATCCAGCAAGTCTCCCATGCCCATCGTATTGGTAGCATCAGCCTGCTGAATTTCTGTTTGCACTTCCTTTATCAGTTTATTGCCCGTATCATAAATCTTATAATCATCACCACCCGGAATGACCATGGTGCCTTTCTCGCCATAGAAAATCACACCACGACCAGTGCCCTCAACAGGAAAATCGTTGCAGCTGCGGCCTTCCCAGGTCATCGCCGTATTGTTTGGAAACTCGATTGTTATCGTTTGTGTATCGGGGGTTTCCCAATCATCTTTATAAGCAAAACGCCCTCCGGCAGATACAACCTTTGAAGGATAGTCTACACCAAGACCCCACCGCATCACATCAATC
>JAOUDZ010000058.1 GCA_029858965.1 Cyclobacteriaceae bacterium
GAGAACTGGGCGGACATAAAGGCTATGCACTTTCCGCCATGGTTGACATTCTCACTGCCGTTCTCAGTGGTGCCAATTGGGGACCTTTCGCGCCGCCCTTTGCGCTCTTTGAAGAAGCGCCCAAAGAAAGCGTTGGAAAGGGCATAGGCCATTTCTTTGGCGCGATGGAGATAGATGGGTTTGAAGATGTGGATGTATTTAAGAAACGGATTGATCATTGGATTGAAGTGTTCAGAAAAACAAAACCCGCTCCCGGCCATGATGCTGTTCTCATCCCAGGTGATCCGGAACGTGAGGCGGAACAAATAAGAACGAAACAAGGTGTCCCCCTTATACAGGCAGTGGTTGATGATTTGATTGGAATTTCAAAACTGACGGGTGTTAAGTTCTAGTAGCCATTCCATAACTTCTTCTCTGAAGAAGTTATGGCCATAATAATTTTGCTGAATTTTACCTAGCTTAGTTCAGGTTTCATGTTTAGCTAATTCCGATCCGTTCGTTCGCTTGTTTTTGAATACAATGCTACTGAATTAAATATTGGATGTAATCCATCTCTCTTATACACTATGCATAGGAGTTGAAACGCTTGCGCTGGATTCGTAAATAGAGACGCCAAAACATAAACAATCTAACGATGAAAAGGAGAGACTTTATTTTGGCAGGAACAGCCGGTATCGCTGCCATCCTAATTCCAACGGCATACTATTACTTTAAAGATATTGAGTATGATCCCCTGCTTGCCCAACCTAAATCGCTTTCCCTAATTTGGGATGCCAGGAAGATTGGTGAAATCGGAAACAAATATCGCATGCTGGTTCCCCAGGAAAAAAGGGCAAATACACTGGTGAAGCAGCTATTGGAGGAGACCCACACCAACAGTGCTGCTATTGATGAATATTTGGCGGGTAAAATCCAAAAGGATTTTGAAACCGGTAATACGGTAATAGTAGATGGATGGATTCTGTCTGTGACCGAAGCACGTCAATGTGCACTTTTCTCAACCATTGAACCCAAGCAATAGTTTATGCATACTGACGCACGAAATCTCCCAAACAATTCAGTCCTCGAAGGAGACATTTGCATCATCGGTGCAGGTGCAGCAGGAATAAGCATCGCACTGGATTGGATGAATTCAGGTTATAAGGTGATTCTGCTCGAAAGCGGTGGATTTTCATATGATGATAAAGTGCAGGACTTGTACAAAGGAAAAACTACAGGCCAGAAATACTACCCAATGAAATCAAACCGCCTTTCTCTGTTCGGAGGAACAACCGGACATTGGGCGGGGATGTGCTCCCCTTTTGATAATATTGATTTCATAAAAAGGGATTGGGTACCCGATAGCGGATGGCCTATAACCCGCAAAGATTTAGACCCTTTTTACGCCAGAGCCAATGAGAAACTAAAGTTGGGGCCATATCAATACAATCTCAGTTACTGGCAAAAAGAAGTTCCAAACTTGAATCCTTTCCCATTGGATGAAAATGTGGTCTGGCATAAGATGTGGCAAATCAGCCCGGCGTGGGGATTCAACGGAGGGCTAAGTAAATTCTATAAAGATGATATTGTCAATTCAAAAAATATACATCTCTATACTTATTCCACCGTTACTGATATTAGAGCCAACAACAATGTCTCCAACATTCAGCATGTGGTGATCAAAAACCTGGCAGGCAAAACGCACACCGTTAAGGCAAAGCATTTTATACTGGCAGGCGGTGCCATTCAAAATGCAAGGATATTGCTGGCCGCTAACACTCAGGCACCACGAGGATTAGGCAATGATAATGATATCGTCGGCCGGTATTTCATGGAGCATCTTGAGATTCAAACCGCAGAACTTTGGCTTTTTAAGCCATTTCCGACTGATCTGTTTACCTTCTTTTTTGATAGACCAAAATTGTGGTGCGAATTAGCGATAGCAGAAAATGTTCAGATTGAAAACAAGATACTAAATGGAACGGCAGGTTTAAGTCCATTGAGTTCTGCAAAAAATAAAAAAGAGCGTATGGAAATATGGCAGGATGAGGATCCGCGCAAGTCGCTAGATAATATGCTCAAAAACTGGGACGAATCGAGTCAGAAAGCTGAGGAGGAAATTAAGGGTAGTATTGAGCGTGCATACGAATTTCAAACCCGAATCGAACAGGCACCGAACCCGGATTCGAGGATAACCATTGGCACTGAAGTTGATGCACTCGGCGTGCCACGGGCTAACCTGCACTGGCAACTCACGGAGTTGGATAAAAGAAGTATCCGCAAAGTCAATCAAATCATAGGACAACAAGTGGGCATTTCCGGCATCGGGAGAGTTAAACTCAAAGAATTCTTGCGGGATGAAAACGATAACGCGTGGCCAACGGGGACGAATGGCGGATGGCATCACATGGGCACCACCCGGATGAGCGACGATCCCAAGAAAGGGGTCGTAACTGCCAATTGCGAGGTGCATGGGATAGATAATTTATATGTAGCAGGCGCTGGATGCTATGCTACATCCGGGGCACCTAACCCTACCCTCACCTTAGTTGCGCTGTCCTTAAGACTTTCCGACTATGTAAAAGACAAGATAAGCAGGTAGAAAAAGGAATATCAACATCAGAACTTGAACGACTGCCTTACAATAGATAACTATTTTTCCACAGGGAATTCAGCACATTCGATTTAGAATTCCTCAGTCTTCGTATCGTTGTAATCTGTTTTTTAACACGATCAATTCATTTTGCAATGCATCTATTTTTTTCAAGAGGTTCCATACAACATCTATTCCCTCAATATTCACATCTAATTCGCGATGCATTCTGATCATCTTTTCGATATCTGTCATTTGATCTGAATGGATATAGTGTGATTCTTCTATGGTTTTGATCTCAATCAATCCAATATCACCCAGGTTGGTAAAAAATGACATCTCAACACTATATTGTGAGCATAAAGTTTCCAAAAGAATTAACTCTGCTTTGTTCATGGCGTTCTCAACTTTGAAAGTTCAGTAAACAATTCCTTTTCTTTTCCAGTAAGATTTGTAGGCATTTTAACCTGATAGGTTATGTACAGATCACCAAATGCACCTTCCTTTTTATAGACCGGGAAGCCCTTTCCTTTCAGTTTAACCTTTGTACCATTTTGTGTTTCCGGTGGCACCTTAAGTTTTGCCTTCCCGTCAAACGTTTCAACGATTATCTCCCCGCCCAGGAGCGCAGTATACAGGGGCAAATCAACGGTTACAAACAGATCGTCTTTAACCAGTTTGAATCTTGTGTTGTTTATAATATTAAACCTGATCAGCAGATCTCCTCTAGGCCCACCATTTACGCCTTCCCCACCATGCCCTTTGATCTTTATTTCCTGGCCATCCTTAACCCCTGCGGGTATTGTCAATCGAATATTTTTGCCATTAACGGTTAGGGTGCGTTTGTGGGTGGTGTAAACATCTTCAAGAGAAAGCTGTAACTCAGCATGGTAGTCTTGACCTCTGAACCGCACATTACCGCTGCGCGCCCTTGATGATCCGCCGCCAAACATAGACTCAAAAAAGTCAGAAAAATCACCCCCGGAAAAATCGCCCTCAGAAAAACCACCCGAAGGCCCTTGCCGCGGTCCCCGACTGTATTGGCGCTGTTGTTTTGCCTGCTCAAACTGTTCCGCATGTTTCCAGTCTTTTCCGTACTGATCGTATTTCTTTCGATTTTCGGGATGGCTCAACACTTCATTGGCCTCATTGACCTCCTTGAATTTTCTTTCCGCTTCTTTATCGTTCGGATTAACATCCGGGTGATATTTTCGCGCAAGTTTTCGGTACGCATTTTTTATTTCTTTTTCTGTGGCGTTTTTGCTCAGCCCCAAAATTCTATAGTAGTCAATAAATTCCATTTGTTATCTTTCGTCTGTTTGCTTGTAGTAAAAGCATGTAATCAAGTCTACCCATGTCCTAATATATGCATTGCGTACCTATATTTTACCTGATCTTCGTCATGAACCGCCGAACCTTGCCCGGGTAAATTTCCACTTTCTGTCTCTGGTACAACGGCTCATTCAATACCCAAATAAGGCAGCAAACGGACTTTAATTTCCCTTGGACATCATGCATCGTAAAGAATTACCAATAAAATTGTTATTTGCCGGAAAATAGTTTGCGCTCTTCACAAAATGATCAAGAAAACGCATGGGAACTCTTAAAATACTTTCACTCGCCTGGGTACTTTTCCTTATTTGCTGTGATCTGAGAACGGACATACAGTCACCAACAGATACAATCAGAAACGACGAATATGAACTCGACAGGGCCTTTCCAAACCTAACCTTCGACATGCCAGTAGAGCTAACCAGCGCGGAGGATAATACGGGCCGGATTTTCGTGATTGAACAAAGGGGCACAATACAGGTATTCGCGAACACTGACGATGTGAAACAATCCGCTGTGTTTCTGGATATTGAATCGGAAGTATCCAGTGGCGGTGAGAAGGGGCTATTGGGACTTGCCTTTCATCCTGAATATGAGACCAACGGATATTTTTACGTTAACTACACGCGCAGTGCTCCGCTGGAAACTGTGATTTCACGGTTCAAGGTTAGTGCATCCAACCCTAATATGGCCGATCCGAAAAGTGAAACCATATTGCTTCGTTTCAACCAGCCATACGGAAATCACAATGGCGGCAAGCTGGCGTTTGGTAACGATGGTTTTCTCTATATCTCTACAGGCGATGGCGGTAGTGGCGGCGACCCCAAAAACAACGCACAAGATCGAAGTGTCTTGCTGGGCAAGATACTGCGCATAGACGTGAATAACACTACAGGCAACTTTGCGTATGGCATTCCTGCTGATAATCCGTACGCGGGAAACAAAGAAGGGTATCGCGAAGAGATTTACGCTTACGGCATGCGCAATGCCTGGCGCTTTAGTTTTGACCGTCAAACGGGAACCCTATGGGCCGGCGACGTTGGCCAAAACAAAATTGAAGAAGTAGATATTATTGAGAAAGGGGGTAATTACGGCTGGCGGATCATGGAAGGCAACGAATGTTATAAAACCAATACCTGTAAAACGGACGGCCTCAAGGAACCGATTTGGTACTACGAGCAGGGAGGGGATACTGGGCAATCCGTAACCGGTGGATTTGTATGCCGCGATAAGCATTTGCCCGGCCTCGAAGGAAAATATATTTACGGAGACTATGTGACCGGTAACATATGGGCACTGACGCATGCAGACAACAAGGCTATAAAAAATGAACGGATTGCTAAAGTTGTTGGAGGATTATCCGCTTTTGGTGAAGACCATGAAAAAAATCTATATGTGCTCGCCTACAGTTCCGGGAAAATCTATAAAATCGTTTCTGTGAAATAATTGGTACCAGAAGATTTCCCATACGTCTTTTCAATTGCTGATACCCTGGTTACGAAACTAGGTCCAGTAAATAAAAAATAGAAAAAGCGATCATCATAATCAGCCCAGCGTACGCCAATAACAACATGCCTTTTGAAGGACGGTGCGATGCCGGTATTGTTTTATGCGTTATTGCTTTAAGGTTCAAGACGGCAATAATAGGGGCCATAATAAAAACAATGATTGAGGCCGCTTCCAAAATTCTTATCATGCCGCCCGTGAATTGATAAAAAAGCAGAAAGCCACCCAATCCAATTAATGGCAATAATATATTGCAAGCACGATTTAGAAACCGCTGCTGATCCTCGTTGGTTTCCAGTCTTTCAAACTTAAAAATCTTCAATCCTCTTACGAAACTCCTGGCAAAGGCGTCCCAGGTTGCTATTAATGTTCCGTAAATCGTACCAAAGGCAGCAAGTGCGATAATGGGGTAAGACCAAGCTCCCAAATGTGTAGTAAATACGGCCATTAATTTTTCGGAAAACTCAGTGGAATTACCTTCCAACAACTGCCCACTTCCATACACCGTAAAGGCTCCTATCGTTAAAAACATGAGCGCTAATACAGTTGTAAAAAGATATCCCAACTTGAAATCAAAAAGACTCTCCTTAAGCGTAGGATGATAACCCGTGGTATTCATGTTTTCTACCTTCCAAATACTGTGCATCGTCGAGACTTCCATTCCTGACGGCATGAAACCAACCAAGCTTACCGCAAGGGCCAGCCCCGCACCCTGCGAAAGATCCATCGACGGCGAGAAGCCCTGAACATGTTCAATTGGTTCTTTAATTATTACCGCTAAAAAAGAAGTGAAGACAGCAAGCAGGAGAACAACTGAAACCAGCTTTATGAAATTATCCAGAACAGCATATCGGCCAACTAGCAACAGCGCGGCCGTGATCAAAAAAATGCCTCCCACCAAAACAGGCATAGGGACGTTGGCCATTCCAAGCATGAGGCTAAGCAAGCCTCCACAAACAGCCCCACAGCACCAATGACAGCGAACATATTTGCAAAAATCACTATCATAAAAAGTACAACAGCCCATTTTCCCTGATCCTTGTAACCCTTCAGTAGTGTGTTTCCGGTCGCATTGGTATAGCGAGCGCTAAATTCATAAAATGGATACTTGAAGAACAATGACCCCAGAATGATCCAGAAGAAAATCATACCATAGTGCGCTCCGGCTCGTCTAGAGAGAACCAAATGAGAAGTGCCGATTGCTGTACTCACAAATAATAATCCAGGCCCTATGATCTTGAGCATATGCCTCAGTCTAACGTTAACGGCCTGTCCCATCATAAATTAATCGGTTTTCTCAGTATGATTAGTTTAGCGGTTACCTTCAATTGGGTTCAATTGTTTCATTTTCCGCCTTCGATCCAAGAATGCCTTCCAGGGAGCAAATATTGGTATTGTCCGTTAATATTTCCAATTCAACAAGGTTATCCATATTTTCACATATACACAGCGTCAATCCCACACTTCAGTTATGAATTTTTATGAAAGTATCAGCGCAATATGCATTGCCCAAAATGATCCCAGCGCTGTCAAAAACAATTCTGTGAACGACGAAATTTGTGCTTATCACGCCACGACCTATGAAGCAAGACTATAAGATCCCTGCCCAAACCCGCATCGGCCATGTACACCTGAAAGTTGCCGACCTGCAACGTTCGCTCGATTTTTATTGTGGCCTGCTGGGCTTTGAGTTGATCATGACTTATGGTAAAGATGCTGCGTTCATCTCAGCAGGCGGTTATCACCATCATATCGGCTTAAATACCTGGTATAGCAAAAACGGACCACCGGCTCCGGTACATGCTGCGGGTTTATTTCATACCGCAATTTTATTTCCTACACGAAGAGACCTGGCACAGATTTACAACCGCTTATTAAAAGCAAATTATCCGTTAACGGGTGTCGCTGATCACGGTGTTTCTGAAGCCCTGTACCTGAATGATCCCGACAATAATGGTGTAGAGTTATACTGGGACAGGCCTCCTGAAAACTGGCCGAAAAAAGATGACGGCTCACTTGATATGTATACTATTTCACTGGACCTGCAAGATTTGTTGGCAACTTTACAACCTGGCTGAAACTAGTCCGCAATTTATCGTCTTTACCCGGTTCGACAATTTGCTTTCAGCCAAAAGCAATTAAGCTATATTCGTCATCTGGTGTTGCCAACAATCACGATGCTTGTCTACCTTCAAGGCTACCATTTCAAAAGAGTCTCGTTTGTTTACCCCTCAAACGCTAAATCAGCGGCGGAGCCGGTCTCCAACTTACAAAGAGAAAAAACGATCAGCATACCCGTTCAACATTTTATTGGGAACTAAATAATAATAACCCGAACTTTCCATGACATGAACGGGCCCACGGTTTCCAGACTCTGCATTGCAGTAGCTTTGGGTTTGCAGGAGAATAATGAGCTCAAATTATTTCTGCTGACAATATTGAGGCATAATTCTCTATCTTGACTTGCCTAACGCACGCAAGGGTGCTATACACTTTTCATGGGCGGTAACGAAAAAGTAAACTTCGGCCAATATCCGGTTATGTCTTTCAAAATTTCAGGAATTTGTATTTTACTGGTCCTTATACCCTTGTTTGTATATGCACAATCAGGCATTATTAAAGGAACCGTATTGGACGGCCAAACGAATCATCCCCTTCCCTATGCCAGTGTTTATATTAATCATACGACAATTGGTACGTTTACAGATGAGCAAGGTAGGTTTCAACTTGCAAAACTTCCTGCCGGGGAATATAGTTTAATAGTTTCGTTTGTTGGGCATATACCTCACCAATCCGATATAGTTCTACTGGACAGCACAATATTGGAAGTGAGGATAAGACTTACTCTTCAAGTATTGAAAGAAGTTGAAATACATGGAAAAAAGGATGCGAGGTGGGAGAAACAACTGGCGAAATTCAACAAACTCTTTATTGGTGAAGGGCCGAATGCAGGCCTCTGTAGAATACTGAATCCATGGGCGCTTTCATTTCCGGAAACCGATAGTAAAAACTTTGTCGCACAGGCTTCCGAATTGTTGGTGATTGAAAATTTAGGTCTTGGTTACCGTGTTTTCTATGAACTCAAGGATTTTGTCGTCAACCGGAATCATTATCGATTGGACGGTTATCTCCGATTTGAGGAAATTGAAGCGATGGACTCGCTTCTTGCTCAACGATTTTATGAGAAGCGGGCAGAGGCGTATGAGGGTTCAGTACGGCATTTTCTTAAATCGATTGTTGACCAACGTTTAGAACCGGAAGGCTATGATCTTTATGAAGATAAATCAAACTTACATCCGGTGGTTCGACTGCGCAATTTTTCTGAGAATGAAGGCAAAACTCTTTTCAGATATTCCCTGGATGAAAAAATATCAGCGGGAGAAAACCCGAATCTATTTAATATTCAATTTCCGCCTCGCGTAGAAATTCACTACAACAAGAAAATAACCACAGCGAAGCTATATCAGGACATTCCATATCCGATTAGTTGGATTGAGGTCGAGGGTGGCTTTCTGAACGTAAACGAAGACGGCATCGTAACAAACCCTTTACAAATGACCGTTTCCGGCCAAATGTTCAATGCGCGTGCCGCTGATTTACTGCCTTACGACTATAAACCCGGAAAGATTCAGTCCACGGAACAAAAGCCTTTGGAGAAGAAACGATTGAGCACCCTGACTTATCTAACAGAGAAACCTTATCTGCACACCAACAAGTCATATTACTACCCAGGTGAAGTAATCTGGTTCAAGGGGTATATGAAGTATTTTACACCGCTGCTAAAAGACTCCCTAAGCCATGTGCTTTATGTCGACCTGGCAGATGAAAAAGGCAAAATCATTACAACCAGAATTTTTCCCATTACGAATGGTACTATTGTGGGTGATTTGACACTTCCATCGCTACTGGAAAAGGGAAATTGCTCCCTTCGCGCATATACCCGATGGATGCTAAATTTTGATTCATCCTACATGTTTGTGAAACCCGTTAGCGTGCTGGAAACCGATGAGATGGTGACGACAAGTGATTATCAACTGGAGAACAAAACCACAGACAATATCAGGATCGCAGCCGAAAAGGAGTACTATTTTCCCCGTGACAAAATAACCCTAACCATTGACGTAGTGGACGATCTCGACCATCGTGTCCCGGCAAATCTATCTTTATCCGTGACTGACGTGGAACAAGCCCGCCCCATACAAAGTGAATCTACAATTTTGTCAGACTTCACAATGCCGGTCGTTTCTTTGCCCGATACCCTGGACACGCATAACAGATACTTTGTGCAGAATGGGTTTGATATTAAGGGAAGGTTTATCCCCGAAAAGGGAAAGCAGGTTGAGGGTCTGCTTACACTTGTTCAGGAAAACAACAATATGGAATATTCCTTCACGACAGAAAAGGATGGTACGTTCTTTGTCTCGAATTTAATAAACTATGATACTACAGAACTTTCAATCATAGCGAGAAGTCTAAAAGGAAGATCCGGCAGTATTCTGTTTGACACGATCACTATTTCTCCTCCGTTACGATTAGCCATTCCATTGCAAATCCAGGTTTATAAATCCGAAAACGTGCGCGAACGCTACTTGCCAGATTCTCGTCCTGCAACACACATGCTTAAAGAGGTTACTATAAAAAGTAATCGCATAGTGGAACAGAAAACAACAATTTTTGTCGCTGACTATACGGTTACAGGTGAATGGCTCAGGGATAGACATGTGACGGATATGCTTAGCGCGCTACAAATCAAAGTCCCCGGGCTTAGAGTTATTGTAGCTTCCGGATCTGGCGGCCTGCCCAGGAAGTATCTGTTGCTAAGTGGATCATCGGGTTTTGGCAGTTTGAAGACGCAGGAGCCTTTGGTACTAATCGACGGTTTGGTCGTAAACGATTTGGAAGGTGGTCCAGCAGAGCAGATTAGTCAGCTTAGCCCGCAAGAAATTGATCACATTGAGGTCACTAAATTTGGCATGGGGGCAAGCTATGGCGTCCGCGGTGGTAACGGCGTAATCTCTATCTATACAAGAAAGGGATATTCAGACGAGGAAAAGTCCGGCTTTGGTTCATATGACAAAAGTAAGTTGCAAAAGATCCATATGGCCGGATATTCCACTATGAAAAAATTCAGTTCACCAGATTATTCAGCTGAAGATCGCTATGATCTTCCCGATTATCGATCTACAATATACTGGAATCCTATGATTACCCTGGATGGAAAGAACCCAGACACAGTTTCATTTTTCGCTGCTGACCTTATGACCGAATATCGAATTGTTGTAGAGGGTGTGACGGATGAAGGTAATGCATTGCGCGGTGAAAAAACAATTTCGGTAAGAAAGCTTCCCTAGTATACTTGGTCAGACCGGTGCACCAACCCAATCAAAGAAGTATTTTAATCAATCCTTAAATTCGGAAGTAAAGTGAAAATGAATTTCCGCAAAATTATCTTGCACCATTTGCAACCACGCTTTTGATTCGGCCATAAATACTAGCTTGCCGTCTTTATCACGGGCAATATGGCGCTGTTTTGAGTCGATGAACTCCGCCAGTTTTTTTGGATCCTGACTGCTTATCCAACATGCCTTGTAGATATTCTGCGGCACAAACTTAACAGTAGCGTTGTATTCATTTTTCAGACGGAATTGAATGACTTCGAATTGCAATGCGCCGACCACACCCACTACCTTTCTATTTCCCAGTTCGAAAGTGAACAATTGTGCGACCCCTTCTTCCATCAATTGCAGCAGACCCTTCTCCAGCTGCTTTGATTTCATCGCATCCAGGTTCACGACTTCCTTAAAAATTTCAGGAGAGAAACTCGGTATACCTGTGTACATGAGCTTTTCTCCTTCAGTAAGGGTATCGCCAATTTTCAAATTTCCGGTATCGAAAATACCTACTATATCTCCGGGCCACGCCTCATCTACGGTTTCCCTGTCTTGGGCCATAAAGGCCGTTGCATTTGAAAAGCGTATACTTTTGTCCTGGCGTACGTGATAATAGTTGTTGCCCCGTTCGAAATGGCCCGAGCAAATGCGAAGGAACGCAATCCTGTTGCGGTGTTTGGGGTCCATGTTAGCATGAATCTTAAAAATGAATCCCGTGAATTTCTTTTCCGGAGGCTCTACGATACGCAACGTCGTTTCTCTTGGAATCGGTGGTGGTGCGATGCGAATGAATGTATCCAGCAATTCCTTAACCCCAAAATTATTTACAGCGCTTCCAAAAAACACAGGCGCAACTTTACCGGATAAATATTTTTCGGTTTCAAAATCAGGATAAACGCCTTCAATGAGCTCGATGTCTGCGCGCAGTTGCTTCGCATTCGTTTCCCCCACATAATCGTCGATTGCGACATCGTGTATATCCGTGATCTGAATACCCTCTTCAACTTTTGTCTTACTCCCGGTAAACAGGTGAAGGCTTTTTTCGTACAGATTATAGACGCCCTTGAACGTTTTCCCCATGCTGATGGGCCAACTCAATGGCCGAACCTTGATGCTGAGTTTTTCTTCAATCTCATCCAACAACTCAAATGGATCACGTCCTTCACGATCCAGTTTGTTGATAAAACAAATCACGGGCGTATTCCGCATACGGCACACTTCCATCAATTTTTCCGTTTGAATCTCAACGCCTTTTACGCAATCTATGACCAGAATTACACTGTCCACCGCAGTAAGCGTACGATACGTATCTTCCGCAAAGTCCTGGTGACCGGGGGTGTCCAGCAAATTGATCTTAACATCTTTGTAATTAAAACCCATTACGGAGGTAGCCACGGAAATACCCCTTTGCTTCTCTATCTCCATCCAATCGGAGCGTGCATGGTCCTTGATTTTACTGGACTTTACAGCCCCCGCCTTTTGAATTGCTCCACCAAAAAGCAAAAGCTTTTCCGTGAGGGTTGTTTTTCCGGCATCCGGGTGACTGATAATTCCGAACGTTCTTCGTTTCTCTATTTCCTGCGCTAAGGTCATTGGGTAGTAATCGGACTTTGTTATAATGGGCGCAAAGGTAAAAAAAATGTGCTCTGTAGAATGATCCGGAAAACTAATAATCAGATAATGTACTCAGATATTTAGTTCAAAATGTTCCAGCTCAATGTCAGATGCGCTTTGCTGACCAAAAGAATACCGATCTGAATCTGAATATTATGTGGCGCAATCAGCATAGGCAATCGTAATGACGAAATGATGTGAATCGCCTAATCAGGTAGCAGATCACCTATCTGGGATACCCAATGGACATACAAATCACCACATATAGATATATAAATCAATGAAAAAATCCGAAATCCTTTCATGGTAACAGGTACGATATTCGACCGAGATTTTAAACCGTAGCGAATGGACAGGAACACAAACGCGACTGTATAACCGGAACAATTAAAGTCGTTATATTTAAAAAAAATTCAAATGATTTAGAAGAGTAACTTAACCAATAACGTTTAGAAACTATGCAAAAGAGAAGATTTGGAAGAACCAATTGGGAAGTAAGTGAGATCGGATATGGTATGTGGGGATTGGCCGGATGGACAGGGTCAGATCAAAAGGAGATTGAAGAATCATTGGATCGGGCCGTCGCATTGGGCTGTAACTTTTATGATACGGCCTGGGCATACGCCGCTGGGAAAAGTGAGCAGATTCTTGGTCAATTACTCAAGCGAAACACCGACAAAAAATTGTATTGTGCCACAAAAATTCCGGCAAAGAATTTCAAATGGCCCGCTAAGCCTGACTATAAATTAGAAGACTGTTATCCGGCCGCACACATTGTAGAATACACTGAAAAAAGTCTCAAGAACCTTCAATTGGAGCGTATAGATCTGCAACAGTTCCACGTATGGGATGATAGCTGGTCTGATCAGGACGATTGGAAAAAGGGAATTGAAAAACTCAAGAAAGATGGCAAGGTGCAGCATTTCGGCATTAGCGTAAACCGGTGGGAACCCGACAATGTAGTAAATGCGCTGGAAACGGGATTGATTGACACTGTTCAGGTCATTTATAATATTTTCGATCAGGCTCCGGAAGATAATCTCTTCCCTTTATGTCGAAAGCTTGACATTGGTGTAATTGCCCGTGTACCCTTTGATGAAGGAACCCTCACCGGCACGATGACCAAAGACACTACTTTTCCCAAAGAGGATTGGAGATCTACATATTTTGTTCCGGAAAATCTCATTGCAAGTGTTGAGCATGCAGACGCCTTAAAACCTCTAATCCCTAAGGGCATGACAATGCCTGAAATGGCACTTCGGTTTATCCTTGCCAACGATGATGTCCATACGATAATACCTGGAATGAGAAAGATCAAAAATGTAGTGGCAAACATGGCTGCCAGCGATGGGGAAAAATTGCAGGAATCTCTGCTATCAAAATTGAGGGAACACCGGTGGGACAGGAGTCCTACGACCTGGTCGCAATAACCCGAAAGGGTCAACGAATTGCCTTTGAGATAGGCCTGTCATTAGAAAAGCACGATTTTCCTGCACAACTGTGTTTGTCGGGTATTCGGTATTTGGCTGACAACCTAAAAAACAAGGCACAATACAACTATAATTCTTGACAAAGCGATCATCCAAGACGCATAATGGTGGCTTTTTCTGTCATTGTGTCACTTTTGTTTTCCCAAATCCCCCTTGGCATAACCATTGAAGAGATGGTTTTACGTTAGAACTCAAAACACTCAAGATATGGGAAAGATTATTGGAATAGACTTAGGAACCACCAATTCATGCGTATCCGTGATGGAAGGCAGCGAACCTGTGGTGATTGCAAATAGTGAAGGTCGCAGAACCACGCCGTCCATTGTTGCATTTTTGGACGGTGGAAAAGGTGAGCGCAAGGTTGGTGATCCTGCAAAACGGCAGGCCATTACCAACCCGCAGAACACGGTATCATCTATTAAGCGCTTCATGGGGAAAAACTTCAATGAAGTGACTTCAGAAAAGAAGATTGTATCTTACCAGATAGAATCAGGTAACAATAATACTGTACGCGTTCGCATAGGCGATCGTCTGTATACGCCGCAGGAAATTTCTGCTATGATCCTTCAGAAGATGAAGAGCACAGCGGAAGATTACCTTGGTACAACCGTCACAGAGGCTGTGATAACCGTTCCGGCCTACTTCAACGACGCGGAGCGTCAAGCTACCAAAGAAGCAGGGCAGATAGCTGGTCTGGATGTTAAGCGAATCATCAACGAACCAACTGCGGCAGCGTTGGCATATGGCCTTGACAAGAAAAACCACGACATGAAAATCGCAGTTTACGATTTGGGTGGTGGTACATTCGATATTTCCGTACTGGAACTTGGTGAGGGTGTGTTTGAAGTAAAATCCACCAACGGTGATGTACACTTGGGTGGTGACGATTTCGATATGCGTATTATGAACTGGCTTGCGGAAGAATTCCAGAAAGAAGAAAATGTTGACTTGCGCAAAGACCCAATGGCACTTCAGCGCCTGAAGGAGGCTTCTGAAAAGGCCAAGATTGAATTATCCAGTTCCATGGAGACTGAGGTGAACTTGCCTTATGTTACTTCTGTGGATGGTGTGCCCAAGCACCTGGTGAAGAAAATCAGCCGCGCGAAGTTTGAACAGCTGGTGGATGACCTTGTTCGGAGAACATTAGAACCATGCCGTAAAGCTGTTGCCGATGCAGGCGTCGATGTGTCGCAAATTGATGAAGTAATTCTGGTAGGTGGTTCGACACGGATACCTCGTATAGTAGAAGAAGTAGAAAAATTCTTTGGCAAGAAACCTTCAAAAGGTGTAAATCCGGATGAAGTTGTTGCGATTGGGGCTGCCATCCAGGGTGGCGTCTTAACTGGTGAAGTAAAAGATGTCCTTTTACTGGATGTAACACCGCTTTCACTTGGCATTGAAACGATGGGCGGGGTGTTTACTAAGCTAATTGAATCGAACACAACGATTCCATCCAAGAAATCAGAAGTTTTTTCTACGGCCTCGGATAATCAACCATCCGTAGAGATACACGTTTTGCAAGGAGAGCGCCCAATGGCAAAAGACAACAGAACCATTGGTCGATTCCACCTTGATGGAATTCCCCCTGCACCACGTGGCTTACCTCAGATTGAAGTTACTTTCGATATTGATGCGAACGGTATTCTTCATGTGTCGGCTAAGGATAAAGGAACAGGCAAAGAACAAAAAATCAGGATTGAAGCCTCTTCCGGATTAACGGATGCTGAGATTCAAAAGATGAAGCAGGAAGCGCAAGCTAATGCTGAAGTTGACAAGAAGGCCAAGGAAACGGCGGAGAAAATCAACCAGGCGGATTCGCTCATCTTCCAAACTGAAAAGCAGCTGAAAGAATATGGAGAAAAGCTTTCAGAAGGAAATAAGACTGCCATCAACGATGCCTTGGGTAAGCTTAAAGCAGCACATACCAGCCAGGATTTGGCGGGTATTGATACGGCAATGAATACGCTTAATGCCGCATGGCAAGCTGCCTCCGCTGAAATGTATCAAGCTTCTGGTGATGGCGGCGCTTCCGGGCCTGGACCTGATGCAGGTGGCCCTGCGCAAGATGCCGGCGGTCCTTCTGCTGATGCAGGTGATGTGTCGGATGTGGAATATGAAGAAGTCAACGATAAGAAGTAGTACTTGTTAACCATATTTACTGTTAAAAGAGCCCTTCGGAATGAAGGGCTCTTTTTTTGCTTCCAACGGATGACGCTTCATCATTGCGGGTCCTTCGTTGGGCATCCCTGGGGCGTTCCGGCAGGCAATTCCGCCTTGAAATTTACAATTTGAAGGGTTTTTGTCCACTAATGCTTTCCTCGGCGGCATTCGATGCTTTATTTGAAATTTTTTGACCCTCTACCATGTTAATGAAACTGAATGCGTAGTTTTACTTTATGGTACAGCAGATTATAGTAAGTATAATTTTTCTGGGATCACTGGGATATGTTGGTCGGTTGATCTATCTGAGTTTTCAGGCTAAATCGGGCTGTGCGACAGGGTGCGGAAAATGCGGTACCCTTGATATTCAAAAAATTGAAGAACAGATAAAAAAAGCCGGGCACTAGTTCACATTTCCGTAAGGTGGAAGATTGCTAGGCCCACACTTTGGTTCCTTCTGTACAATTTTTACAAATCTCTATTTCACTTCTTGAATGAAGTAAGGAAGCCCTGAATTCATTGTACTTTTCGCCTGACCAGATTTCCTTGAATGAGTTCTTATTCAAATCGCCCAATACAAAGTGTGCATCTTTATCAAAGCAACACGGCACTACTTTACCATCCCAGGTGATAACACAACTGTGCCACATTTTCCAGCATTCATTGCGCAGCTTATTCTTGATCTCGTATGTGCCCTGCTTTGTTCTCCTGTATCGGGAATACTGATCTTGCGTTGGTATTAATTCAGAGCCTTGTGCATAGTCATAAATCTGCGCTGTTTTAAGCGCTACCTGATCAACTCCCAATTCCTTCGCTAACGCGTAAACTTCCTGGATTTGGTGCTCATTGGGTTTCACCACGAGAAACTGAAAGATGACGTGTGGCGTTCTTGATTTTAACTCCTTTTTCCAGCGCGTGATATTCTTAGTTCCCTCAATCACCTTGTCAAGTGAACCTCCTATGCGATACGACTGATAAGAATCCTGTGACGTGCCGTCGATAGATATAATCAGTCGATCCAAAGAAGAAGTAACCGTATTTTTGGCTGTATCTTCCTGCAGGTAATGACCGTTCGTTGAGGTTGCCGTATAAATTCCTTTCTTAGATGCATAGTTAACCATTTCCAAAAACTGAGGATGAAGAAAAGGTTCACCTTGAAAATAAAAGGTTAAGTAGCTCAGTGTGGAGGCTAGTTGATTAATTACGTCCTGGAATAAACCTTGATTTAGCATCCCTGTTGGGCGGGTGAAAGCACGCAATCCACTCGGGCACTCCGGGCAACGAAGATTACAGGAGGTCGTTGGCTCGAAGGAAACGCTGATTGGCATGCCCTTTATGCTGGCCTTGCCTGACAAGCGTGAAAGATGATAGCTGGAAAGAATACGGGTAGCATTTTTCACGCGCGCAAGCGAACTCTTTGAAATAATATTGAAGTTATCGTGGGCGTTAACCTTCATGTACCTTTCTTTGATCCGCAACAAAGTAACCATAAAATCACATCCCCTTCAACGTTCAACTGTATCGTTTTACTTGAAAATGCATACTGGTTGCCGGTAATTCTCCAAAGTCTTAAAAAAATAGAAGGAGGTTCATATCTTGTAGCCGATATATCCTTTGCATGAAAAGAATAGTCTTGATCTTCCTCATAAGTTTTTTGGTCACAAGCACTTTTGCGCAAAAGCTTTCTGAGCACGCCACTATTTCTGTGATTACATGCGGTCCTTTTCAGGGTGAATTGTATTCCGCATTTGGTCATAGCGCCTATAGGGTCTATGACCCAGTCCTGCATATTGATGAGGCCTACAACTACGGTATTTTTGATTTCAATCAGCCAAACTTCTATTTGAATTTTGCGCGAGGATATCTCTACTATAAACTGGGCGTCAATGATTACCAGCAATTTCAAAGTTTCTACATTTATTACAACAGGAAGGTCCATGAGCAGGTATTGAATTTAACGGAACCCCAAAAGCAAAAATTATACGATTACCTGCAATGGAACAGATTGCCGGAAAACGAGCATTACCGATACGATTACTTTTATAATAACTGCGCGACAAAAATACGCGATGTCATCAGTACAGTGCTCGGTGAAGATGTTACGTTTGATGGCTCTTATGTCACCACCCGGTATACGATTCGCGAACTCACCGACATTTACCTGAAGCATCAGCCCTGGGGTGATCTTGGCATTGATATCGGGTTGGGCCTTCCCATTGACAAGGTAGCGACACCATCAGAATACATGTTTCTCCCCGACTACGTCGAATCTGGTTTTGATCATGCTACCATAATACAAAATGGCACTTGGATTCCACTCGTAAAAGAAAAGATAAGCATCTACGAGTCACGCGATGAAGAGATTCCGGAAGGACCGCCACACCCTATATACGTTTTTGGGTTTGTTATGTTGGTTGCTCTTGCAATTAGTATTTGGGATTTCAAAAGAAATAAATTATCCACGGCGTTCGATGTAATTTTGTTTGGCAGTGCCGGTGTAGTAGGCGGTTCATTATTTTTCTTGTGGTTCTTCACCGATCATCATGCATCAGCAAAGAACCTCAATATGCTCTGGGCATTGCCGACTCACCTCATTGCCGTTTTTGCATTTGTTAAAAAGCCGGCATGGCTCAGGAAGTATTTCTTTGCGATCGCCATTGCCCAGGCAATGCTGTTATTGTTTTGGCGGATACTCCCCCAACAACTGAACGCTGCACTTATCCCGCTGGTAATCGCCCTACTCATAAGGTCCGCTGTGCAATACTACTTGCGAAAAGCAGCGAGCCCACAATGACGGACGTCTACTTTTCAGCGCGCATTAACGCGAACAAATTGAGTTGAAAATTGGGTATAAGTTTTTGATCCAATGGGCTACATGTGCAAAGGCCTATTCGCAGTAGCTGCCAGGCAGGCTTCCTTCACGGCTTCCATGTACGTTGGATGTGCGTGCGACATCCTGGAGATATCTTCGGCAGATGCCCTGAATTCCATCGCGGTAACACCGGCCGCAATCATATCAGCGGCACGCGCGCCGATGATGTGCATGCCCAGGATTTCGTCGGTTTGTTTATCCGCCAGTACTTTAACCAAGCCATCCGTATCCATGCTGGCGCGCGCTCTTCCAAGGGCTTTGTACGGAAAGCTTCCAGTCTTATAGCCTCTTCCCTGTTCTTTAAGCTGTTCTTCTGTGTAACCAACGCTAGCCACCTCCGGCCAGGTATACACTACGCCCGGAATAAGAAGGTAGTTGATATGCGGTTTTTGGCCATCCATTTGTTCTGCCACATATACGCCCTCTTCTTCGGCTTTGTGCGCCAGCATAGGACCGCGTACCACATCACCTATTGCATAAATGTTATCTGCTTTTGTCTTAAGATGATCATCCACAGGAATTTGTCCTTTCACCGTTTCTATGCCAACTTTATCAAGCGCAAGACCATCCGTATAAGGCCTGCGACCAATGCTTACCAGGCAGTAATCCCCTTTCAACTCAAGAGTCTTTCCATCCTTGCCCTCAGCTTTGAGGATTACTTCCCTGCCGTTATTTTTCAGCGAAGTCACCTTGTGGCCAAGATAGAATTCCATATCCAGTTTCTTCGTTGCCTTGAGCAATTCCTTCCCCATGGTCCCATCCATTGTAGGGATAAGACTTTCCAGAAACTCTACCACGATCACTTTGGAGCCAAGCCTGGCATACACGGAGCCGAGTTCCATTCCGATTACACCGCCACCGACAACAATCAAACGCTTTGGGACTTCCTTTAACGCCAGGGATTCTGTACTTGAGATAATCCTTTTCTTGTCAAACGGTGCGAATGGAAGCGGCGTTGGTTTTGATCCGGTGGCGATGATTATTTTGTCTGTCGTGATGGTGGTTACCTTACCGTCAGTCGCCGTAACCTTGATCGTTTTATTATCCACAAAAGCACCAACTCCCTGATAAACTTCGATCTTATTCTTTTTCATCAGGTAGGCAATACCATCAACGTTTGATTTCACTACCCCCTCTTTTCTTTTGATCATTTGTGTGAAGTTCACTTTTGGTGAAGGAATATCTATTCCATGCTCTTTGAAATGATTTTTCGCATTTACAAAATGTTCCGAAGAGTCAAGCAACGCTTTGGAGGGTATACAGCCAACATTCAAGCACGTACCCCCAAGGGTATTGTACTTTTCAATGATTGCCGTTTTAAACCCAAGTTGTGCGCAGCGGATCGCCGCCACATATCCACCAGGTCCAGAACCTATAACTATGACGTTGTATTGCATGATTATTTATTTGACAGAATGATTATGTTGGAAACTGTTCTATGTTCAATCGCGAATTTATATCCCCAGAATTAGTCTTCCCGGGTCTTCCAGCATTTCCTTAACGCGAACAAGGAAGCTTACAGACTCCCGCCCATCCACGATGCGGTGATCATATGAAAGCGCCAGATACATAATAGGTCTTACCATGACTTCACCTTTCCTGGCAATAGGCCGTTCCACAATATTATGCATCCCCAAAATGGCAGATTGGGGCGGATTCAGTATAGGCGTTGACAGCATTGATCCAAATACACCGCCATTTGTAATGGAAAATGTTCCTCCCGTCATTTCTTCAATCGACAATTTACCCTCTCTTCCTTTTGTAGCCAGCCGCACTACTTCACTTTCGATTTGGTTGAATGAAAGTGACTCAGCATTTCGGATAACCGGAACGACCAAACCACGAGGGGTAGAAACGGCAATGGAAATATCGCAGTAATCATGATAAATAATTTCATCCCCATTTACCGAGGCATTTACTGCAGGGAATTCCTGAAGTGCTGCGCAAACGGCTTTCGTGAAAAACGACATGAACCCTAAACCAACTCCATATTTTTCCTTGAATTGCTCCTTGTATCTTGAGCGAAGGTCCATAACAGGTTTCATGTCAACTTCATTGAATGTAGTAAGCATGGCCGTTTCATTTTTAACGGCCACCAATCTCTTTGCAATGGTCCTCCTGAGTGAGGTCATCTTTTCATTTCTTACCTGTCGGCCACCTTCAGGGCCATGAGCGGATGAAACTAATGTTTTGGCTTCCACAGGTTTCATCGGCGATGAAGGTTGCGCTTTTTGTGCATCCTCTTTTGTTATCCTTCCATCCACGCCGGTGCCTTTAACCTGGCTTGCTGAAACCCCTTTTTCGGCCAGTATTTTGGCGGCGGCTGGTGATGGATGGCCCGCAGCATAGGAAGCATCCCTAGCGCTATTGGAGACTGCATCCTGTACAGCTGCCGGCGCAGGCGACGAAGCCACCGCAGGCGCATCTGTAATCTCAATCTTACAAATCAGTCCGCCAATGGGCAATGTTTCGGATTCCTTTGCGACAATCCGGAGTATACCTGTTGCCTCAGCGGGTAATTCGAATGTAGCCTTATCCGATTCAACTTCAGCAATAATTTCATCGAGCCTGACAGTATCCCCATCCTTCTTCAGCCATGCTGAAATAGTTACTTCTGTGATCGACTCACCAACGGCCGGGACTCTCATTTCCTTTATTCCGCCAGTTGATTTCGCTGATGCTGTTGAAGCCGTTGCTTTTGAATTTGGCACTGATGCGCGGTGTTTATCTTCCTCTACTGAAGGCTCAATCTCACAAAGCAATTCTCCGATGGGAACAGTAGCGCCTTGCTGTTTGATTATTCTCAGCACCCCTTCGCTTGGTGCCGTGAGTTCGAAAGTTGCTTTATCCGATTCCAGTTCTGCAATAACCTCGTCAAGCTTAACCAGATCACCGTCTTTTTTGAGCCAGTTGGCTACAGTTACTTCTGTTATTGACTCGCCCACGGTGGGCACATTAATTTGAATAGCCATTCAGTTGTTTGATTAGTATTTTATGATAGAACGCTGCTGGTGTGGTAGATTCAATATTCGGTTTTTTTCAAATCATTTTAAATTCAAAGCTTTGTTAACGATCTTTTCCTGCTCAAGCTTATGAATTTTTGAGTAGCCCGTCGCCGGGGAAGCACTTGCTTTTCGGGAGACAACTTCTAGGTTATATGTTGGCATCATTCGAAGAATAAAAGACAAGCATCCCATATTGGAGGGTTCTTCCTGCACCCAGACAAGTTGAGGATCTTTATACTTCTTCAGAACATTTTTGAGTTGTTCCTCCGGGAATGGATGCAATTGTTCCATTCGAACAATGGCTATATCCTTTACCTTTTTCTTATGTTGTACCTCAGCCAGATCGTAGTATATCTTACCGGAGCACAGTATGACACGTTTTACTTGCTTAGCGGAAACGGTCGGATCATCTATAACCTCTGAGAAAGAACCCGCGGTAAAATCCTTTATTGGGGACAAAACAGCAGGGTGTCTCAGCAGCGATTTTGGCGAAAAGACAATGCAAGGCTTCCGGAACGGCCACGCTACCTGCCTCCTCAACAAATGAAAAAAGTTAGCCGGTGTTGTGGGATTTGCCACAATCATATTATACTCAGCAGAAAGTTGCAGGAATCTTTCCGGACGGCAGCTCGAATGCTCAGGCCCCTGACCTTCGTACCCATGCGGGAGCAACATGACCAACCCGTTCATGAGCTGCCATTTTGATTCAGCGCTGGATATAAACTGATCAATAATAACCTGTGCTCCGTTAACGAAATCACCAAACTGCGCTTCCCACAAAACTAGGGCACGCGGAGATGACATTGCATAGCCGTATTCAAATCCCAAGACTCCAAATTCGGAAAGAAGTGAGTTATATATATTGAATTTTGGTTGGCTGTTGTCAATCATATTCAAACCACAATAGGGTTCATTGGTATTCGCATCGAAGAAATAGGCATGACGATGAGAGAATGTACCTCTTCTTACATCCTGACCTGACATGCGTACAGGCGTCTTGTCGAGCAACAAAGACCCATAGGCCAGCAACTCTGCTTCGGCCCACCCCAACACTTTATTTTCAAAAAAAGCTGTAGTTCTATCTTTCAGAAGTTTTTCAATCTGCTTAAGCGGCTTGAATCCATTCGGAATAGTAGTTAGTGCTTTACCAACCTTTTCTATGACGCTCTCCTCTATACTTGTTTCGGGCGATTTATGGAAGTCAGTCGGCGTAGCCCATCGCATTTGTTCCCACTCCTCTTCCATTTTTTGTGGCTTGTACGGAAGTGGTTTTTGTTTTACTTCATTGAGCCGGTCCTGCAATTGATTCCTAAAATTCTTATCCATTTCGCCAGCCAACGCTGCATCGACATCACCGCGTTCCACGAGTTTCTTCACATATATTTCTCGAGGGTTTTCATGCTTCGCAATAATGTTGTAAAGTTTTGGCTGCGTGAATTTTGGCTCATCACTTTCATTGTGGCCGTGTCTGCGGTAGCACAACAAATCGATAAAGATATCCTGCCCGAATTTCTGGCGATATTCTACCGCTAACTTGGAGGCAAAGCTTACCGCTTCGGCATCATCACCATTTACATGCAATACTGGTGCGTCTACAATCTTGGCCAGGTCCGTGCAGTAAATACTTGTTCGCGCGTCGTCATAGTCTGTGGTAAAACCTACCTGATTGTTGATTACAAAATGAATCGTACCCCCGGTTGTGTAGCCTGGCAATCCTGACATTTGCAACAATTCATATAAGATTCCTTGTCCGGCAACAGCGGCATCTCCATGGATGAGTATGGCCATGGCTTTCGTTAGATCCCCATTATATTCGTCATCAATCTGACCACGTGTGTACCCGATCACCAGTGGATCTACCGCCTCCAGGTGTGAAGGATTTGGCGTTAGTTTCAGGTATACTTCTTTTCCGGAAGGCGTGTTGATATGACTTGAATAGCCTAAATGATATTTCACATCGCCATCCCCCATAGTTTGCTCAGGGCTTACGTTTCCTTCAAACTCTGTAAAAATTTGCTCATATGTTTTTCCAAGGATGTTGGAGAGGACATTTAGTCTCCCCCGGTGAGCCATTCCTATAACGACTTCCTTTACGTCAAGTTCTGCAGCCTTATTGACAATGGTTTGAAGTGCTGGTATGGTATTCTCCCCACCTTCCAATGAAAAACGCTTTTGTCCCAAAAACTTCGTATGCAAGAAGTTCTCAAAAACTACAGCCTCATTAAGCTTGGTGAGAATTCCTTTTTTTTCTTCAATGCTAGGATTGTATGTAAAGTATTCCTGTTCACACTTATTAAAAAACCACTGACGGACAACATCATTTCGAATAAAATTGTATTCATAGCCGATGGGACCAAGGTAGACGGCCTGCAACTTTTCTATTATCTTCCGCAAACTGGCACGACCCATTCCAATTTCAGCACCAACTTCAAACTCTACATCCAAATCGGCATCCGTAAGTCCGACGCTTTTGTGATCGAAGTTCACATTATGGTTCCTTCTCTCCCGAACAGGATTTGTCTTGGATTTCAAATGGCCAAAAGAGCGATAGACGAAGATCAGGGTCCTGGCGCGAGTTTCTTTTTGCAGTAGAGAATCATCAACAAGGGCACTGTGGCCATTTTCACCATATCGCTGAGCAGAGAAATCATAGCCCTCAAAAAACTTCTGCCATGAAGCATCAACTAATGATGGGTCTTTTTTATAATCCAGATAGAGCTGGTCCAGATAACCAACATCAGCATTGGAGATGTAAGAATAATTGTCCATGATGTATATTGAAAGCAAACAAATGTAGGGAAGTGGTTCAAGATATAAAAATCGGATACTCGCTTAAACGAATATTTTAGTCTCTTATTCAATATTTGCTACTCCTAAGGGTAGTGATTGCCAAACCGGAAAATTCCCATAACTTTGCGGTCTTTAAAAAAAACGGACGAGTTCCACAGCATTTTAAACTAAAACAACAATGGTTAAAATCAGATTGGCCCGCAGAGGCCGCAAAAAGCTGGCATTGTACGATGTAGTCGTAGCCGACGCCAGAGCTCCACGTGATGGGCGTTTTATTGAAAAAATCGGGACCTATAATCCTCTCACTGTACCGGCATCCATTGTCCTGAATGATGAAAAAGCATTCAAATGGCTAATGAATGGTGCCCAGCCATCGGATACGGTAAAAGCTATGCTTTCGTACCGGGGTGTCATGATGAAGAAGCATTTGCAGATTGGTGTTATTAAAGGAGCACTGACCCAAGAACAAGCCGATGCCAAATTAGACGAGTGGCTTAAAGCCAAGGAAGCTAAAATCGAAGCGAAACGCGACAAAGCATCTCAATCCAAGGATGCTACCGCCAAGGAACGGAAAGCTGCGGAGACTAAGATTAAGGAAGCGCGTGCAGAGGCAATTCGCAAGAAAGCTGAGCTTGCCGCCCAGCCTCCGGTTGAGGAGGTTGCAGAACCCGTAGCTGAAAGTGAAGCACCAATTGTGGCCGAAGAAGCACCTATTGCAAGCGAAACTGAAACGCCGAAAAGCGAAGCCCCAGCAAATGAAGCGCCATCGGCTGAACCAACAGAAAAAGCATAATAAACATACAAAAGAGTGGTAGATGCCAATGCGTGGTAATGCATTGGCATTTATCATTTATGCCGGTACATGGAAATTGATTCTTGCTTTAAAATAGGGTTTATCCTCAAAACACA
>JAOUDZ010000164.1 GCA_029858965.1 Cyclobacteriaceae bacterium
CTCACCGGATTGTATCGAAGGGAGCAAGGTGAAGTACTGATATTTGGTGATTTAACGGGAAAGGAATTTTCTATTCCTAAAGCCAATATTGCTATGCAGGAACCATCCCGTTATACCATCATGCCCGACTACTTTGGCACTACGCTTTCACAGCAGGAATTTAATGACTTGCTTACTTATGTTTTGAATTGGTAAATTCAGTATCCCGAGGCAACATGTATTCGATATCAATAGGTCATAATACAGGAAGATGAAAAACCGGGAACCAAAAATGTATCTGATCGCTAATAGATTGTGGATGTATGTGCTCCTGTGTCCGTTGGTGAGCGCGGCACAGACCGCCGGTACGGATGTGCATTTTAAAAAATTTCACCTCTGGGACGAGTTTTATACCGAAGCTGCCACTGTGGGGGATGTGAATAAGGATGGAAAGACAGACATCATCGCAGGCGCCCGCTGGTTTGAGGCCCCTGACTGGAAAGCGCATGATATCTGGAAGCACAAGAAGTTCGACTATACCAAAGGTTATAGCGATTCGTTTCTCAATTTCTCAACCGATGTTAACCAGGATGGATGGATTGATCTGATATGCTTCGATTTCCCGGGCACGGAAGTGTATTGGTTTGAAAACCCTGCAGGCGCAGCTATACTTTGGAAAAGAAACCTGATTGATTCTGTAGCCTCGAATGAATCCCCAATGATGGTGGACATCGACAGTGATGGAAAAATGGATTTGGTTTTTGGAAATGAAAAACTTGGGCAGCTGGCGTGGTACAGCGCATCGGTTAAAGCAAAGAAAGTAACCTGGAAACGTACACCCATCAGCATTCAAAATGCCGATGGTGTTGGTATGTTTTCACACGGTCTGGGTTGGGGTGATATCAATGGTGATGGCATTAATGACGTAATGATCAGGGGAGGTTGGTGGGAGGCACCTGAAGATATGAAAGTATCTCCCTGGAAATGGCACCCTGCAGATTTGGGCCAATCATGCGCCCAAATGCTACCCTACGATTTCGATGGAGATGGCGATAATGATGTTGTCACATCTTCGGCGCACGACTACGGATTGTGGTGGCATGAACAGGTATTTGATGAAAATAAGAATAGTTATTTCATCCCCCATACGATCGACAGCACATTTTCCGAGGTACACAGTCTGGTGTTGGAAGACGTAAACCAGGACGGCTTGCCGGACCTGATTACAGGCAAACGGTTCTTTGCGCACCAGGGTAAAGGTCCGGGCGGAATGGAACCTGCCGTATTGTACTGGTTTGAGTTGTTGAAGAATGGAAAAAACAAGCCGGTATGGGTACGTCACCTCATCGATGATACGTCAGGTGTAGGTATTCAATTCGTGGCCGAGGATGTAAATAAAGACGGGCTACTGGATATCGTAATCGGCAATAAGAACGGAGTTTTTTATTTTGAACAAATTACCGTAGACTAAAAATGGTTGAGCAGGATGATCTTAGGTTTAAACTTTTAAAGCTATGAGAGTAGCGATATCTCAAAAAAAGTGCGTTCCCGGAAGCGTGAATGACAATATTCAGGATTACTTGGACAATGTAAAAAAGGCCAAGTCGCAAAATGCCGACCTGATCGTTTTTCCAGAGTTATCGGACACGGGATACGATTTGGAGAACATGTCTTCGATCGCCTCATCTTATGAGAATGGATTGCCGCTTAGCCATTTGAAGCAGGCCGCATCCGCAAATGAAATTGCAGTCATTGCAGGTATTACGGAAAAGTCAGCATCCCACATTTACAACTCCACGGTTGCCATTGACAAACGTGGAGCGGTAATCGCCAACTACAGAAAAATTCATTTGTATACGCCCAACGGCGAAGGCGTATTTACGCCCGGCAATGAACCCGTACTATTTGATTTTATGGGTTTCCGCATCGGATTGCTTATTTGTTATGACTTGCGTTTCCCAGAGTTCGCCCGGTATCTTGCAAAGAAAGGTGCAACTGTTTTGATCGTACCAACGGCATGGCCTTTTCCGCGTGTCGAACATTGGAATATACTTACAAAAGCAAGGGCCATTGAGAATCAATGTTACGTTGTAGGCGTGAACAGAGTAGGAACTGAATGCGGTTTTACTTTTTGTGGCAACAGCAGAATAGCCGATCCTCATGGCGTCTTGGTTGCATCCGCATCTGAGGATCAGGAAGAATTATTGGTAGCCGATTTGGATCAGTCCAAAATCGATTTTATCCGGAAAAGGCAACCTATTTTTAGCCATATCCGGGAGGACCTTTTTTAGCCTTGGCTCTCGCCATGGAATACCTAAGCGCAGTAGACCGCAAAGAATTGCGCAGCGTTTCGCGGAGATTATGGACCAATCTGCAATCACAAACATACAACATGGAGTTATCTGAAGGCTAATGTTTGGCGGCTTTTGCGTGAACCAATAACGGCAACGTCTGCATTGCTTCAGTATTACCTGGAGTCCTTTTCTCTATTTAGATGGTACCACCACGGTTGGAATTTTCGAGTGCCGTAAAACCTGCTCAGCTACACTGCCCAACAGCAAATGCATTAACCCTGTCCTGCCATGCGTACCCATTACCATCAGATCTGCACCCCAACTTTCGGCCGTTTTAATTATGCCGTCAGCGGGTTCGTCTTCAGGCATAAACGTCACGACATCTTGCGCCGCATACAATGCGGTTAATTTTTCAAGGGTGGATTTAGCTTCCTGTCGCAGCATTACCATGGCTTCTTCCGGGAGTATACCGGCATCAGCATTATGCATTATCCGCGCTTTGTTGGCGACGAATACCAGCGCGACTTTTGCCTGCAGCTGTCGCGCCAGGTCAAACCCTACTTTTGCCGCCGCGAATGAAAACGTGCTGTTATCCACGGCGATTAGTATCTTGGAATAAGTCATCGTTTTACTGTTTGCGCTAAGAACATGTCCTTATCTGAATTTTACTGCAGGGTGTTTGGTATCGGTATATAAAAATATGCAGAATTGAAGGATTTGCCTACTGGCGCGTCGCAGTTTCATACTTGTGATCCTTGCACGCGCTTGCGCTGGAACGATTGGATTATTTATTACATTAATGTTTTGAATGAGATTCATTAAAACCATGTTAACGATGGCTTTAGAAATTACT
This sequence comes from Cyclobacteriaceae bacterium, assembly GCA_029858965.1. Lineage (GTDB taxonomy): Bacteria > Bacteroidota > Bacteroidia > Cytophagales > Cyclobacteriaceae > Chryseolinea. Next base: position 3,127 of record JAOUDZ010000164.1, read on the forward strand.
TTGCGCTATTTACATTTCGTCAGCATTTTTGCGATTGTATCTTCATTGGTTTCAGAGCATTTGCTCCTGGAAAAAGAACTGACGCGAGCCGAGGTTACCCGGTTGTCAAGGATTGATGCTGTCTATGGAATCGCAGCCATTATCCTGGTGGCAGCAGCGTTGACGTTATGGTTAGGTAGCATTGGAAAACCCGCAATATTCTACAGCAAGAACTGGATCTTTCAGACCAAACTAACCTTGTTCGTCATTGTCGGATTGCTGTCTATCCATCCTACCGTATTCTTCATCAAAAACAGGAAGGGAAATCCCGCAGAGATCGTGGAAATTCCAAGGTCTGTATTCTGGATGTTGCGTTTTGAGCTGCTCCTGCTTTTTATCATCCCATTGTTAGCCGGGTTGATGGCCCATGGTGTTGGTTTCTATGGCTGATCATCAACCATCACTTTAGCGAACCCACGCCGGTCAGGCACGCGTTCCGGACAATAACATGGGTTCCAAGAAATCTACCTGTCAAGGATTAAGAGTACCCCTTACCGTGGCTACGTTCTCCGCCTCAACGGCATCGGCGGAATTGCCCCAGCTCTTCCGGACGTAAGTCAACACATCCGAAATTTGTTGATCGTTCAGGAAGGCATGTGACGGCATCACGTTTGAATACAACTCCCCATTTATTTTTGTTGGCTGGCTGTATCCCTGGAGAACAATTTTGATCAGCTCACGCTTATCTCCCGTTACCAGATCGATGCCGGTAAGCGGTGGGTTCATACCTGGCGCACCCATTCCGTTCGACCTGTGACAAGCCGCGCAATAATTATCATACACCTTCTTACCGGCAACCAATTCTTCGGGTACTGGTTCTTCTTCAACTTTCGCTTTTACGGTCGGTTGGAACAGAGGAACATCAGCATTATTCGGAATGGCGTCTTTGAAATACATGATGCGCCAGATTCTTCCGTGTTGGGAGTCTGAGATATACAAGGATCCGTCAGGCCCTTCGGCTAAACCACACGGTCTGAAGAAGGCATCACCGCTATTGGTGATTGGTTCCGGCCCAATAAAACCATCGGCAAAAACTTCATAGTCGCCGGAAGGCTTTCCATCTTTCATCGGAACGAATACTACTTTGAATCCCCCTTGTTCATGCCCCAGTCTGTTCCAGCTGCCGTGAAATGCAATGAAGGCACCATGCTTATACCTTTCAGGAAAAAGATCACCTTGATAGATCAATACATCATTTGGAGCCCAGTGTCCGGGAAATCCCATAAGTGGCATTTTAGCATTTGCACACCGGTCATCTGTTGTTCCGTTGCCTCCATACTCCGGGTTTGTGAGTTTCTTGCCCTGCAGGTGGTCGTAGTAGCAATAAGGCCAACCCATATCATCACCTTTTTCCAGGTCAAAAAATATTTCAGAAGGTAATTCAGTATTCTGATCCTCCGTATAAAATGCGGGCCAGTAGCGGTGCAGGTCGTCCCTGCCGTGCTGCGTAGCAAACAATTTGTCAACATCAGAATTCCATGTAATTCCCATAGCATTCCTGATTCCGGTAGCGTACCGGTGTTCGAGGTCTTGTACCTGATTCAATGTGTTATCGTCAAACTTCCAGATGCCTCCTCGGGTTTCAAGTTCAATACATGGATCAGCTCCTTTGGAATCCGGCGACCGCAAATTGATTTCGCAACAGTTGCTAAGGGAACCGATGTTCACGTACATACCCCCTTTATTGTCGAATGTGAACGGCTTAGCCACGTGCCCGCCGCCTTCTACCATAGTAACCAGTGTATCACGTGCGTCGGAAGGCAACAATTTACCTGGCGTCATCTTCGACCGGTATATGCGGACGTTGTCTGAATAGTATAGATAGCCGTTGTGCAGTTCAATGCCAGTACCGCTAATATCAGAGAAGCCTTTCACAATATCTGCCCTACCGTCTCCTGATGTATCGCGCAGTGCAACGATGCCCTTACCTTCCCCGTTGAGTTTGCTGAGGTGTAGGTAAATATCTCCATTGTCGCCAATGGCCATGTGCCTGCCACGGCCAAGCGTATCGACTACTACGACTGCACCAAATTTCTCCGGCAGTGAAATTCCACCGTTATCCTTATCAGTGAGGAAATTATTTTTTTCTGATTTGCTGCACGCGGCGAATAGCAGAACTGAAAACAAAAGATTAAGAATTCTCCACATCATATTAATATATATTAAAATCGTTAAGTGTTTGCGAATGGGTCGATTTTTATTCTAGACCATTCAATGGCACACAAGATAGGCAGATTTGGCTAAAACTGTAAACAACATCTGTACGTGCGGTTGCAGGGGTGGTGGTGCGGCGTTCAAACGCAAATACCAGTTTTGTTGGTGAACCCCTTCTTGTATCATGGGGACTACCAAAAACGTGGAAGGTAACGCGGTAAAACTGGGATTGAGATGCAAATCGAGACCAGGAGAAGAAATTATGACAGACCTAAAGCTAGATAGCGCTCAAGTTTGTTTGCTTTAGCAAGTAGAAGCCAAAGGTCGAAATATGTTATTGGTTTGATTTACCGGGCGTTGGTAAGGCGTACTCTTTCCAGTTATTGCCACCATCTGCAGCACGTCCATAGGATATGTTTTCATTTTGCTGCTTGAAGGTCAGCGTATCAATGGTACGCCCATCATTGTAAAAAAGCCCAATAAATTCGCCGCGGTGCGACAGCTTGAATTCCAGGTGCAACTCACCCTGGTCGATGTCGCCATCAGCCCAAACCAGGAGAAACCCACCGGGTTGAATGGTTGTAGCCGAACTATTTGTATTTGGAATCCGATAACCCAACGGGCTATCACGATGCTGTGAAAAGTACATCCCGCCAATATCAACAGGCTTTCTTCCTGCATTATAAATCTCAATCCAATCATCAAATTCGGGACGTCCCGCTGTCGTGTCCGGACAACAGGATAGGTTGTTCGCCATAAGTTCGTTTATGTACAGCTTCGGGACATCTTCTTTCAGAAAGTAAAATATCCAGGCAGCAGCCAGAATCAGCGTCAGCGCAATAAGCCCAAAAATATTTAAAGATCTGCTCATTGTTTATTACTCAATATAATAGCCGTAGTGAAGGTAAGTACTATCCTGTGCGGGGAATATCACTTTCGACGGGGAAACATCGCCATTTTCCGCAAACTTTCCTACACAATTTCTTTGAATACAAATGCCTCTTGCAGGAGTCGCATCAATCGTTTTACGGCGGTGTGTGTTTCATTCAATCCCTGCCGGGCTAACGCATCCACCAAAAATCATATTTTTAAATTACTCTTTGCCTGGATTCAACCAGATATCAATGCGAGGGGCCTGCCAGGTATAAGGCTTGCCAAGTATGTCGAGGTCACCATCGCCATCAAGATCTATCATTAGCGATTCGTGCATCCCGAAGCCCGTAAGAATTTCAATCATACTGAAATTTCCTTTCCCA
>JAOUDZ010000165.1 GCA_029858965.1 Cyclobacteriaceae bacterium
ATTGGGCAGAACATCCTTTTGCATCTGTTACAGTTACCTGATAGCTGCCTACTGTCAAACCTGATCGATCTTGAGTCGTCGGGCCATCCAGCCAGGCAAAGGTATAAGGTGAAGTGCCACCATATACCGATAGATCAATGGCGCCTGAATTATCGCCAACACAACTTGTTGGTGTAATGGAAAAGCTAAGCGACAAAGTATTGTTGACATTAAGGGTATATATTTTCCGTGTCAAACAGCCTCCTGCATCTGTTATCGTTACGAGGTAATTTCCTGCTGCTACATTCTGCAAATCCTGTGTGGTGGCTCCTGTACTCCACAAATACGTATACGGAGCTGTACCACCAACCGGTGTTATATCAATGCTGCCGTTGGCTTGAGTACAGGAGGGATGCACGAGTGATACCTCCGCTGAAATAAGTGTTCCGTTGGTAAGCACAACTGTCTTTGTCGCTGAGCAGCCTGTTTCATCCGTGACCGTTACAGTGTAGAATCCACTGACGAGATTACTTTGGTTTTGGTCACTTGAACCATTGCTCCAAGCATATGTATACACGCCCGTTCCACCCGACACCGTAAGCACGATCGATCCGTTGTTCTGGCCGCTACATGCAGGATTAACCACAGACTCGGTGATGACGAGGGGAAGAGGAGCAGAAATTTCTTCACTTAACGTTAGGGTATTGCCGTTGGCATCTGTAATAGTCACAGCATATATTCCGGCGGCCAGATTTTGCGTAGCAGATGTGCTTGCACCATTAGACCATGCATAAACAAAGGGTTCCTGCCCATCCTGAATGATGACTTGCATTTCACCGTCATTACTTGCGGAGCAGGTTATATTTTTCTTCTGCAAAGAAGCCAATAAGGTTGAACAGGTTTGGTTTGGATCAGGATCATCGGGGTGTGACAACGTATCGTAATCGACACACAATCCGGCTTTGTACGCAACAACACCCAGTTCCTTTGTACAGGAATTGCTGGAGCACCAGGTGAATTCTACCGTGAAGCTGTCTGCTCCACCTTCACCGAATCCACTGATATCATCGACTTTCAATCCATAAACTCCTGTTGTTCGGTCTTTACCAAACACCATCTTCCAGTTCTCTGAATTGCTGAAATCTTTTACCTCACCGCAAGGAATTCCAATCGAATAGTGGGAAAGTCCGAAGCTCCGCGTGCCATCGTACGAAACTTTAATTTCATACCTAATGCAGGTTTCTGAAATTTGTTCTTCCTTCAAAACCTCAGAGGAATAGCTATCGCTATCACACGAGGGTTTTTGTGCCGCCACTTGAACAGCAAACAGCATTCCAATCAAAATAGTAAAATATTGTTTCATATTCCGCTAGTTTTTGCCATTGATACAACGCAATTGATACTTTAGCGAATTAGGCAGGGCGTTGGACTCTTACATCGTCGAATAGGGATAAATAGCGGTTGAACTGGAATTACCACAGATAGAAAATCCATCAAAAGTTGCCCTTGCGGCAACTATCGGAAGCGCAACTAAATCGCCCAATCTTTCTGGGCATCAAGCGTGAATTTCAATCAAAAATATAGTTCACAAAAAGTGTAATAATGCCGAAAGGAACTTTGTAAATAAGGGCTTTATTTTCGTGGTGGATTTTTTTATTTCCTTTTGACTATGCTGTCTATTTCCAACATTCACGATTTTCAAAAGGAGCTACTTTATTACATACTGAAATCTATTATGAGATCGAAATCTCACATAAAGGAGCAAATGTTAAGTACCTGGATTTGATAACAATGCCTTCGGCTGATGTAACCTGAACGAGAGCGGAGGGTTACAATCCATAGGAATTGACAGTAAGTATTGGGGTGGCAATAACTCGCCGCACACGCTCAAGAAATCATTCTGCCGGTGGCCTACGGTGCCAATATGAGGCAAGAATGGACCCTGTGATGTTCATTAAAGGTCCAAATACAGCGGGGGCCAGACCCACGGTTCCAATTTTTCCCATCTCTTTGGCAATCCCGGAGGCAAGACCTCCATTTTGCATACCTACTTCAATAGCAATCGTTCGGCAATCGCGTTCATTCATTTTGAACAATCTTGCAAACCAATAGCCGATGGCATATCCTGCCATATTATGAATTGTTACCAATGCCAACAGCAGTATGCCAATATCCAAAAGACTTTCTCTGCCAGCCGCCGTAATAATCGCGATGATTAAGCCTATGCCGAACATAGAAACATAGGGCATGGCTGCATCCAGCCATTGTGATTTTCCGCGCAATAATTTATTAAAAAGAAGTCCGGCGCCGATCGGCAGAATCACCATTTTCATAATATCCCACATCATCTTGATAATATCTATTTCAATAAATGCTCCTGCCAGCAGTTTCATGAGCAAGGGTGTGACAAATGGTGCCAGCAATGTAGTAACAGAGGTAATTGTAATGGACAGTGCAAGATTGGCTTTGGCCAGGTAGTTCATGACATTGGATGCCAAACCACTTGGCGAGCAGCCGATAAGAATAATTCCGGCAGCGATCTCCGGGGCAAATCCGCTGATGTTAGCCAGTGTAAAGCCGATTACAGGCATAATCAGAAACTGCGCCAATACGCCGATCACGACGGCTTTGGGAGTTTTCGCCACGGCAACAAAATCACCTACGCTCATGGCAGTGCCCATACCAAACATGATCAGCTGGATCAGTGGAATAATTAACGATGCCAGCTTGAATCCATTGAGTTCCACCAGATAACCTGGATAGTACAAGGCCGTAGTAACGGCGGCGAATATCATCACAGAATAAGCAAACCCTTTGAGCTTAGGATACCCGAGGAACCCAATGCCAAGGAAAGTAAAAAATGCGATCATATAAGGACCTGCATCGGCCAGGGTCGAACCCAGCGTTATGCCTACAGCGGTGGCCAAACAAATAAGCGCGATGCCAAGTGATATTCTATAATAGACAGTTTTCAAACTTCTTCGGGATTATGATTCAGAACAGGTTACAATTCAACTACTACTTTGTCGCTATTCAGCAGGGAATAACGATGCGCAAATAAAACAACATCTCCCCCCGAAATCAAGTTTGATTCCGCAATAGGGGGAGATGCTGGAATTCTTAGCTGTAAGTTCTGTCGTGTGAACGTTTTTCATCCCACTCTTTTGTCGGGGCGAAGTACGTCTTATCGCTGGCGTGCAGATGCTTTTTCACTTCCTCGTCAACCAGTTCAATTCCTAGCCCGGGTGCGGTGAGCGGAACTTTGGCATAACCTTTGTCAATCAAATTCCTTCCGTCTGTGGTCTTCACCAATCCTTCCCACCACGTTACATCCACTGAATGGTGCTCGAGTGCCAGGAAGTTTTGTGTAGCAGCAGCACAATGGACATTGGCCATGAATGAAACGGGTGTTCCGGCCTGGTGCATCGCCATGGCAATGCCCTTTTCTTCTGCATAGTCCCCTATTCGTTTCGTCTCCAAAAGGCCACCGGATGAAACCAGGTCAGGGTGGATGATGTCAATTGCATGCTGGTCAATCAAATCCCGACAGCTATCGAGTAAGAATACGTCTTCCCCGGTAGTTGTTGGTGTTTCCAGTGCCTCTGTGATCGTCTTGTGCTGTTCTGTATATTGCCATGGCACCATATCCTCCAACCACGCCAATCTGTATTTGTCTAGCGCCTTACCTAACCGGATACAGTTGTTCACATCCATATGTCCATAGTGATCTGTTGACATCGGAATTTCATACCCGACCATGTTCCTGACATTCTCAACAATTCTTGCCAGTTCCTCTAATCCCTTTTCGGTGATTTGAATTCCCGTAAATGGATGTCGGGTGTTAGCGTACGACATGTAGCCACCTTGCCATTGGCTTGTACCTTCCTTAAAAATATTAGGGTTAACCAGTGCTCCAGGAATATTTTTTAGTTCATTAATGGAAACATCCATCTTTAACCAGGAGTATCCCTGCGTCTCCGTACGATACTTAATAAGCTTCATTTGCTCTTCGGGACTGCTAGACTCAGGCGTATCTGCATATATTCTGATATCGTCGCGGTAACGACCGCCCAACAACTGCCACGCGGGTACATTGTACGCCTTGCCGCAAAGATCCCACAATGCCATTTCTACGGCGCAAACCCCACCAGCTTGCCGTGCCGGTCCGCCAAATTGTTTAATGATCTTAAAAATCTTCTCTACGTTGCAAGGATTCTCACCCAGAATACGGCTCTTCAACATCAAGGCGTAACGCACATCGGCGCCATCACGAACTTCACCCAAACCATATACACCCTGATTGGTGTCAATGCGAATAATGGCAGTACGACCCATAACGGCAGTAACAGCATATCGCAAATCAGTAATCTTCAATTCCGAAGGACTCGAAGCCTTTTGAACTTTTGAAGTTGTTTGCGCGACTGTATCTTCAAAGGTCATGCCCATTAGTCCTGTTAGCGTAATACCGCCCAGTGCCGTCTTCTTAAGAAAATCACGCCGATTGTCCTTTGTTGAGGGGCTGTCAATTTCCGCCTGACGGGCTGCCGTAGCGATCCGCTCCCGCTCCTTATTCTTACTGATAATTTCCTGCAAAATAGTTTTCATAGTATCAAAATGTTAAATGGTTGAATATTTCTCTGTACCCAATTGGCCTAATAATTACGTTCCTTCAAATAATCGTCAAGTTCTTTCTTGGTCATTGGTAATTTACCGGGGTAATTATTTAACCAATTCAGAAAATCCTTTTTAATGGCTTCGCTCCACTCGCTGTCAATCTCTCCGGCGAGATACTTTTTTTCACGGAGGCGCTGGTGCCCAAACTCGTCACGCAATGCTGTTACCTCTGAGGTGAGTACCAAATTTTCCACCAGATGGGCCGGGATAAAAATGGTTCCATATTTCTTCGCCAATACAACATCGCCCGGCAATACAGTAGCCCTTCCGATACGAATAGGCGCATTAATCGAGGTAAGCATCATCTGAAAGATAAAGGAAGGATCCTGGCCTTTTATCCATGCGTTGAAGCCGTTGATTTCCTCAAGTCCCTCCTGGTCTCTTACTGAACCGTAGAATATCACACCGCGTTGAGATTTAGCGTATATCGAGTTGCCTAAGTTATCGCCGATCAGCGTACCATCGGCTATTTTACCGTAGCCATCTGCTACATATACATCTCCAGGGATCAATACGTCTATCGGCCATGAATTGGTACCGCCTTTTTGTGCCCGATTCTCGACCTTTCCCTGCTCCTTCACCTGATTCTGAAGGTCCGGCCTGAGTGGCATGTACTGTGCCGTTACGACCCGCCCGGTCATTGCGCTATCCGGCCAGATAACCTGCCAATCGCCTTCAAATTGATTATGGTATCCTCTGTTTCTCAGTACACCCCAGGCTTCCTCGATGGATATATTTTTTAATCGGGCCAGTATGGCATCCGATACTTTTGGCCGTCCATCCGGGAAACGTTCTCCTTTCCACTCAGAAGTTAGCGCCTTAATATATTCCGGCGATGAGCCAACCCGTTGTCCGTTTGAAATAATACTACCCAGCAAAAGCGCTGAGATCAATATTCCTTTCTTAATCATTGTATAAAGGTTTAAAGTTTGATTATGCTATTACAAATATTATGCGCTTAAGGTCTGACAGTTGTTCCATCACTTTTTCTTACCTGAGTCCATTCATTTAATTGCTTTTCCGGAATAGGATACTTCGCTGCCAATTTCTCGTTAACATCTACGCCTAATCCAGGCGCCTCGTTAACAGACATGTATCCATTTTTCATGGTTGGACTTCCTGGAAAAATCTCCTGCAGCTCAGGAGAAAAAGATACGCTTTCCTGAATTCCGAAATTCCAAACGGCAAAATCGATGTGTGCATTTGCGGCGTGTCCTACCGGTGAGACATCGCCCGGGCCATGCCAGGCCGTACGAATATTAAAAGCTTCCCCCAGGCGGGCAACTTTCATTGCCGGCGTTATTCCCCCGATTTGCGAAATGTGTATCCGGATAAAGTCGAATAAACGCTCCGACATTGGACCCACCCATTCATGCGGACTATTGAAAAGTTCGCCCATGGCTATTGGCACGCTGGTTTGTTGTCGCAATAGTTTAAAATAACCATTGTTCTCTGGTGAAAATGGATCTTCAATAAAGAAGGGTCTGAATTCCTCCAATTTCTTTATCATTGCAATAGCGTCGATTGGTTGAATGCGTTCGTGTACATCATGCAAAAGTTCAACCTCCTCGCCACAAGCCTTCCTCACCGCCTCAAACATTTTTGGTATTCCATTAAGGTAACGAAAAGTGTCCATGAAGTTATCATTCGGCATTCCAAATCCGGCATCTTTAAAATCGGGCTTGGTAATTCCTGTTGCTCCATAACCCCCTAATGCCTGTGTTGCCCCATATCCACCAAGTTGTATCCGAACATACTTAAAACCCTGTTCCATTTTCCGTTGTGCGTCTTCCGCTACTTTTTCAATGCTCTCGCCACTTGCGTGGGTGTAACAGGGAATGGCAAAACGGCATTTTCCACCCAGCAATTGATAGACCGGCATATTGGCACGTT
>JAOUDZ010000059.1 GCA_029858965.1 Cyclobacteriaceae bacterium
AAGCCCTTAAAGAATTGAAAAATGAAGATTAAGAGCATACATCTGCTGCCGTTCATTGTATCCATGCTCATGGTGTTCTCGCAAGGAAACGCCTCTGCGCAAGATAAAACCCAAATGGTGCGTCTGGCAAAACTCGTAATAAATTCGGCTCAATTGGAAAGCTATAATGTCTTCTTAAAAGAGGAAATCGAAACTTCTGTGCGCGTCGAACCCGGCGTGCTGACCTTATACGCCGTGGCTGAAAAAGATAATCCCGCACACATCACTATCCTGGAAATATACACCAGCACAGATGCGTACCAGGCACATTTGCAAACAGCTCACTTCATAAAATACAAGAACGGCACAAAAGATATGGTCAAGTCATTCGAACTGGCCGAGGTTGTTCCCCTTGTACCTGACATGAAGATAAAGTGATAACAAAAGGGCTAGTCTGCCCACCAGTTAGATATTGCGCAGTGAAAAAGAGGATTGACGTTCAAGCGCATTTGTATAGATGTGATCCAAAGAATAAAACTGTGAAGTTCCTCGAATAAATAAAGACTTCAATACCTTTGCCCTCGTTTATGGAAAACAAGCGAAGCCACTTTAACCTCATCCTCATACTGGGTCTGCTCACGGCCATCGGCCCCTTTTCTATTGATATGTACTTGCCGGCATTTCCGGCCATTGCCAAGGGTCTGAATACGACCGTAGCGCAAGTAATGCTATCGCTGTCGAGTTTTTTTATTGGCATCTCTGTCGGACAGTTGGTGTACGGTCCGATGTTAGAACGATTTGGAAGAAAAAAACCGTTGTATGTAGGACTGGTAATTTACCTTCTTGCTTCAATCGGCTGCGCCTTTACGGCATCGATCAACGCGTTAATCGTATTTCGTTTTCTGCAGGCACTGGGCAGCTGTGCAGGCATGGTGACATCACGGGCAATTGTCCGGGATTTGTTTGCCGTAAAAGACAACGCCAAGGTGTTTTCATCCTTGATGCTGGTCGTGGCGGTGTCTCCAATCATCGCACCAACAGCTGGTGGTTACATCACATCGGCCCTGGGATGGCGTTATGTTTTTGCTGCGCTCATTGTGGTGGATATTGCCATTCTTGCCGGTGTGTATTTCTTACTACCCGAAAGCAAAAAGCCGGATGCCTCTCACTCACTAAAACCGATGGCTATTGCCCTAAACTTTTACAGGATCCTCATACAGCCGCAATTTTATATTTATGCCCTGACAGGTGCCGTAGCCGCTTCCGGGTTGTATGCATACATCAGTGGCTCGCCTCAGGTGTTTATTGAATTATTTGGCGTAAATGAAAAGCAATATGGATGGATCTTTGCCATCATCGCGATGGGAATTATTGGTGCCAGTCAGATCAATACCCTTGTGTTAAGGAAGCATCCAAGTGAGAAGATTGTCCAGACCGCGCTGGTCGTCCAAGGTATTGTGGGTGTTACACTTGCCGGAATCGCATTCTTTAATTGGAGTGAGTTGTATACCACCATCGCACTGGCATTTCTATACCTGGGCTGCCAGGGATTCATTTTTCCAAATGCATCTGCCCTTACGATGGCAGCGTTTGGGCACAATGCCGGCAGTGCTTCCGCCCTAATGGGTGCTATTCAGATGGGTATTGGTGCGCTGGCTTCTGCAACGGTGAGCATTTTACAGAACCACACGGCGTTGCCAATGACTGGCGTTATGGCCCTTTGTTCCATTACAGCTTTTTCTATTTTCATGAAGGGAAGAAAACTTTACGTTCAGCAGCCTACCCTGGAAGCATTGGAAAAAGAAGATGTGAAAATGATAAGTGGCATGTAACACAATGTGCGCGTACCGTGGTGCAGTTCAATCGACATTTGAATTCTGTTTCCCACTTCCCAGTCAACAGGTCTGTATTAAACTATTGTCCTGATATAAGAACCCTTCCTTTTTCCTGGCGATGAATCTGGAGACTAAAGTCGCCATGGCCAATTGCCTTCAACAGGTATCCCTGGAGCGCAGTTGGGTTCTTCTCTGCCAATTCTTTACCATTCAAGGTGACAGATGATGGCTTGAAACCTAGGTGCAAATAATCAATGGCCGTCTCTTCTTCGGTAGCATATGAAACGGTCTTTTGCTTGTAACGAACATCTTTTAGAATAGACTCAGAATATAAAATATGATCCTCGCCCGGAGGACTCCATGCTGGAATTGCCGCAAACGCGCGATAAAACATACGAGGACCCTCCCCATAGCAATCAGACCACCAGTTAGAAATTCCATTACTCAAAATACTTTCATAAGCTTTTCCATCCGGATCGCTGCAGTATGTAACAAAGTTCAATGACCTGTAGGCCTTTTCTTTGTAGCTTTCGTCACCACTTGCAGCGTACCAACGGGCACACTCCGCAGCATATCTTGCTGTTTGATAATCCATCTTATAAGGAAAAACATCCTGTTCAAAATCGAGTAAACATAGCAATGTGGCCTATGCCATTCATGGGGCACGAATAGCGACCCACATAACAGGTTCACTTCGTCCTCCGAAAATATAGACGGGAGTTCCAACTTTTCACGGCAATTCCTTGTCTAATAACCAAATGAAACAGAAATTATTCGCAATTAGCCTTATGTGGCTAACCATTTCATGCTGTGATTCCATCGATACTGCAAACAAATGCTATCATGGAACCGTAGTTATGTCCAGTTGTTGTTCCGGGACCTCTTTTATTGAGTTGGATGCCTCCTTCCCCATTGGCAAAGCTACCAACCTGAACGGGCAGGATCTTAAGAATGTCATCCAGGTTCCGGGGTATCTCGATGAAGGTGAAATATACATGAATCTTCGCGCTTTTAATCAAAATCGTGATCAGTCATTATTTCCATTCCCCCCCTGCGGCTGCCCGATTTCCGAAAATATGGACGTACCCATTTGGGTGCAAACTGGTTACTCCAGTACCGCTTGCCCTGCCGAATGAAGTAAGTGTATCAAGGACCACCATCATCAATGGTTGTCTCTATGCCTATGAAAATTACGCTGCAATCCATAGCTGATGCAGGCCGCGTGAGCAACCCACACACCATCTCACAACACCCGGAGAGGCAACGAAAAACAAGAAGGATACAAGAACGATATAAGTAATCACGGCGTCTTAGACATCCCTGGGAGCTGTATGCTTCAATCCGGATTCAACTTTTGATGCCAGATGCCCAAAATACTTTATTGCCAACAAGGGACTAATCAACATGAGCGGGAGCGCCATTACAACCATAATAATCGTACGCTGATCCAGCTCTGCTATTGACAGTAGTGGGGCAACCGATGCTCCGAGATTTCGCGTTGACATCCCTATGCTGAGAATAATTTTTTGCTCGTGCCGCAAACCGAAACTAAACCAATATGAAAATGTAGTAATCACGACAAAGAAGATAATCAGCGAAGCAATGGCATAAGTACCCCTGACTTCCAACAAGCCTTCACCAAAGACAATAATGGAAAGCAGTACCGTTATAACGGCGAAAACGACTGTTGTTTTTTTGGCAATCGGATTAAGTTTCCATGCCAGAATCTTGTTCAAGCGCAGCACAAGCATGCCAACGGCCATGGGCAGCAATATGATAAGGACAAGCGGTTTAGCAATAGTCCAGTGACTCACTGACAAGCCCTTAGCCATTAACGGTACTGCTATCGGCATAAAAATTACGGTGCCAATTGAAACCAGCACCATAAAAGAAGCTGTAAATCCTAGATCTCCTTTAGCCTTGTTTACAAACATAGGAATAAACGGAGCAGCGGGTGCCATACCTAAGAGTATTAACCCCAGGGCATGTGGAGGTTGCAGGGGGATAATCAAGGTGATTGCATAGGCCAAGCCCGGACCCAATACAAATCCCCACAACAAGGTATAGCCTACGAAACGAATATTACGTAATCCCTTTAAGGCATCTTCAAGATTTATTTTCAGACCCATCTCCAGCAAGTTCCCCGCGATGAAAATCATCAGGGAAATCTTCAAAAGGGACAGCATGGTCATAGGCGAACTTCTTTTGCAGTTTTCGTCAAATATATTGATGCGCAGGGCAAATTCCGAATTAAGACACGGCGCTTATTCTGTCGAATTCACAAACACACCAGGCGTGGCAAGGATTGTCCATTGAGTGTGGATATTGATTCGCATGAACGTCGGCGGCTTTATGAACAAGGTTGGGCGGTCAAGCTGGACTAAGGGCCTGTTCCCGAAACATTTTTCATTTGAGAGCCCTTAATCTTTGAAAATCATGCCGGCAAATTGATTAAGTGACCTTCTCCAGGTTTGCCATTCATGCGAAGTGCCGGGCGACTCATAATAGATATGTTTAATACCGGCTTTTTCAAGTGCAGTATGAAAACCATTTACGCTGTTGTACATTCTCTCCGGTTCCAGGGTGCCGATACTTAAATACATCACTTTTATTTTTTTATTGAAAGCTTCTGCGTCAGCCCAAACACCGTCGAATGCTTTTGTAATATCACTGCCAGGTTCAAGAAATGCGGCCCCGCTAAATCCTCCGACATATGAAAATTTGTCGAGGTTCGTCATGGTTGTCTGGAATGTCTGGAAGCCACCCATGGAGAGCCCGGCCATGGCGCGATGCTCACGGTCAGCTATCGTGCGAAAGGTTTTATCAATCATGGGAATAATATCCTGTACCAATACATCAGGAAAAGCATTGTTTGCCATTGCTGCCCGCAAGTCTCCAGGTTTGGCTTCTGTTCTACGCCTCGTTGGATTAACAGCGTAACCCCGATCCATCACGATCAACATCGGTTTTGCTTTTCCTTCAGCAATAAGGTTGTCCATAATGAAATCAGCTTTGCCCTGGTTCGGCCAACCGGTTTCATCTTCTCCTCCGCCATGCTGCAGGTAAAGTACCGGGTACCGCTTATTTACTTCATCGTCATAGCCTGGTGGCGTATATACGAAAGCACGCCGCCATGCTTTTGTTATTTCTGAGTAATAATTGATAATTCTGATCTGACCGTGAGGAACAGGCTTTGGAAAATAATAGTCTACACCGGCCTCGGGGATATCAATCCCGCTAGCCATCCGGCCCATACCATAAAACGCCTGACCGGAAGGATCAACCAGTGCAACACCATCAATCAGCAGGGAATAATAGTGGAACCCAACGGCAACAGGATCGGTGGTCACCGTCCAATAACCACTGGTATCCCTTACCATATCATACTTTCTGCCAAGATCAATCTGCACTTTTTGTGCATCGGGGGCCTTAACCCGAAAAACAACCTTGTTGTCCGGCAGGATCTGCGGGTACTGGGCATTGGGCACATTCGTTGAAGCAGGCTCTCCTATTTCAGTATGATATTTTGGGAAGGTTGTTGCGTCTACTGGTTTAAACAATAATTGCGAAAACATGTAAAGGCCGTTTTTCCAGACCTTAAAATCATGACCACCTGACTCAATATAATAGATGTGGGGAACATTGTTTCGGAATAAGTATTCATGTGTGCGTCTGCTGAAAATAATAAGGTTGTCTTTGTCACCACATGAAATCCAAAGGAGCTTCAGCCCGGCTTTTGCTGCTTCAGGATCCGGGACCAACACCTCGGGTGTATTTGTATTGGGTGCAGACGAGAACCCACCAATCCATGGGAACATATCCAGGTTTCCCAATCCAAAGTTCAAGGATTGTCCTCCTCCCATGGAAAGACCGGCCAGGGCACGATGTTCCCGATCCTTTAAAACAGGGTATTTCTTTTCGACAAAAGGAATTACATCGTTGAGCAAATCTTTTTCGAATGTAGTGAAGGCCTGCACTTTGTCAGGTTCAAATGCATTTCCACCTGCATCATCATTTTTCATAGCCCTTCCGTTGGGCAGTACTACGATCATAGGTTGGATTTTCTTTTCACTGTAGAGGTTATCCAGGATAATCTGAGGCTTTCCGCCCTTCAACCATTCTTTTTCATCACCGCCAATACCGTGCAAGAGATATAACACCGGGTACTTTTTTTTCCTGGAGAATCCGGGAGGTGTGTAGATCAACATCCTGCGTTGATTGCCTACGGTTTTGGAGGGATACATGACTGAATCAATTTTGCCGTGCGGAATATCCGATCTAAAAACATCAAAGCCGGCAGGTGCTTGTTTTACAATATCCTGGGCCCAGAGGTTCTGGAAACTAAGCAGGGTTAAGATGAGAATGATGGGGCGTTTCATAATTGGTTTCTTTAATGTTTTAAAATCAATAGCCTTGTCACTTCGCCTTCATGGCAGCTTCTATTTGCACAAAAAAGTGCGGAGGGAATGAAAAGTAAAATTAGGTTTGATCTCTCCAACTGATCGGCTTACATCAATCTTTATTTTAGCAGATTGAGCCCAAAGCAATCGGGGCAAAAGAAACAGGGCTGTAAAGATTAGTTTCTTCATATTCTTTGTTGGCTATGGGTCATGATGTTATTTGCCTGCATTTCGCAAGTCATCCCCACTACTCAGCAATCAAGGTATATCTTTTCCCGCTTTGCGTGGGCAGGTCATACACTATCGTTTCCTGAAGCGCAGGGGGAATAATATTGGCCTGAGGAGAAATGACAGGTGCCAAAATTTCATCAACATGATAAAATGGATTACCGTTTTTACCTGTGGCTTTTGTCAATGGTTTCGCTCCAGCCAATTTTACGGCGTTGGGAACGCGCAAGCGCAGGTTCCCACCAAGGTTTGACTGAACAATTACTTTCACCAGTTTTGAATTTTTCCATTGCATATCCACGATTTCAAAACCACCCCTGGCACGCAGACCCGTGATGCTGCCCGTCGGCCAAACATCAGGAAGGGCGGGAAGCAAATTCACCGCGTCATCCGAGCTCTGCATCAGCATCTCTGCAATACCCGATGTACAACCAAAGTTTCCGTCAATCTGAAATGGCGGATGAGCATCAAAGAGGTTGTTGTAGGTACCTCCTCCTTCCGGGTTGGTACCCACCGGCGTAAGTTGATTTTGAATCAACTTGTAAGCATGGTTACCATCCAGCAATTTTGCCCACCAGTTCACCTTCCAGCCCATACTCCAACCGGTAGAAACATCCCCCCGATGGAGGAGTGTAGTCTTTGCCGCGCTATACAAAGCCGGTGTATGATAGGGTGATATCTGGTTGGACGGGTATAAGCCATATAAATGTGAAATATGACGGTGGTGATCATTTGGATCATCAATATCTTCCAGCCATTCCTGCAGCTGACCATGTTGCCCGATATGCATAGGCGCCAACCGGCTTCGAATTTGCTTCAATGAGTCAACAAAAGCGGCATCTTTGTTCAATGTTTCCGCTGCAGTTATCGCTGCACTGAATACATCAAACACAATCTGGTTGGTCATGGTTGTCCCCGCATCCAATGAAGATCCTTGGTGTGCCTGGGGTGCATTCTCTGGCGACATGTCGGGATTAACAACCCACCAGTGATACTTTGGATGTTCAACCAGAAAATCTAAATAGAAAGTAGCCGCGCCTTTCAGCACGGGATAAACCGATGACAAATATTCCCTGTCGCCATTATATAGGTAATGTTCCCAAAGATGCTGACTGGTCCATCCACCGCCAGAAGCCCAGGCTCCCCAAAAGGCTCCATCTACCGCTCCGGTGGCACGCCAGATGTCCGTGTTGTGATGCGCCATCCAACCCCTTGCGCCGTACATTACCCTCGCAGTTTCCTGCCCGGTCACAGACAGTTCCTTCACCATCTGCAAGAAGGGTTCATGCAACTCGGCCAGGTTCGTTTTCTCCGCTGGCCAATAGTTCATTTCGGCATTGATGTTGATGGTGTATTTGCTATCCCATGGTGGTTTCATCTTGTTGTTCCAAATACCTTGCAGGTTGGCTGGCTGACCACCGGGCTGTGAAGATGAAATCAGCAGGTAACGCCCAAATTGAAAGTAAAGCGCGGCAAACTGTGGATCATTCGCTGTACTGAAATTCTTCAGGCGCTCATTGGTAGGCAGGTTTGCCGCGTCGCTAACACCAAGATCAAGTTTTACGCTGTTGAAATACTTTTGGTAGGCTTTCACATGAGCACCAAGAATTTTTTCAAAGGAATTTGAAAAGGCCGCATTCATGTAACCGGCAGCGCTTTCGTTTTCATTGCCACTGATGTCCTTATAATTATTGAAGTTTGAGGCAATGGAGATATAAATAGTAACAGCATCTGCATGCTGTACCACCAATGATGTATCACTCATTGTTATTGCCCCACCTTCCGGCTTGATACGCGTGATACCTTTGAACCGCACCTTGCCTTCCACACCTTCATGGTCTATCGTTGTTCCCGCGATCGTTAACTCCATTGCTGGTGTCGTTTGCACCACGGCTTTCGGCTGAGGGGTAGAATATGATGCTGTGAACGATATGCTTTGTGGCTTGCTTGCCGTCAGGCGCATGACAATAACGCGATCAGGCAATGAAGCCAGCACCTCTCTTGTATAAACAACATTAGCAAGTGCGTAAGTTGTCTTAGCTACGGCCCTTTCAATATCCAACTCCCGATAATAATTCGTGAAGTTTTCATGCCCTTCAAAAGTCAGGTGAAGGCTCCCTACCGGTTCAAACATCTGCCCATTGGATCTTTTAGTGATAATGGTTTTGTTAGCCAGTTGCTCCGCTTCTTTTTGCCTGCCTTCAAAAATGAGCCGCCTTATTTCAGGAAGTGCAGCCGACGCTTCGGGATTGTCGTTCCGGTTTGGACTACCGCTCCAAACGGTATGTTCATTTAATTGAATCGTTTCCTTTTCAACATCACCATAAACCATGGCGCCCAATCTTCCATTACCAATTGGTAATGCATTTTCCCAGATTGCGCCGCTTGGCTCATTGTACCATAATTTTAAAATGGATTTATTTTGAGAAAAGCCCGCCAAGGCGCTTAAGAAAAAAAGGACTCCAAAGCATGTTTTCATGTTATTTCATTCAGGGTTTTAACTTTCTGCAAAGCCACGTCACGACCAAAAATAAACCTGACGAATATGTATAAGCGGCGAGATCAGGGAATACCGATAACCAACCTCCACTTCACGTGCATTGAAACATACAAATTAATTACCGCTTGGCCCCGGGTCATCACCCTTTACATCGTAGCCCCGCCACTTAAATTCTTTCGATAAGGCAGTCGCGGCGGGCCAGGCGATCTTGTGCTGTTCACTGGCTACCCACCGCCTTCGGTTTTCTTCGGTATCAAATGAAATCTGAATCTGGTAGTTGTATTTCGTTTGCTCCGCTTCAATTTCCCTTGCGACATTCTCCGGGAACAACCGGAGAAGCTTAGAACCCAGATAGCCTTGCTGCACAGTCATGGCCGGTACATAGATGGAGCGATACATCATCTCGAAGGCTTCACTATTTTCTTTGGTTACAACAAAGTCCATTTGCAAAACCATGGCCCCGGGTGTTAGCTGCAATGCCCCGGACTTCTTTTGTTGCGACACGGCAACGCCGATTATCAGTAACTCAAGGTCATCCTTTCCATCATTGGACAGGGTGACATTTTCAGCCAAAAATCCCGGGAAAGCATCGTCTGCCGCAAAGGCCGTGGATATGCCGTTATGCGTAATCTTGCCGGAGCCCTTCATGACATAGTACACCTCTTCATTATTTTCAAGCATTCGCGGGCCGACAGCACTCCCGGCCGGTACGATGACGTGATCAACATAGTCCCAGTTGGTTGTGAAGATTTCAGGTCCCAGCACCCTGCGATATAAAACGCCGTTGCCCGCATAAGTTTTGTCACCAGGTTTCAGCACGTCGCGTTTGAGTTGGCTTGAAACAAATATCGGTAAAGGCTCGATCGCGGCGCCTACACGATTATCGCCCAGGTCAAAAGCATCGCCCCGTCCTTTGGTCGTGCTCACGGCAAAGTTGAGCCATCGAATCGGTTTATTGGTTGCGTTATAAATGGCGTGGGAATCTCCCATCTTGCAGGGAACAACTGCAGGCGCTTTCAATCGTGACGTGCGCCCGTTGACGGTGAACTCCGCCTCCCCGTCGAGGATGACATACATTTCCTCAATGTTGTGATGGAAATGGTGACCAATGCCTCCCTTCGGTTGGATAACCCCCGCATGCAGGTAAAGAAAGTTCGTGGCCAATGCCTGCCGCCCAATTAACTCCGTGAATCCCATTTGCCCGGCGCCGGCGTGCACGGAGGAAAGCAACTTGTACTTATCCGGGTTGTTGTGGATTACCCGTTCATCCTGGGATTGCGCGGCAACCGAAACGGTCAAAACTGCCAGCAGCATTGGTATTACAAATCGGTTCATGATTTTCATATCATTTATTCAGCGATGAGACAAATTTCAAAATAATTTGTTAACAACCTCCCTTTACCCTCATTTCCTTTCAGGCAGCGAATAGACCACATATCCTCTTGGTAATGCGCCAGGTTCTTTTGAATGGTCAAAGCTATCTTCGATGAAGTATCCGGTAGCATTGATCACAAGATACTGCCTTCCCTTTAGTTCGAACATTGTAGGCTGGGCATTGGACTCATGGCTCAGATTGGTTTCCCACAAAGGTTTGCCATTCTCTGCATCAAAAGCATATAATTTTCCGCCTTTACCTGTGCAGAATAATACGCCTGTTGAGGTAACCACCATTCCTTTTCGGAGCGAACCCCCGGGGGCGCCAGCATGCTTGTCACCTTTACGGCTACTATTGACTTCTTCACCCACCGGTTTTTTCCATTTGACAGTTCCTGTATTGAGATCGTATGCCATTACCCATGACCAGGTTGGCGACAATAAGTTGGGCCATAAAATTCCATAATCTGTCGTATAGCGGTTTTCGGGATGAGAAACACCGGCGGGGTATTCATACATGCCGGAGGCTTTGATAGAATCTGGTTTTATGGGGGCTCCGCCGGAAGCGATGACAGGGCCCTCGGGCATGTTATCTGAATCACCTCTCCTGCGAAAGTTGAATCTCCTGGACGGATCACCGCCAAGGTAACGGTATATTGCTGCCGCACTTTGCTCATCGATATGCACAAAGCCAGGCATTCGTCCACGGCCTGCTGTTAGTAATCCTTTAAATTCGTCGAAAATGATTCGTTGCCCTGCATTCACTATTGAAGGTGCCGCATCGCCGCCTGCCATTTTCTCACCATGACATGACTTGCACATGCTGTTATAAGTCAATTTTGCTTTTCTTACATCGTCTGCAGTCATTAATTCCTCAGGCGGCCGTATTTTTTCGAGTTTATAGATGGAGGGATATTCCTGCGTTAGTATATACACCATTCCTTTGCCCGGATCGGCGGCAGTGTTTCCAAAATTTACACCACCCAGCGCACCGGGCACCATGATAGTTTCATATTTATCTGACGGCGGAATGAATAAACCCGATTTAGCTGCCTTGATCCTTTTTATCCATTTTTCTTTTTCTTCATCGGAGAAATAGGGATTGAGGGTATGTTCTGTTACCGCATGGCTTGTAAAGCTGGGTACCACGGTAGGTATAGGCTGCGTAGGCCATGACTTTTCGCCAGGCATTTCACTGGCCGGAAAAGGTTTCTCTTCAATGGGCCATACCGGTTCACCCGTTACCCTATCAAATGCAAACATGAAACCATGCTTTGTTGCTACTGCCACCGCATCAATTTTTTTGCCCTGATGATTCACGGTTATTAATTGTGGTGCAGATGCAAGATCATAATCCCAGAGATCATGGTGCACGGTCTGGAAATGCCAGAGACGTTTGCCGGTGCGGGCATCCAGTGCCACCAGGCTGTTGCCGAAGAGGTTGCTGCCTTCCCGGTCAGTGCCATAAAAATCATATGTTGGGGATCCAAGCGGCAGGTAGGCAATGCCTCTCTCAGCATCCACTGACATTTCGCTCCACACATTTACGCCCCCTGCATATTTATAGGCATCCTTTGGCCAGGTATCATAGCCAAATTCTCCCGGATGGGGAATGGTATGGAATGTCCATACCAAGGCTCCGGTTACAACATGATAAGCCCTGACATGTCCGGGCGGAGAAAAATAACCTTCGCCAGGTGACGACCCCATTAATATCAGGTCTTCAAACACAACGCCCGGCATCATGGATTGTATTCTTCTGATGGTTGAAGGGTCACGGTCCAATCCTTCCCGTAAGTCAACGTATCCGTTACTGCCGAACGCCATTATGGATTTTCCGGTCATGGCATCTATGGCCTGCAACGAATTGTTAAGTGTAAACAGCAATCGTTTATCTTTCTTGTCCTTGCTCTCCCAGTAATTAATACCCCGCTTGGTCAGACCCGTCAACCCGGCGTGTATCCAGATTTCCTTACCGGTCCTGGCATTCACGGCGATTAGTGACGAGTTCCTGCCCTGCACATACATCATTGTATCGACCACGATAGGGCTGAAAAAATATGGCACACTATCCCCTACAGGATAAACCCACGCCACTTCCAGCTGGTTGACATTTTCTTTGGTGATCTGCGAAGCATTGAAATACTTCGACTGGTCGGGACCACCGCCATACTGGTTCCAGGTATTGTGGTCGTCAGCAGGTGGCTGTGTATTGCAGCCATAAAAAATAACGCACAAGAGTGGAATGCAAGGACGCGCAATTTTAGCGTGAAGCTTTCTGACGATCATATGGGTAGCAAGGCAAAGGGGCAAAGAGCAGACGTATAAGTGGATTTACTATTTCTATTCCAAGGTAAGAACATTTTACAATTTACCAGTGCAGTGTCTGAAAGCCTTATCGCAACTGATATGCGAGAAATAATAGAAGGAAAAAGCACGGAAACAACTGCCACGCGAAGGGGTTAGCATTTACGAGAGTGGATACCAAGACCACTTTCGAGACGACGATGATGGCGATTTGATATAAGTTTCACAAAGTGTATATGCCCTACAAATTATTCTTTTTCATTTCTTCCACCGCACGATTTGCCGCCCGGGCGGTAAGTGCCATATACAATATAGAGGGGCTTTGGTTACCTGTAATTGTCATGCACGCGCCATCGGTAACAAAAACATTTTTGCAATAGTGCAATTGATTCCATCTGTTCAGCATAGAAGTTTTCGGATCCCGCCCCATACGTACGCCTCCCATTTCGTGAATGTCCAGGCCCGGCGCTTGCTTGTTGTCGTTGCCATACACTTTACGCATCCAGCTTTTTCCAGCATAGCTTTGCCCTCGGTCAAAAAATCCTGAACCATCTTTTCATCGTTGTCATCGTAACCTACATTGGTAATTAACAGCGGTATGCCCCATTGATCTTTTTCGGTCGGGCTCAACCGAACCTGATTCGTTTCTTTTGGAATGGTTTCACCCTGCATATACATAAATGCCTTCCAGCCCCCTGGCTGTGAAACAGCATTCTTCAGGTTTACACCGATTTCCTTTTCAACAGCCGCATCGTTGCCAGGGGATCTGTACGCCCCTGCGAAGGTGGTGTAACCACCAACAAAATCCATCTCCTACCTCTTAAGGTTTCTAAAATTGGCGAGTATTGGTTCCGAAGGATTTCGACCATAATAATATTGATCTGTAAAGCCGGGCATATCACTGGATATAATTGTAATATTAGGATGCATATATTCAATGGCGGGGTTTAGTGTAATGAAGTGTATCTTTTACCTTCTTGTATTTTGTGCAACTCTTCTTTTTCGTTAAGACCCTAAGAAAAATACCGAAGCAACAATCAACTATGGGGATAATGCAACTACCGGGACATTTGTAAGCGTAATTGGAATTCAAATGTGCTTAATTGGTATTTATTATGCTGTCTTCGTTGGCAGTACAGGAACCAAACCATGTGTGATCATTACTATCTTCAGCTTTTCAAGATCCGGTGGTCCGCCAGCGTTTACAATTTCAGCACACTCCTTAAAGAAGTTTGGTCCAAGGAGGGCAGGCGTAATTACAGCCAAAGCCTTAGCGTTCCCCTGCCGCAGATTATTGAACCCATGCACAGCACCGCGGGGAATAAAGAAAGATTCACCGGGGGCAATATCAACCGGCTTCCCCTCAACTGTAAAGGTAATGACGCCCGCTACGCCATAAATCGTTTCATCATAATGTTCATGATAATGCGGGAGGGGCACTTTAGCGCCTGCCGGAACGCCAAATTCAAACATGGCTACCGAGCCATTGGTGTCAGCTGCTCCGAGCAGGAAATCAATGGTTATTTGTCCAATTCTGATGGTTTCATTTTTCATACAATCTTGTTTTTCGCATTTTGGTTAATGGACAAAACTAATATGGCGGCACTGCGAAACCTTTGATTTGAATCAAGAAATGATCATGTGCTGATTTTTTTCCGAATGCGGCTTAGTGTTTCGGGTGTAATGCCCAAATAAGCCGCAATTTGAAACAAGGGCAACCGCAGCAGAAGTTGAGGTTCTTCCGCAAGAAAACGCATGTATTTCTCTTCAGGAGTTTCAATGGTGGCTTCTCCCAATCGTTTTTTAAGCATGTAATTTGTTTCCTGCTGCGCCTTGATAAAATACAAGGTGAAGGGTGGAATATGCGTCACGGCATATATCCAGTTCTTTTCGTTGAGCGCCAAAAGTTTCCCGTCTTCAAGCGCCTGCAGGTTTAAGTCTGTTGGCGTTTTATTCAAAAGGCTTTGCAGCTCACTGCACCAGCCGCCTTCTACTTTAAAGTAAATATTTCTTTCATCTCCATTGCTGTTAATAAGGTATTGTCGCAAACATCCTTCCACTATGAAATAAACGCTTCTGGAGATATCCCCTGCTTTTAACAGGTGTTCATTCTTCCTCACCTCAACCTTTTCAATCAATGGCGCTAGTTTCAGAAACTCCTTATCAGGAAATGAAACGACTCGCCTTAGTTCAGTTAAAAGTAAAGCGTAGGGCATGTTCTTGTTTGGCATTGGCTATTAAACCCTAATATACACATTGCATATATCTCCTTACGTCTGGGATTTGCATTCGAATTGAGAAACTAAGATTAAACCGGACCAGAAGACTCAGACCCTTCGCGTCGGCATGATCTTTTGCAGCAAGGAATCAGGAACTCCCGATAACCCGTAGAAGCAAGCTCTGCGTTCTGAATACCTGCCGGGTTGAGGATCACCGAACATGACTAAACGGAAATATTCTATTTGTTCTCCTTTCCCATTTCACGTGTCATTCTAACGGCCATCACTCCAAAAATAGCAACGACAAAAATAATGGCTACCCAAATGATATTCCTGTCGGTGAAAACGGTGAATGCAGCCTGAGGGTGATCGGCTGCGGCAATGATCAGACGCTTTGCGTTAATAGCCGGCAATTTTGAGTTTATCGACTCCCTGAAATAAGTCAGATCATACACGGGCGCAGCCATTGACTTCTCACCAATCTTCATGGTATAGTTTTCACCCGCCTTTAGCCATGCGGTAAAATACCGGTTGAGCTGCCAGGCGACCACCTGCTCTGCCTTTAGTGGAGGATTGTCATCATTTTCAATCACGATCAAAATTTCATCGGCTCTAACGGCATGCAATTCAAGCACCGTGCTTTGCCTGGATGTTATTGTAAAATCAAACAACCTTTGATAGTAATAGATGGTATCGCCCTTATTGTTTAGCCGACTCGTCTTTTGATGGAGCGAAGCCTGCCGTAGAAAATAAGGTGAGCCGCTAACCTTCAGGTCAAGCTTATCAATGATCAGATGATCGTTGAATCTCAAAAATAAAAAAGTGCTTTTCAGGGAAGCACTGTCTATCTGAAGGAGCCGCGACGCTATGCCGGTGTAGGCACCACTTTCAGAATTGACTTCATAGTAACCGGCACTAAGTATATTGATGGGTGCAGCAGTAGAGTCCTCAATCTGCAACAAATAGTAACCATAATTGCTCAGCGGAAAGTCAACGATCTTGATCTCTGATGTGTTGCTATTGCCATCAATAGACGATAAAGCAAAGTGTTGTTTTAATGCGTACCAATTCTCCTTGTCATCACTGCCCAACAATGTGGCGTTTTTAGTGACATCTGCATTCTTAATGGAAAGGCTAATGTTGTTGATGGGTTCCGCGTCAGGATTCCGCAATAAAATTGACGTGCAGCAATTCTTATCCTGCTTCTTTTCCACAATTTCATATGGCTTGAATTGCTGCGTAATCGAAACCGGTACTTCCTGCTGGTACAGGTACGGCACTTCCTGATTGTTCATATCAAAAATCCTGATGTTGCTCAAATCATCATTGAGATAGGGAACCCATTCAGCCGAAAGTTGCAGATGGTAAAAGCCATCGGCGGAGACACCCGGAATAGCAGCCTCTCCCAAATATTTTTGTCCATGGAGTGCCGAAGCGCTGAAAAGTAAGAGTAGTGTCAGTTTCTTCATTATGCAGTTTTTTCAGAGGTCTTACTGCCCTCTCCATCCGCCAACAACAATTTCTTCAGGCGCTGGTACATGAAAGAAACAACCAGCAACAAAATTCCCAGCGAAATAAAGGCAGCAATCTTCCCTCCCTCGGAGATGCCCCTGATGTCAAATACAAAAAGCTTGATCAGCGTGATCAGAAATAAAGTAAGGGATATTATACGCAGTTGCTTTTTCTTGTATTTCAATCCAACAAAGATCAGCAGGAAGGACGTCAGTCCCCATAGCATGGGATACCCGATCTTATGGTTCTGGGTAAGAATTGTCCAAATATTCCCGTTGTTCCCGGACGCCAAAAGCAATACGGTGTGATCCAATTCGGCACTCGCCATAAACAAAAAGAAGAACACGTAAAACCACGAATAGGCATAGTGCGTCTCCTCGTTAAAAGCTGCAAGACCCTGTATGACTTTTAGGCTCAAATAGGCAACACCAACAAGAAGCAGGAGCAGCGGATAATGGAATATAAACCCGGTGATGCTGCCGTCTTCCAACAGGTAAAAGTTGCGGGCTTCTACAATCTGGTTGTGATAGAAAAAGAGAAACGACATCAGTCCGATGGTACCGGCAAACGCCAGAAACATTTTTTCATTTATCGCAGTTCGCGTTCTGCCCGCGTACAATATGACGAGCAAGAAAAATATGTTGTAACACCCGATAATAATGTTTTGGGCTTCAATAACAACCTCATATTGGAAAAGTTGCTGACGCAACTCGAGCAGGTGCGTGATGTAGAGCACCAATGCGCCACTAATGGCTAGAAATATTTTATAGGGTGCAATGTATTGAGCGAACTCATCAGTTTCACGGTTTACAAAAAACAACGTTAAGCCAATAGAGATCGTTGCCACCAGGCCCGTTATGTATCCCTTATTCAGAAACATCATCAAATGCGCGTCTTGTGTTGGGCCATAGATCTGCGTCCAGTCAATCAGCAGGCTCAGCAACATCAGTACCATGACGACTCCGGAGGTCAGCTTCATCAGGCGTATTCCCGACTTTTGTGAAAGCCACAGCAATAACACGGCTTCTGCCGCCCAAAAAAGCGTAATGTGGTTTCCTTCCAGCTGAACGGGCGCCGCCAGACTGATGAAGGTGAGTACAAGTCCTATAAGCAGGAATACAATTTTTTTATCAACCCGATCCTTTCTGTATAGCGGGTATGCGATAAGGAAATTGACTACACCCAGGGCTGCTGTAAACAATCCCTGATAATTCTTCATTACAGGATTATTGAGTATAAACATGCCCACGCCGTAGTATAAAAAAGTATTGCTTAAAATCAGGCTTATCTCCATTGAATTAAATGGTGTGCGTGATTTAATATTATTGATCAGATTCATCGCGAAGAAGACGACGTAGAACAAGGAAGCAAAGGTAAACGCGCCGGCCATCATGCCCGGAGCCTCATAGTCGTATTTCACGCCAAGCCATGACCCAAACAGAATTACTGTGAAGACATAAGCAATGATGTTGACCAGATTCCAGCGTTTGAAGTAAGCCAGCGCAAGCATTCCGACATCGAGTATCAGGACATAGGTAAACAGCACTACAAAGTTACCCTCGCCTGTGCTCACCATAAAGGGAGAAGCAAATCCACCCAGCAACGAAACGACGGCAAGTTCCACGCGGTTGTAGGCGACAGAGAACAATACCGCCACGCCCGTGATGACGACCATCATTACAAATGCAGCCGATTGGGTGAAGAGTTGGTATTCATGGTAGGCAATCGCGATGGTGAGGTAAAGAACAGCGATGCCGCCGCCAACAAGTACAGAGCTAAACGGCGGAACTATTTTTCTCAATTTATGCGCCACGCCCAATAAGATTCCACCGCATAAAATACCTATGAACACACGTCCAATTTCGTTAATCCAGTTTTGGTCAATGGCATATTTAACAAAGAACCCGATACCCAGCACGAGCACACCAATCCCTATTTTGTTTGCCAGATTCTCACCAATGAACTTTTCCAGATCCGGATTGCGTGCAAAGAAACCAGGTTGTTTAGGTTTTGGAGGTGCGGGCACAATTATCTTTTGAGGAGCAAGGTTGGGGAAAGCCACAGCATGGCTGACCACTTCCTGATTCTCTTCCATTTTCTTTTCTTCCAGAACGACCGGCTTCAATTCCTCCTTCGGGGTGGCGACCGGACTGGGTGTTGCTTCGTCCGGCCTGGTGTCGGTGATCGTATTAATTTTGGCGGAGGGTTCCGGCTTTGAAACTTTCGCGTGGATTTTTTGTAATTCAATGATCAATAAATCAATGCGTTTTTCCAATGAACCAAGTTTGGACAGACTGTTTCTGATGCCAGCGACCATAACCAGTATAATGAGCGTCAATACAAAAAGGAGTGATTCAAGCATCATAGGGTAAGCGTTAATTGGTAACTTCCTGCTATAAAAAGCAGAAATTAATCGAATTATGCAACTCTAAACCAACGCGCAGTGAGCCTTTCAATGCGAACGGAAAATTCTATTGAACTTTGCAATCACAATAGCCCGGATTAATTTTACACATACGTATAGACTACACGCACCAATAAGGTAAGCTCAGATGACAAGATTTGTGCATTTGACGATGAAATCATGCAGAATGATCATTTGTTTTTCACCCAGCTTTTGACCGAAATGCGCCACCAGATAAAGGCTTAGAAAAATCAAAATAAGGACTGGCTCCAACCAGAGTATTACGGTCGACTTACCCAACATCGCGTACGAAAGCCCCAGGACTCCAATGAATAGAACTGCAAGTCCAATCACGGAATAAAAAAATACGAACATGGTCCAAACTACAGGCCGCGGACCATATAATCCACGAATCAGGCTGCCCTTCTCCGTTTCTTCAAAAGTCAGATTCAACTGGGGTGACCAATAGTGTTGGTCCTCATGCGGAATATAAATAGTCACATAGCCATCATTCACGATACCTGTGCAGGTTGCCTGTTCCTGCTGCAATCCGTCCTGCAGTTTTTGCTTCAGTGCAGCTACGGAATAGTCAGATTCAATTTTAAATCGGGGCCGAACCCGATACCCTGCACCCGGCAAATCTGCGGTACTCATTCCTGTTGATGTTTGGAGGTTAAAACAATTGTGCGCTAATCAAATATAATTAATAAGGAGGAAATTGAATCCGCGCTGACCCACCCCAAGTACAAGTTTCTAACAGGAATCTTCATATTCTCTGATCGCACGTTGCGCTGTCATACTGGCAATCAGTCCTTTTTCAGGTATTTCTGCCAGTTATGTTGTTCTCTGAAACCCAACACTTCACGGATTTTGCGATTTGAAAATAATGCTTCATGTTCCCCCAATTCACGCGTAACCGGTACACCGGGGAAAAACCGCTCAGCCAATTCTTTGCTAGGGATAATCGCACCGTTGTGATCGTTTCCAGCATTGAAAATCTGATAACCAAGGTCATCTTTTTTCAAACACAAGTCCACAATCTGTCCCAGGTCACGCGCATCAATATAACAGAATGCATTTCTTCGGCGCACTTCAGGGTTTTTGAAATAATACGGAAACAGTTTGGCGTATTCGTGAGGCTCAATCACATTTCCGATTCGCAGGGCATAAATATCAAAGCCTGAACGTCGCTGGAAGCTGCGTGCCGTATTCTCATTCACAACCTTTGACAATCCATAGCTATCCATGGGATCAACATCATAGTCCTCCTCCAAAGGCAGCGTATTAGGGTTGGTTTTGC
Source organism: Cyclobacteriaceae bacterium (assembly GCA_029858965.1). Classification (GTDB taxonomy): domain Bacteria; phylum Bacteroidota; class Bacteroidia; order Cytophagales; family Cyclobacteriaceae; genus Chryseolinea. The sequence continues at coordinate 20,059 of JAOUDZ010000059.1, forward strand.
CATCTGAAAAACAGATACCGTAGGTAGTCTCTGACGAAGCAATAATAATCTTCTTAATGCCAAGCTTAACGGCCGCTTCAATCACATTGTATGTGCCCATGGTGTTAACCCGAAAAGTTTCATTGTCAGGTTTGATCAAGATCCTTGGCACGGCAGCAAAATGTACTACAGCGTCAAATTTTGGTACGCCATTACCTGACTCCAACTCATCTAATCTGGCATACGAACTCATGGCATTAAACATTTGTCCGGAATCCGTAATATCAGCTGCCAGATTATCCACTCCCGGGTAATCCAAAGGTACCAGGTCTACATTCATCACGCGATGTCCTTGGTCGAGAAGGTAGGGTATCACGTGCTTTCCTGCTTTTCCCGATCCCCCCGTAAAAAATATTCGCTTTTTAGTCATGTATTCTCCTGTTTAATAATGATCTTATTTATTACCAGCCAAAAATGTGTGCGCAGCATATACCCTGTCAGTTTCACTATTGGCGATTACAAATGTAGAAATAACGGAATACTATGTTTAGTGACTGTTCATGGTTAATTGAATTAATTCATATTTATCAATTAAATGATTTACCCGGTACATGTCATCCTTTTCTCGCACAGAAGTTATTTCCGTGCGCCCTTTATCAATATAACAAGATTAAAAATCTCTGAACGGAACCCAGTTCCATTTTATCATAAGCACGGATGACGATAGGAATTGATGCACAATATACTTTGTTAGCTTTAGTGTTAATTCGTTTGGTTTAAACATTTAATAAAAATCGAAGCTAATGCTTCAGGGTCTTCTTTATTAATCGTTGGATTAATTTTCAGTCTGACTCCCCTATTGTCGGGGTTTAATAAAGAGATTTGATGCTCTTTTAATTTGGTAACAAATCCACTAAGATTAGGATGGTTGATATTAAATCGCACCATATGCGTTCCATTCTCGTATTTCTCCAGTTTAAAACGTTCATCTTTTGTTACTTCCTCAAAGAATAGTTGAGCATTGTTCCAGCTTGTTTGATATTCCTGTTCAAAATAATTGGCATAATGCAAAGCAATTGCGGCATATTGCCATGAAGCCGGCAGACCAGCACCAAACATTCTCCGGATATAGAAAAGTTTTTCTGTAAACTCCTTTGAGCCAGCCAAAATCGCACCCGAAGGAGCGTTAAAACACTTATACATGGAAGTATATATCGTGTCAAAATATTTACCATAGCGGTCAGGTTTGACCCCTGTATGCGCTGCCTCTACGAATAGCCTGGCACCATCCATATGCATTTTGATATTGTTTTTCTTAGCATACGAAGCAATAGCTTCAATTTGATCAATTCCAAACATCACATCATTCTTTCGTCTTACCGGTGATTCGATCATAATTGCCCCCACAATTGTTTCTACTCTTCCGGATTGAGTTTTTGCAATTGCCTGTTCCACTCCTTCAATCGTAAAATTTGCAGAATCCTTTCCGAGAGGTATTAAGTTTAGATTACTAAGTGTTTGACAGCAATCACCCGAATCGTTGTATAAATGACTTTGTTCCTGGACAATTATCCTGCGCCTTTCTTTAGCCAGTTCTCGTACCGCTATATGGTTGGCTAAAGTACCAGTAGGCATGAAGACTGCAGATTCCTTATCCAACTGTTTGGCAAAACTTTCTTCTAATTCTTCTACTACACCGCCATTTGAGTAATTATCCGGTTTTACTTTTCCTTCGTCAATCAACTTTACCAACACCTTATAGCGCTAATGAAGTCACTTGTGATCTAATGCTGGTATTTACCTGGCCCGGACTATCATTAAATTTTATCGTGACGCAAAATGTTGTATGATGATAAAAACAATATCTTCAAACAAAACCCCACAAATGCAAATACATTTTGTTATGCCAAGTTGCGATTTCTCAAATTTATCCCAGTCAGCATTTCTATTTTGAGGCTTCCCACTCTTCTTGTGTTGCACTGGATTTCTGGTATTCCATTAATGCATACCAGGTGCCGTTGCGTTTCACCAAAAGCATTTCGAAATGAGTGAAATGACTTGCGATGGAATTCCCCGCACTGTCAACGGATGTATAGTAGAAAATCCCGGTTTCATGTGCCGTGGTTTCGTTGCCTATTCTTTGTGAGAAACGGAAAGCAACGTTGCTGTTTACTTTTCCTGTCTTGGTGTCCAGGAATCCCTGCTTCCAGTCCACCAGTGCCATAGCTATAGGCAGTGAAACTTTATCTTTCCTGGCAGCAAAAATTACGACCGCGTCGTCATGGTATGCAGCCTTGTAGCCCTCGAAGTCACCTTCCCGGACAGTTCTGGATAGTTCGATCCAATAGCGGTCAAGTTCAGCCAGTCTGGACGAGTCTTTTGGGGTTTCTGTATTAATCTCGGTATTGGTTTTTTGATGATGCGCCTTTGTTGCCTCACAACTTGTTATAAATACAATTGCTGCAATAAGTGAAATTCGTTTCATGATTCTATTTCAATTTTCTAAAACTATTGTGGTATAATTTGTCATAATGGTTACCTATACTTAGTCGCGTGAGTTAGCACTTGACTTCTGCGAGTACATACCAAGTTGAAAATTCCCGCAGAATTTTCAAACGAGGCGAGAAAATGCAATTTGCCAGCAGTTTTTTGTTATTCCAAAATATCCTATCAGTACGCCAGTATTACTGCCACGCACAAAGATTATTAATAATCTTCCATTCATTATTAAGTATCGTTGTATTCAAGACCTTCAAGATAATTCAGTACCGTTTCTCTGATTAGCAATGTGTCACTTTTTTGTTTGACCAAAGAGATTGCTGTTAAACGAAGTTAATGCCATAAAAACTATTGCCAATCCTGGCAATTGATGGAATTGAAATTGACGAAGTGTCCATCTCAATTCTCATTATTTAATGGATCGTCGCAGTTAAAATTACTGGTAGCGCTTTGCATTAAACTTATGCGCTTATATAACTGCGCCTTTACCCAACGTTGCCGACGAAGTTAAATGCACACATTTTAAGAACCTACCATACAGCATGTGTTTTATGGTTCTTGTTAGCGGTTTGTGCTTTCTTTTTCCTATCTATCTATCTTTTACTGTCAACGTCCTCCCAAACCATTGCCACTTTTCCCTTAGCGCGCATGGCCTCAATATATTTTATGGCTTCTGGTATTTCTTTATAAGAATAGGTCTTTTCTATATGAACTTCAATTTTTCCGATTTGAATTAAAGATGATAATGTCTCCAGGTCTTTTGTGTTGGCTTCAGCCGTAAATTGAACCAAAGGGAATTTGCTAAAAGCTCTTTTTAAAAGTAATGAAATCATATGGCCCATCGTTGTGAAACCTACCATAACACCTCGTTGTCCCATGCGTTTATAGTCATTATGAGAAAGGTTGCCGTGCGTATCAACAATGAGGTCATAACTCCCATCATTTTGATGGATGTTAACCTTGTCGTATGGAATCGCGATATCAGCGCCCAAAGCCTTTACAAAGGCAATGTTTCTACTGGAACACACAGCGGTTACTTTAGCGCCATAGGCTTTTGCAATCTGAACAGCGAAATGACCGACACCACCTGAAGAACCGTTAATTAAAATCGATTCTCCTGCTTTGAGTTGTCCATGTGTTATAAGTGCCTGCAAAGCCGTTATTCCAGCTATGGGCACGCTTGCCATTACGGGGAAATCTATTCCTTCCGGCATGATGGCGCAAACTGTTGCCGGTGCACAAATGTATTCAGCAAAAGCTCCTCCTTTGAGTGTCTCTCCAAATACCCTGTCTCCAACTTTAAAATGCGCTACGTTGTTTCCAACTTCTGCTACAATACCAGCAAAATCAGCTCCCGGAATTTTATCTTTGGGTTTGAACAATCCGAAAGAGAACCGTGCAAAAAAAGGTTTTCCGCGCAGAATATGCCAATCAGCTGGATTGGCTGAATTCGCCATAACACGAACCAGAATGTGATCATCTTTCAAAGATGGCTTTTCTACCTCTTCCAATTGAAGAATCTCTGGTCCTCCGTATTTTGTTTTTGTATAAGCTTTCATTCGACTTATCTTCTTTTAAATCCTGGGTTGTCTTGCATAACCGCCAACGATTAACTAGCATGAGTATGTGTCCCTTTTGCTAGACTTGATAACTTTTGCTGTTTGCGAACCCTCAAAGTGCCAGCTCGCATATTCATCTTAACATTTGTTAGCGACTTTTCTTATATTCCCTGGCCTATCACCGTTTTACAGAACTTGATCCACCACTGCGATTCCTGCATGATGGGATTAAGTAATATTATCGGAAATGCACCAATCAATGGCAGTAGATATGCGCGGTAAATAATCTTTTCTTTTCTATAGTCAAGGTATATCATGATCGACAAAGGAATTACCATGGTGAATAAACTGGCATACCAGGCTTCCATTCTCCACATGGTGCCATTATAATCATCCAAAACCCACATGATAAAACCAATTAATCTGCTTGTTGCTGGTGGAAGGATCCAGAAAATGGACGAAATCATCCATCGCGCGTGTTTTTTATATTCTCTGGCATTAAACATGGCAAGAATGACTGACGTTGAAAAGCCAGCAAGCTCTAGCAAATTACTGAAGGTAATGCCAAATACGGGACCATTGAATGGAAGCAAGGTAAAACTGTAAATACAACCCCACCGGCCAGGAATACACCAACAAATCCAATCTTTCTGTGATAAGCTAACGGTTTGTTGTTGTACACCCAGGGTTGAATCACTAGCAAAATGATCCATAATGTTGCCGTTGTGGCATGAACATGCCGCCTGAACAGAACTTCCGAAAAGTTGCTCCAATAAGTATAATAAAACCCTGAAAGGAAGATGAAAAGAGGTATTAATAACCATAAGTGGGCTGTCTTGAATTTAGGATTTTTCATAATAACTTCTTGTTTTTCAAATTTCAACCAACGTTTGTGCATAAGCCGTGGCTTGCTGGAAACCGCGTCATTATCCCCGTTGCCAAGGTAAGTTAGTTAGAAACTGTTTCACATTGGAAAATCCAAACCATGTATTATGCACAGTCCATTGTAGTGGCTGTATGGTTTTTGGATTCTATTTTTTATTGCCTATTGTCGGCTCTCCCTTTAAGGAACCTAGAGACATTAGAAACTTATCCGGTTGATACACTGACTTTTCATAAAATTCGGGACTTGTTTCATAATTAAAGAATCCATGTTTTTGATCTTCATACAAAAATAGGTCGCACCTGCTTCCTACCTTATCCATAACCAATTTGTAGTATTTAATAGTCTCAACGGGAATTATGATCAATTGACCTAATGCCACGTGACGAAAAG
>JAOUDZ010000060.1 GCA_029858965.1 Cyclobacteriaceae bacterium
AGCGCAATTAGGGTACCCGCTAACCCGGCGCATAGGTTGGCAAACGAAAAACAAAGCTGTTTTCCTGGGTAAACGTATGGTTGTTCCGTTGTACTCTGATGGTTTTGATTGTTCGCTCTTCGCCATTTCGGATGATGGGGGTCAGTCGTGGTTGTACAGCAATCCTGTTTTGGGTGGTGCAGGCATACAACCTGCCATTGCGATTGGGCAAGACAGTCTGCTGGTAGCCTATCTGCGCGATAATGGGCCGCCGCCACAGCGTATGCAGCGTACCGAATCAAGAGACAAAGGCCTTACGTGGAGCATTGCTAAAGATGATATCCTGCCGAATCCGGGGGCCGGTTTTGATGTGGCAACAATGCCCGCCGGGGAGTGGGTAATGGTGTTTAATGACACAGAAGAGGGTAGGCATAATCTTTCCGTTGCCGTTTCTGATAATGAGGGTAAGACATGGAAATGGAAGAAGAGCATTGAGCATGACGCGCGCATCGAGAATGCCACAAGGAGCCATTATCCTTCAGTCATTGTTGGCAGGGATGGACGCATTCATGTTTCATACAGCTACCACCGCAATGACGTTAAGCCAGGAAAAAGCGTGAAGTATGCTTCTTTTCCATTGCGCTGGGTGAAGAATTGAAAGAGGTTAAATTAGTTTTGCGTGACTATATGTTGATCAGCAAGCTATTAAGCTACGATCATATGTGATAGCGATAATTTTCAATGAAAATAAATTCACTTAATTAATGTTCAACTATGAAGAAGGACGATCTGGCGATAAATGGAGGAATTAAATCGGTCACAACCAGTTTTCCGTGGCCACTGTATGAAGACACTGATGTGCGGGCAGTCGCACAGGCTGCGCAAAGCGGTCAGTGGGGTAATCCCGACTGCGGAGGCCTGGTAGCAAAATTTGAAAAGGAATTTGCGGCCTATTGCGGAACCAGGTATGCCCTTACCTGTGTGAATGGGTCCGTGGCATTGCGGCTGGCGCTAATCGCCTCAGGGGTAAAACCAGGGGATGAAGTGATTATTCCGCCGTATACTTTCATTGCCACGGCTACTATTGTCATTGAAGCGAATTGTGTTCCTGTTTTTGTGGACATCGATCCTGATACCTATAATCTGGATCCTGATAAAATTGAAGCCGCCATTACAAAACGGACCAAAGCCATTATTCCCGTGCACTTCGCCGGACAGGCATGCAGCATGGATCGTATCATGGATATCGCGCGAAAGCATAACCTCACCGTCATAGAGGATGCAGCGCATGCCCATGGTGGTGAATACAAAGGAAAGAAATTAGGTAGTATTGGCCGTGCCGGGTGTTTCAGTTTCCAGTCATCTAAAAACCTGAGTGCCGGAGAAGGCGGATGTGTCGTAACGAACGATGAGAAATTGTTTGATATGATGAACTCCCTGCGAAATGTCGGACGTGTTAAAGGAGGGCAATGGTATGAACATCATTACCTGGGTTGTAATTACCGAATCACCCAGTTTCAGGCGGCACTTCTTTCCCAACAACTGACGCGGTTAGCGGAGCAGACGAAAGTAAGGGATGATAACGGAAAATACTTGAACGAATTATTGGCGCCCGTTGCGGGTATAACACCCCTTACCAGGGGTCATGGGGAAACCGTTCACACCTACCATCTCTATATCTTTCGATACGACAAATCCAAATTCAATGGCCTGCCGAAGAAAGACTTTTCGGAGATGCTGGCAGCGGAAGGCGTTCCTTCGTTTATGGGCTACCCGCAACCGATTTACAAGCAACCGCTGTTTCAGCAGAAAAACTTTCTGTGTTATGCTATTCCAGATGATGTTGATTATACAAACGTGCACTGCCAGGTAGCGGAGAAGGCATGTCATGAGGAGGGTGTCTGGATTTTGCAGCATGCTATGCTGGGAACGAGAAAGGACATGGAGCAGTTTGTTGCAGCAATCATTAAGATTCAACAGGCCGCGAATGGCTAAACGCTGAACTTTGTGCAACTATGAATGTGCATCCGCTTCCAGGTTCTCTTTACCCACAGCATAGTTAAAGAATGTGGTCTCTTTAAGTTTACGAAGAAGCGCGGCGCTTTCCGCTTTGGTAAATGGCTTCAATGGTCTCCTTACTGGTCCACAGGCTATACCCAATAAGTTCATCACCTCTTTTCCTGCGCTGATGCCGTCGTCTTGCAGGATAATGTTGTAGAAACTTTCAGCTTCAGCTTGCGTTGATGTGACCGATTTCATATTGCCCTTCAGGTGAGCCTCTAGCATTTTTTGATACACCTGGCTCATATAATTGTAGGTACTACCCACGTAGTGGCGATTGCCGGCCGCGTACAATGCCATAAAAGTTTGGTCAGTGCCCCAATAGAGCGCATAATTTTCTTTTGCAAAATCAATACAACGTTGGTAATCGGCGAGGTCTGAATGACTGTTTTTTAAACCCGCGAAATTTGGGATACGTTTTGCGGCGCTCTCCAGAAAGCTGATCATCGGGAAGTCCACACCTGTAAGTGAAGGGATGTTATAATAATAAAATGGTGTGTCAGGAACTGCTGTCGCCACGTATTCACACTGCGCTATCAACTCCGCCAGTGTATTGGGGCGGAAGTAAAAAGTGGAGACCATCGCTATTCCATCGACTCCCAGATCTTGTGCGTGACCGGCCATTTCAATGGCTTCAAACAGATTACAAGTACCCACATGCACAAAGATTTTAAAGTCCGGCCGATTGATCTTTGCGCGATAGGCAACCCATTTTTCAACAAGCGTATTGCGCTCGACCACGCTGAGTGACATGCATTCACCGGTTGTGCCGTTTAGAAATACGCCTTTGGCACCCGTCCGAATACTGTGCTCAAAGAGGTCGGGAATGCGGTCATAATTGATGGCCCCGTCCACATGCATCGGCGTGAAAACGGCATTCAGAATTTCAACATCGGGCGATTTCATAAGGGCATCAATTTATAGCTTTTGGTTGTTCATGTATGCGTGATACATAGCGAACATCTTTTGGTTGAATCAATGGAAGTCTTTACTTTAAAGATGTAGAAAATTCCGGAGTTGTCATTCCGGATAACGCGATATTCTTAGAGCTGTGCGATTTTTCCCTGGTTCCAAACAGATCGCTGGCGATATACCAAAGAATATAGAAGCAGGAGTGCAAATGCGAATTGATAAATTTCTTGCATATTGACGTATCTTAGTCGCGAAAGGTGGATGTGAACCAGATAGTGAGTGATAATCTCTATTTAATAATCTCCCGCAAACGACTAGGTTTTTGGTATCAGGTGTACGATATGTCCTAGGGAGCAAATAAAATCATGCGAAAAAAAAACACGTTTATTGTCCTTCTAATTTTCCTGGTGTTTTCAGTTATCTCCTTTCTGACCAATATTCTTGGTCCATTGGTTCCGGATATTATAGATAGTTTTAGTTTAAGCATTGGACTGGCAGGATTCCTTCCTTTCTCATTTTTTGTGGCGTATGGCGTGATGTCCATTCCTTCGGGCGTACTGATTGAAAAATATTCCGAGAAAACCGTGCTCATTGCGGGATTTGTGCTGGCTTTTGTTGCGGCATTGGTTTTTGCCATATTTCCTACGTTTGAAGTTGCATTGCTTTCTTTGTTTTCAATTGGTATTGGTATGGCCATGCTGCAGGTTGTCATCAATCCGTTGTTACGCCATACTGGCGGAGAAGAGCATTTTGCATTCAATTCAGTACTGGCAAACTTCTTTTTTGGAGCGGCGTCGTTTTTGAGCCCGCTGTTGTACAGTGCGTTGGTTGGAAACATTCACGGGCAAAATTCATCACCCATCATATTGCTTTTTAACCGGCTGGTGACACCGGAATTAAAATGGGTTTCATTGTACTGGGTATTTGCCCTGACCAGTCTTGCAATGATTGCACTAATTGCCTTTATTAAATTTCCAAAGGTGGAACTGAGTGCGGATGAAAAGATAGACACCGGGGCTGCATTCAAGGAACTGCTTGGAAATCGAAATGTCTTGCTGTACTTCATCGGCATATTTTCATACGTTGGCACAGAGCAGGGTATCGCGAACTGGATGTCGAAGTTTCTGCAGCTATACCATGGGTTGGATCCTGCAACCGCTGGCGCAACAGCTATTTCATATTTTTGGGGACTTATCACAATAGGCTGCTTTTTGGGGCTGTTTTTGTTGAAGTTGTTTGACGGGCGCTCCATCCTCATTGTATTTGCCGGGGGCGCCATGCTCGCTTTAATACTTGCCCTGTTTGGAAACCTGGATATCGCGATCGTAGCGTTTCCGGCTACGGGTTTCTTCCTGTCAATTATGTGGTCCGTTGTCTTTTCGCTGGGAATGAATTCTGTTCCGCACCATCATGGTACCTTTTCCGGAATCTTATGTACCGGTATCGTTGGGGGTGCGGTTGTCCCACTGATCATCGGCGGTGTTGCAGAACTGGTTGGATTGAAGTTTGCGATGCTTGTGTTATTCATCACGCTGGGTTATATCCTGAGCATTGGTATCTGGGCAAAGCCTCTTGTAAATAATGCTACTGTGAAAAACTGGCGTGACCTTTTTAAGGTCAAGGTATCTACGTGACAATTATTTTTTTGCTAACCCCATCTATCGACATGAACGTGCTGCCGATTATTGACTTAGCGATTATTGGGGTATACCTGCTTGGCATGGTGGGTGTAGGCGTCTACTTCTCACGCCGCAACAACAGCACCGATCAGTTCACGAAGGCCTCCGGACATATCCCGGGATGGGCGCTCGGCATCAGTATGTATGCTACATTTTTGAGTAGCAACACCTTCCTGGGTGTACCCGGAAAGGCTTTTGGCAGCAACTGGAATTCTTTTGTTTTCAGTCTTTCCATGCCATTGGCCGCGTGGATTGCAGCGAAGTATTTTGTCCCTTTTTATCGCAAGCGTGGTGAGATCAGTGCCTACACGCACCTGGAACACCGCTTTGGTCCCTGGGCACGAACGTACGCTATGGTTTGCTTTGTACTTACACAACTGGCGCGTATGGGTTCAATCTTTTTTGGAATTGCCCTTGCGCTGGAGGCACTTACCGGAATTGATATGCGCAGTATTATGATGGTGAGCGGAGTTTGTATCATGCTATATACAATGTTGGGTGGCATGGAAGCAGTCATTTGGACCGAAGTAGCGCAAGGCATCATCCAGACGGTGGGCGCCATCATGGTTATGGCGATTGTGATCATCGAGATGGATAATGGCTTTTCTGATATCATTTCAATTGGTACAGCAAATCAAAAATTCAGCTTAGGAAGTTTTAGCGTCACGGATTTTACGTCTGCTACTTTTTGGGTTATTTTCTTGTATGGGTTTTTTATCAACCTGAACAACTTTGGCATAGATCAGAATTATGTGCAGCGATACCATGCAGCAAAAAATGAAAAGGAGGCATCGCGGGGTATCTGGCAATGTGTGTATTGGTACCTGCCGGTTTCGCTGGTGTTCTTTTTCATAGGTACTTCGCTGTTTGCGTACTATCAGCAACACCCTGAGCTTATCGAGGCAGTTAAACAACAGGTTGCGACAGATAAAGGTATTGACGTGGCCATGGTAACGGCCGCAGATTATGGCGATAAAGTATTTCCGCATTTTATGGTGACAAAGGTTCCGCGCGGTTTGCTGGGCTTAATTATTGCGGCAATGCTTTCGGCTGCAATGAGCACCATTAGCAGTGGCATGAACACCAGTGCTACCGTGTTTCTAAAGGATATCTACATGCGCTTTGTTGACAGGAACGTTACACCCAAAAAGGAGATGCTTGTATTGTATGTATCCACAGGGCTAATAGGGGTGTTCGCGATCGTCACCGGCATTGCCATGATTGGGGTAAAAAGTATATTGGACCTATGGTGGCAATTGGCAGGAATTTTCTCGGGCGGAATGCTGGGATTGTTTTTACTGGGTATGATTAGCAAGGGCACAGGGAATACCACGGCAAAGCTGGCTACAACAATTGGCATACTCGTAATTTTGTGGATGACATTTTCAAACTTGCTGCCTGAACAATACTCAGGGTTGCGCAATCCGCTGCATCTGAATATGGTGATCGTGATCGGCACGCTTTCCATTTTCCTGAGCGGTATTTTGATAGCTAAAATCCGGGGGGTAACAAGTTCTTAACCAATACAGCCTGTAGGCAATGCATCTGACTTGATACCCGTAAAGTGTTCCCAACATTGGTGTTGCGCGAAGTTTCAGAACTTGCATACTTGATAAATATCGCATTCAAATGATGAAAAAGAAACATGTAGGTTTTGGCATAGTTGGCGCGGGAGTAATATCCCATTTCCATGCCAGGGCGATTTCGGCTATTAGCAATGCTGAGTTGATTGGTATATACAATGTAAACAAAGGGAAGGCAGACATCTTTTCCAATGAACACAACTGCATATCGTTTGATACATTGGACGATATGTTAAAAAATCCGGCTATTGATATTGTCTGCATCTGTACACCCTCAGGTTCACATCTTGAACCAGCGTTGAAATGTATTGAAGCCGGTAAACATTGTTTGATAGAAAAACCCTTTGAAGTTACAACTGAAAGATGCGATCAGATAATTCAGGCGGCACAAAAAACAAACGTGAAAATAGGTGTTGTCTTTCCCTCCCGGTTTTCAGCGGTAAATATGCAGTTAAGGCATGCCATTGAAGAAAACAGGTTTGGGAGTTTGGTTTTAGGAGACGCTTATGTGAAATGGAGCAGGACCGAAGCGTATTATAAATCCGGGAAATGGCGGGGTACATGGCAGTATGATGGCGGCGGGGCACTGATGAACCAGGGCATACACGCTGTCGATTTGTTGCAATGGATGATGGGACCGGTGGAGTTTGTTCAGGCGATAGCCGCCAAAGTAAGACATAAGAAAATTGAAGTGGAAGATACCATCGTGGCTACATTGAAGTTTTCTAATGGCGCCTTAGGCAATATAGAATGCTCAACGGCAGTTTTTCCGGGCGCTGCTAAGCGCATTGAAATTCTGGGGACTTCCGGCACCGTCGTTATCGAAGAAAATAATCTGATAACGTGGCAGTTTGAAAATGAATCACCAGCCGATGAGATTGTCAGGCATAGCTATGCTAACGGCCATGCTGCCGCGGGCGGAGCATCAGACCCGGCTGCCATCAGTTTTCTGGGGCATCAAAAGCAAATTGAAGACCTGATCCATGCTATCGTGGTTGACAAAAAACCTTTCATTGATGAAATTGAAGGACGCAAATCCGTAGCCATCATTGCTGCCATTTATGAAAGTGCTAGAACGGGAAAACGCATCAACCTGGTGAGTTGATTAAAACAGGTTAACCCTGCGCATATATTACCCATCAGGTCATTTCGCCTCAATCACAATTCTTTTGTTGGAAGAAAGACCCAGGGAGATACTATCTTTTGTCTGTAGAAAAAAGCTTGCATCATTTTCCCATTTGCACTATTTGGTAAAACGGAATGTGGCGACAATATTATCAATTAACCTACACCAGGTCTAGTGCCACAATTTCATGATCTGTTATATGGGGAACACTCAGGGAAACAATTCCGCCGTTTATTTTATATGCCGGTTTCTCTCCGCGCATCAACAACTTCACAGCGGTTACTCTGGTATTCGCAGGGATGGCAACCTCAACAACTGCATCAACTGGAATTAGTTCGCGGAATGGTCCTTTCATCATCATCGGATTGGTCAGGTTAACAAGGTGAACCGTCATGGATTTTTCCTGACGCCAGGTTGTAACATCCACTACGCCGGGACATTTTACCGAGACATTAGGAACCTCGTTGAGTGCCCATCGGATGGTGTTGCGCAACAGTTTTCCATGATCGGGGCTCATGATCTGCCAGAAGGCGCGGTCAAGGTCCCCCGGAAAATAAGCGATACGTCCCTTCCCAACATCGCGCAAGTATAGTTCGCGAACATCGCTATCACCGGTTCTGGGGTAAACATCCTCCATGGGTAGATCGGGATAGGTTGGTACGAGGGTAACCGGGCTTGGGAAATCCGACTTTGGATTAACGTTGACCCGGTGCGTACCATTGATGATCCGGTAGGCATCTTCCAGGTCCTTTAACACCGGATGAAAATTGCCGGTCTGCGGGTCTGCCTTCAAACGCAGGTAGCTGTTTTGTAAAGGTCCTTCAACTGCATCGCTAGAGGAGACGCCAAAAATGTCGGACAAGCCGAAATCTGTCCTCCGCTTTCCTTCTTCATCATAGCGGGATGTTTCGAATGTAGCCAGGAGGCTTCCGCCATTTTCCACAAACTTCGTTAGCTGGCCACACTGTTTATCGGAAAGCGCAGCGATGTTTGGTAATATCAGCAACTTGTAAGGAGTGAGTTGTTCAGCTTCCAGTAGCTGGTCGTTGACCATTTCAAAAGGCAGGTGATCTTCTACCAGGGCATGGTAAAGGCCATAAGCATGATCGCGATAATTTTTTTGCCACGGTTCTCCGCCATAATTGTTGGTTGTCTGTTCGGAATAAACAACCCCCACACGCACAAGCGGACTCGTATTTCTTAGGTACTTTTCGTTCTCATAATATTTCACATACATTTTTTCGACTGTTTCCATCCAGCGTTTGTCATAGATAAAGCCGCCAAACTTCACAAAGCACGGACGTAAACCATTGGCAACACCTTCAGCAACCCATACCCTGATTTCCGCATTGCTCTGCACGGAGTCTTTCCAACGGTACGGCTCCTCGAGTCCAACACTGAAAATGCCTACCTGCGGTTTCATGCCCATCGTGGCCCGCAGTTCTTTAGCGTGCTTGGCAAGCGACCAGGGCGGTATCACACCGCTTCTGGCTTGCTGGTCGGCAAAGAAAAAATCAGCATGTTGTCCCGTGATGAGCTTGTCCGGGAATCCATTGGGAATAAAACGAGCTGTAGGCTTTCGCCTGCGGATTTCAGCATCCCATAGGAACCACAGTTCTTTCAACCGATTTGTTCGCCACACCCGGTACTGCCGATAGGCCGGATCATTCTTGTCGCCGCTGGCCATTGCCGTACTGAGTCCCGATTGGTTGGTTTGCGGTAATGCCAAACCTGAAAACGCTTTGAAATGCTGAATACAATGCTCACAGTAGCAAATGCCGTGACCGCCCCAACGGTTGGAAAAGATCGCTTCCGGCTGATAACGTTCTATGATCTCATTATTTACCTGCGTCATAAATTCAAAATTATACGGGCCGAGCGCACAGGTTACCCATAAATCCGGATTTGCCCAGTGACGCCGTTGTTTTCCATCTGCGGAGACGGCTATCCAATCGGGATGGGCTTCATATACGTCTTGTCGGGCAGCATGCGGGTCAGTTCGCAGGATAACAGACATATTCAACTTCCTGCAACCTTCGATTAGGTAGCCCAATGGATCGGAAGTACCCAGCCAGTCGCTCCGGTGGTGTAACGGGATGTTGGTGGGATAAAATGCGACTACACCGCCGGCACTCAACAGCGCGCCATCTGCATGAATACGTTTGAAGTAGGCAAGCCAGAAATCAGGATCGTAGTGGCCCGGATCATTTTCCACGAAGGCAAGTTGCGCCCAGCGCATAGATCGGTCAAACCAGGGTGCATCAGGCGGAGCAGCAAAGGGATCCATGGATTCACCAAAAGCAAGTGAATTACCGATCAGTGTTGCGCCGCCAATTGCGGTGGAGGTTTTGATAAAAATTCTTCTGTCCATGAATGGAAGTTACGACATAATAATTTCCGTAAAAGGATGATTATTCGAATGGTGGTGTATCTGGGTAGGGATTAACCTGAACACTTTGGGGAACCGCTCAGTTGTCTGAATGGTATCGGTGCAGATGATTAAAAGCTCCAGGACGCGCATGCATTAAAAGATTTGCTATATTACTTACCCGGAATTTTGAAACTATTTTGGGATTGCATTTATTCTGATAGAAGAGAAAACGACGAAGCTATGGAAGGGATTCAACTAAAACTGGCCGGCAATGGACGCGGTGCCTTCGTATATGAGGAAGGTGATGAGCAATTGGCGGAAATGGAGATTGCGATTTCGGGGAAGAATCTAATCGTATACCATACAGAAGTTGCGCCACAGTTGCAGGGCAAAGGAGTTTCTTCCAGCCTGTTGGCTACTATGGTTGAATATGCCCGGCAACATGCACTAAAAGTAGTTGCGTTGTGCCCCTATGTTCTTTCTCAATTCAACAGGAATCCTGAAAAATACAACACGATTTGGAATCGCGATTGGAAGCAGAATTGAATTAGATCAAATATTCCCCGGAAAGTAACTCCGGGTGGTTTTTTACTTTATTTGAACCTATAGCAGGACGTATGAAGCAATACGCATTAAGAAAAGAGTCATCCACTCAATGGAATTATTGGTATGCCGTGATTCCGTTGATCCTGATGGTCTTGACGTTGAAGGGTTATTCACAACCATCCCCAAAGAATACTTTGCCGCCGCTTGCTGTTGCGGGCGAGGGTGTACTGTTGTCAGGCGAGTTGATCTATTCGCTTGCCGCTAAGCCTACAGCAGAATGCCATGCCTCGACTATTGTAGAGATATCGGATGGGCTGATTGCCGCGTGGTTCGGCGGGTCGTATGAAAGGAATCCTGATGTCGGTATTTGGATTTCATTCAACCTGGATGGTACATGGTCAAAGCCTACTCAAGTAGCAGATGGATATCAAAATGATTCATTGCGTTATCCCACATGGAACCCCGTTTTATTCAAACCTGCAAACGGGCCGCTGATGTTGTTTTACAAAGTAGGTCCGAATCCGCGGGAATGGTGGGGTATGCTGATGACTTCGGAAAACGAGGGGAGGACATGGTCTATGCCAAGGCGATTGGGCAGGCATAGTGCAATTGGTGATTTGCTGGGCCCGGTAAAAAACAAACCCATTCAACTAAAGGATGGTACTGTACTGTGCCCTTCAAGCACAGAAAGGGAGGTGAACAATACGGATTTATGGCTTGTACACTTTGAGGCTACAAAAGATTTTGGGAAAACATGGGAAGTGATTGGCCCCATTCATGATGGCAAAGCATTTAACGCGATTCAGCCCAGCATTCTTACCTATGCAGATGGCCGAATGCAGATTTTATGCAGGACAGGCGAGCGCGTCATTGCGCAAAGCTGGTCTGTGGATAAAGGCAAAACCTGGAGCCTGATGACGGCAACCCAATTGCCGAACCCCGATTCCGGTATTGATGCCATTACGCTGAGGGATGGGCGGCAATTGTTGGTATACAACCACACCATAAGAAGCGGACCATTTCCCAGCGGTAGGGATATGTTAAATGTTGCGGTTTCAACTGATGGCATTTTGTGGAAAACGGTCATGACGCTGGAACAACAGGAGGGAGAGTATTCCTACCCTGCGGTAATTCAAACTACAGATGGAAATGTGCATATTACCTACACCTACGACAGGCGTTCTGTCAAGCATGTGGTAATCGATCCCCGACAAATGTAGACTGGTAGTGTGTTATGGTGAAATAGCATAATGTTTAGTTATTTCCAGACCGAAATTGCGTACCTTACCGATAGCGCCGCATAATAAGCGGGCCTTTATGATCCGCTTTCTCTTTATTATTCTTCTATTTCCCCCTGCATTGACTGCAGCCCAAACGGAATCCATGCTCGCAAGCTCATTCCGGACACACAATACGGATACGCATTCGTTGGTCATGGAGAACGAAAACAGTCCGCTTCCTGGAAACGGGGAGCACACATATTCAATCACGATAACGGTCACAGATATCCGCAACACGAACGGTGTTATCCGCTTCAAGTTTTATGATGATGCCACCCCTTTCCCACACGACAAAGGTTTTCTCCGCATTGCGGTTCCCAAATCTCAGGTCAAAGGCGGGACCTTCACGGCCACCTACTATGGGTTCGTTTCCAAGAACATGGGTATCGCCCTCCTGGATGATGAAAACGACAATTGGCTTTTAGACTTTGGGTGGTTTTTACCCAAGGAAGGTCATGCTTTCGCTGATTATTATCATTCAGCCCTTCGAAGACCTGTTTACAATGATTTCAGGTTTCTGCTTACGGGAGACAAGCACGTAACTATGAAAATGAAATACTATTAGGCTGATATCTTAGACACACTGGTGTTATCTGAAAATTCACAGGCACGCATCGCCGCCGACACTCACCACTTCATCTAATCTAAATTTGTCAAACTCCATACATAACTCAATGGAAATTGCCAAGGCATAGAAAACCTGGAATAATTTGCGACTGGATTTCAAAGGTCTTGCAACAGGGTGACTAAAGTCATTAAAATTTGCCATGGACCTCACCTATATTCGACCCGTAAAATTCAGAACATAGATTTAGGACAATGGGAAAAATAAAACTGTTATGCCTTTCGGTAATTATCATTTCGTCTTGCCATTATAAAGAAGAACACAGCATCATTGCGGAGACTGACGGGGTTTCTCTTCGCAAAGCAATTAACGAAACGTTTGTTGGGGCTGTTCCTTTTAGCGACTATGCGGACTCACTTTTCTTTTTTTTATACGCAGTTCACAAAATTTCTCCGGACAAAATCTTGTTGGGTCAATCTACCTGCGTTGACGATGTGCTCAATACAAAGAGTCCTTTTGCCAATCATTTTGTTAAAGGCCCTTTTAATTTTGGCGGGTTGGCTGGATTGCCCTTCACAGGATTGACGGGATTGAATGCATTTGCACACCATGTACCAGACAGTGGTACCGCCTTATTGTTCGTGGGTCCACATATTGGGTTTTCACAAAAGGAGGGATGGGGAAAAATAGAAAGAGCCGGACAAAATGAGCCAACGTCCTGCTGTGGGGCCTTGTCTGCGGCGTTGGCCAAGCTTCAACTTCCCGGTGCCATCGTCACGAAAGACCCAAGTGAGCCAGACTACCAACAAGAGGTTATTGAACAATTGGCTTTGCGCCATAAATATGAAATCCTCGATTCAAAGGAACCGCTGATCACGCTTACAAAGTTGGTGTACCAGGAAGCTGAACTGCGTATGCAAAAGCTACCCCGGGAAAACATACATTTCAAACATGTGATTCTGATTGTAGGGATTATTATCAACACAGATCGCGATAATCCGGATTATATATGGGTGGACCATATGTCCATCTATGACCTGGAAAAACAACAGTATCTCAAGATTATGGAAAAATAGGATGTCGAATGGCAAATTTCATTAAGACTCTGTTGTTAATCATTGCTATATGTTTGTTTTCCTGCGCAGAGAAATCGCAGCCTATACCCGAGCGTAATTTCTATTTTGAAATCAAAACACATCAAAATGATGCATTTACCATCGACCTGGCGGAGTTTTTAAAAGACAAAATCCCTCAAAAGAAATACACCATAACCAATCACTCAGGCCTTACGTGGCCATTCTATGCCGCTTTGGAATTGAACGAAAGTATTTCCCCCGATAGTCTTATGCCACCACACTGGTTTTTGCATAAAATGATTTTTCGGGATGCCAATGCTGTACTTGAAAAGGATGATTACCTGGTGGAGATTCATCTCATGCCGAAAATCGATACGACTGCAAACTACGAGGTTAAGATCTTCAAGATGGATTCAACCGGGTTAACAGTTTCCGGCGGATCAGGCGTACATTTTGTTGATACAGTCGAACTTTCTTCGCGCCCTGTCATATATGATCATTTCATGAAATCGATCATCCGTTATTCCTTTAAGTAGTCCTCATTTCATGCGTAATTTCCCATTTCAATCGTTTTCGTAAAATTCTTGACGAAATACTGGGCTATATACCTCAAGGGAATAGCATACGCCCCCCTGTACGGTGACGCCTTGAAAGGTTGATTACAATCATAGCGGTATATGACAATTATCAGAATTCTTTTTGTATTCCACCAATACCTTGTTGCCAAATTAGAGCGTAGCTGAAAGCAACAGGACGCAGAAGTGAAAAAGTCAATTTAAAAATTATGTATTATGAAAACGTTTAAATTAATCCCCATTTTGACGCTACTCTTTGTATTGGTATTTGCAGTACGATGCAGTGATGACAGTAGCTCAACACCTACTCCGTTATTTGGAATCTCAGGTAAGGTAACTTATCCGGATGCCGGTGGCGCAGCAACGGCAGCCAATGGCGCCGTAGTTACATTGAGCAGTTCAAGTCCGTCAGTAAGCATGGAGGCGATTGCTGATGCTTCAGGAAATTACAAGTTCAGTAACCTTGAGGCCGCAACATATACGCTGAGTGCAATTTATGATACTGATAACAAAAATAATTCAGCTAGATTGGATGGCCTCAGGTTTACCGTTGAGGACGTAGAAGTTGTAGTTAGTACAGCCGCTGTAACACAAAACTTGGCCTTGACCTCTCCAGGACAGGTCGCAACCCCCGCGATTGTGGCAAACTATACCTGGGATGAGGCACAAGAAAAGTACGTTCAGCCAGCCGCCCCTGCATGGCAATTCGATAATAACCATAGCCTTGTTACTTTTGAGTTTCCCTATCGCAGTGCCCAGGCAGATTTCATAGGCTCCTTTAAGCAAATGCATAAATTTGTTGTGGACTTTGACCCCGCCGATCTGGCAGGAAGTTCCATAGATGTTGAAGTGGATATGGCAAGTGTAGACACCCGCACGCCCGGTGGAAGGGACAACCTTCCTGAGATTGCGGACAATCCAGTATTCAGTCCAAGCACAGTTTTCACCAAGTTAGGATGTATCGCAGGTGATATTATTGAGTCTGGCATTACAACAGATGCAGGTGGCTTATTAGTTAATGCCAACCGTTACGCTAAGTTTTCCAGCACTGACATTACGAAATATGGTGATGGGTATTTGGCTAAAGGAAATCTGATATTCCATGGCTCGACAAAAGCGATTGAGTTATGGTTCAAAGCCCTTCCTCCATTTGCTATTACGAATTCAAATGGTACTGTTACAACACGTACAGGCTTTGAGGGGAGATTCATGATGGATGCCAAGAATGATTTTGGCGTGACCAGCAGCAGTGTTAATGGTGCAGATGTAACAATCACCATATCTGTTGTGGGGTCTGTCACAGAATAATGTTGAATATTATAATTCATAACAAAGGGGAACTTAACTGTTCCCCTTCTTTAAAACGACAAGAAACATGGGAACGGTGAATATTATAAAAACACTGAGCGTAGTGGGGCTTTGTACGATCATGGCGGGATGCACCTATTATGAGATTGAACCAATCAAGTTTCCTGTGCCGGATGTTCCAAATCCTACGACGACACTTGAGGCAGTGTTTGTAACCTCACCGCCAAATAAAATCAGCGCCGCATATTGGAAGACAGCAGACTATCTTCCCGTAACAGTACAAAATCAAACTACCGGACAGGTGCCGGCGGATGATGGTTTATTCAATATGAGTGGCACATTCAACGGCCTGCTTGATTTTAACGCGGGTAAGAATCCCAATGTTATCATGAAAGCGGCCTATTCCAGCGACAGCTTATATATCCTGGTAAGCTGGAAAGACACAACGTACAACGCATCCCAGGCCAACTGGTATTATGACGGGCCAACTGACCCCAAGAAACCAGGTTCAACTGCAGGCTGGACATCACAGGGAAATGATGACAATCTCATCATGTCCTTTGATATGGGGGCAGGCAGTAGTGACGTCTGGAACTGGTCACTTGCACTTTCGGAACCCCTAGGCTATGCCATTGACATGATTGATGATGGAGGAGGTGCGGTCACTGACGCTGGGGACAGAACATATGTGCGGAATGCTGTGGGGGACAACCGCAGTGGTCCACAATTCGATTGGAGTGGTGTTCAGCAGGAATTGTATAGAAAGCCAGCAGGGTTCACCATACTCGATCCAGGCTACTATCTATTGAACAAAGATGATTATACAGGCGACGTGGTGGCGGGAGACGTATATTTCCAGGCTGAATGTGCAGGTTGCCATGGCGTTACAGGTGATGGCAATGGAACCACAAACCCTGTCTTTGTAGCGCTCAATGGCCCTGGACAATTTAATCGCTGGACACGGGATGCGCTAGATAATTTTGCCCCCGATCCTTCGCAACATGAAGGATCCATCCATTATCCGGCCGATGAAACTGATCGGGAAAATCTTTTCGCCAGGCTGCGGGGCTTCAGTGGAATACCCGGATATTATCTTGCAAATCCAACTGGAAGCAGTTCCGATATCCGTGCGGTATCCAATGTGCAACTGGCAAAAATAGACCGCTACAATACGAAAGGTTATACGGTGTTATTGGTCAGAGCCCTTAATACAACGAACGCGGACGACATCGTCTTCAACCCTTCGACGCAGCCACAATATGATTTTGCGGTAGACTTTACCAATAATGATGAGCTCAATAGAATCGGCTCTGTAACTCAACAGCTAACCTTCAAACCCAAAAAATAATGAAAATGAAGGGACTTATACATTGCATGCTCATTGCGATTGCAATATCAGGTGCACTTGTTTCCTGCACGTACGAAGAACTGATACCGCCAAAAGTGGAAGTGCCCGATTCAGTCAAGTTTTCGGCGAACATTATTCCTATTTTCAATACTTCCTGCAATAGTGTAGGGTGTCACAGCAAGAGCGGAATACCCCCTGATCTTACAGAAGCAAATGCTTACAACAGCCTTATTTTCTTCGGTTATGTGGATACCGATGTTCCTGAATCAAGCATACTATATGAAAAGATAACAACGGGTAGCATGAAAGATAACGCGACTGATCAGGATAGAGCCCTGATACTCGAGTGGATTAAACAAGGAGCACTAGACAATTAAATGGTTTTCGATTATGAAAAAAAGACATTCAACTAACAAATTATTCAACAGGGCTACAGGAGTTTTGCTGCTTGTATTGGCTGTTGTTCTCAGTGGTGCCCCGGTCTTTGGACAGGAAGAAGCAGATGCTGACAAGAAGGAAAGCTCGGATAAAAAACCGGCCCGCCCTGCTTTCGAAAGCGCTCAACTCCTGGATGAACAATCCGTTGTCGTACCGGCTGCAAAGACGCTGGAGTTTAATATCCAGCATCGGTTTGGGCTAGCCAATAATGGGATTGATGATCTTTTTGGGATTTATGCTCCCGGAGCCAACATACGGCTAGGGTTTAATTATTCGGTGATAGAAAATCTCTCTGTGGGCTTTGGTTATGCCAAATTGAAAAAGTATTTGGATTTTAATGCCAAGTACGCTCTGCTTAAGCAACGAAGAGACTGGAGTGTCCCCGTAAGTGTTACGCTTTATGGCGACGCGGCAATTGACAATCGGGACGATATTTATGATGAATTTGTTCACCGCGTATCCTACTTCGGTGAAGTAATTGTTGCCAGCCGGCTTTCCGATAAAATTTCAATTCAGGTAACACCCAGTTTCAGCCATTACAATGCAATAGATTCTTTGTATAGTCATGATATTTTTTCTGTAGGTATTTCCGGGAGGTTTAAGTTTTCAAGTCAGTCGTCGCTGATCATCAATTATACACAACAGCTGTCGGATCATAACGATCCAAATTTCAAACTGAGACCAGGATTTACAGTTGGATGGGAGATTGCCACAAGCGGTCATGCTTTCCAGATTTTTGCCACTTCATTCCAGGGCATTTTGCCTCAGGAGAACGTAACCTTTAATCCAAATGATTTCTTTGGTGGAGAGTTTCTTATTGGATTCAACATCACCAGGCTTTGGAATTTCTAACAGCTTACTAAAATACCATGAGAAAACATTCCAGAAAAAAATTTCTGTTCGCCGGCCTGAGCCTTGCCGTAATCGCATCCTTGTTTACCTGGAAAAAGAAGCCTGAACAGGAGCAGAAAAAAACAATAAAATTCTTAACGCAGGACGGCAACCTGGTTGAAATTGATGCAGATAGATTGCCGGCTGCAAAACGAACCGCTTCAAAGGCAGATGTGCAACATTGGATAAAAAATAAATCGCTATGAATGCTGACTCAGTTAAATCAGGCGGTGAAGCTCTACCCCGCAGGAATTTCCTGAAGGGTATCCTTCTTGCCGGAGCGGCCGCCGGTTGCTCAACTAAAGATCCATTTACCTCGGCAGCCAAAGAAGGAGGGGCCCAGCCCTCAGGGGAAATGGTACAACTGCTTTCTACCACAGGAGAAATCATTGAGGTTGACAAAGCCTTCCTGAAGCCGACTGAACAAATACCTTCAATAACGGGTATGGCACAACGAATGGGCATTGAAGGCAAGAAGTTTGTGATGGTAATTGATCTTTCCCGGTGCAAAAATCTAAAGAAGTGTCAGGAGTCTTGCAACCATGCACACTTTGTGAGTGACGCGCAGAACTGGATTAAGATATATCCCATGCAGGAGGATGAACACACAGCTCCCTATTGGCAACCCACAACCTGTATGCATTGTGATGAACCCCCGTGTGTGAAAGTGTGCCCGGTTGATGCCACCTTTAAACGCATAGATGGCATCGTGGGGATAGATGCTGACCGTTGCATTGGATGTCGTTTTTGCATGGCTGCTTGCCCGTATTCGACCCGGGTCTTCAATTGGGATACACCCCAGCTTCCACCTGAAGTACTGGCGTTGCAGTATTCATCTGAAACCAGTTGTCCTCCAAAAATAGGTACGGTATCCAAATGCGATTTCTGTCCGGACATGGTACGAAAGGGTGAACTTCCCCATTGTGTTTCGGCCTGTCCAAACGGCGTGTTTTTCTTCGGCGACATGAATGAGGATGTTGTTACCAACGGATCGGAAACTGTTCGTTTTAGTGAATTGATCCGGGACAAGGCCGGCTATCGGCTCATGGAGGACCTGGGCACCAAGCCAAGTGTTTATTATCTACCGCCGGTTGATCGCCTGTTCCCATTCAAAAATGAATTGCAATCAGAGGAGGGATAAAGCTATGAGCCATCAACAAACAATTTCATCTGAAAAAATTACGTCAGACCTATTGCCCCAAAAGTTTGGTAAACCGGGTATGATCTGGACTGCTTTCCTTGTCGTGTTGTGCCTCATCGGACTTTTCGCCTACTACCGGCAACTCCGGTATGGATTGAGCGTAACGGGCATGCGTGATTATGCTTCATGGGGAATATACATTTCCAATTTCGTTTTCTTTGTGGCCATCAGTTTGGTGGGCTCGCTCATTACGGCAATATTTCGCCTTACCAATGTAGGATGGCGAACACCTTTAACACGTATTGCCGAAATCATTGCGGTTTCTGCTATCCTTTTTGCCTCTATCATTATCATCGTTGACATGGGACGCCCGGATCGCTTCTGGCATCTCTTTTTATACAGCAGATTGCAATCGCCAATCATGTGGGATGTGATCGTGATCACAACCTATTTAGTATTGAGTGTTTTGTTCCTTTATTTTCCGCTGCTTTCGGATTTGCCAATACTTATTCAGAACAGCAAACCCGGAAGTCGTATTCAACGACTCTATAAATTTGTGGGTTCATTTTGGAAAGGCACCGCAGGGCAAGTTGCTTTAAGCGGAAAGGCGATACAGATTATTTCTGTGATGATTATTCCGATTGCCCTCGCAATTCACACGGTCACCTCATGGCTATTTGCAACAACATACCGACCCGGATGGGATAGTACAAACTTTGGTGCCTATTTTGTCTCGGGAGCTTTCCTTGTAGGTGCCGGTGGCGTGTTGGTGGCAATGTATGTTTTTCGCAGAGCCTACAAGTTGGAGGCTTACATTACCGAAAAACATTTTGATAACATGGGGAAAATTGTAGTGATGCTGGCTTTCCTGTACTTGTACTTCAATATCAACGAATACTTGGTGCCCGCTTTCAAGATGAAAAAAGCGGAGGAACATCACCTTGTAAGCCTGCTTACAGGTGACTTTTCAGTTTTGTTTTGGTCTGCCATATTCTTTGGTATGATTTTACCCGTAATCGTCCTGTTGATTCCAAAGGGAAGAAAACCGCTGCCCGCATTTGTGATGGGTATCCTGGTTGTTATAGGTGCATGGTTTAAACGGTTTCTGATTGTTACCCCCACCATGCTCAGCCCCTTTCTCCCGATGTATGATACGCCAGAAAGTTACAAGACGTATTGGCCAACATGGGAAGAGTGGTCCATTACCATTGCGTCTTTGGCAGGTGCTTTACTAATTGTCACGATATTCGTACGACTATTCCCTATCATTCCCATACATGAAACGATAGAAGAGAACGAACAAATTAAACCGGAACAAGTATGAATCGATTTGCATATTTAATAGGTACGATTGCTCTGCTTTTCAGCATGCTATCCCCTTCCGCACAAGCCCAGGATAAAAAAGCAACGATTAGTATGGATCTGACTTACCATCAGCAGAATGATGACCTGCCGGTTTTAAGAGTTTATGCAAGTAGCAAAGTTGAAAGGAGGTTTTTGCCGGCAGAAGGGGTCGAGATCGCGCTTTTCTTTGAGGAGGAAACAGCCCAGGGTTTTATGGGAAGAGTTGAAACCAACGTCAGAGGAATGGCATCATTAAGGCTCCCAGCCAAATATAAAAACAGTTGGGATTCTTTGACCAATTTCAAATTCATTGCCACGGTTACGGATAATGAGGGGTTTGAGGATGAATCTGTAGAAATTGATATAGCAAAAGCGCGAATTGCGTTAACCCTGGAAGAAGAAGACAGTGTAAGAATGATTTACGCAAAATTGTCGGCGCTTGAGGATAGCAGCTGGACTGATGTTCCGGAAACTGAAATCAAGTTTATCGTAAGACGCTTGCTAAGTGATTTATCTGGAGGAGAGGAAGAGTTATACACCACCGATGAATCCGGTGAGGCCTCCTCGCAATTTGATCTTACGATTCCGGGGGATGTCAATGGTAATATTATTATTGGCGCGAAAATTGATGACAATGAGCTGTATGGAAACCTGGTAGCAACCAAGATAGTAAAATGGGGAGTGCCAGTAGTGAAAGATAACAGCTTTGCAAAACGCAGCCTATGGGCAACAAGGGACAAGACTCCTCTTTGGTTGCTCATTTTTCCAAACCTGATCATTGCTGGTGTTTGGGGCATGATATTTTACTTAATTTATTTAATTTATAGAATTAGTAAACTTGGAAAAGCAGACAAGAGTATTTAAGTTAACATTTCAATAAATTCAACTTTATGAGAACATCCTATTATGTGATTGGACTACTATTGACAAGTGCCTTTCTGTATTCGTTTACATTTTTTCAAGAGAAGAAGCCATGGGTTGTACCAGACAAATATGAAAAGATGGCCAATCCTGTTAAAGCAGATGCGGAGTCCTTGAAAACAGGTAAAGCGCTGTGGACAAAGCATTGCCAATCTTGTCACGGCAAAACAGGACTGGGCGACGGCACCAAAGCAGCGCAGCTCGATACGGAGGTTGACGATTTGACTTCTGCCGAAGTGCAGAAGCAAAGTGATGGCGCGATGTTTTACAGGACACAGGAGGGTCGCGATGACATGCCTTCTTTCAAAAAGAAGATTCCCGAGGAAGATGATATTTGGGCCCTTGTGAACTTTATGCGCTCATTGGCGAAATAATTCATTTCTTTTGACTTTTCAGAAAGCTTTGTCGGGCTTCTAAAAGCCTGGTGAAGCTTTTTGAATAGTAGGCAGAAGCACTGCGATTTACCCTTGTGGCAATTTCTTTTTAGCCTTCTTCCAGTGCGCTGCGTTTAGTTGAAAAATCATAGGACCGCATACATTGTTCAGGATTTTTTTCAGATGACCTTATTGCTGCATCCCAAAACGGAAAGCGTTATCTTTACGACATGAACGATAAGATTATAAAATCCATTAAAGCACTGGGCTTCCCCTGGGAAACACAAGATCCCTTTCTTTTTTGTGTGCATCATGAAGATTTTTATCCTAAAGGCAATGCGGAAATGGGTCCTGCTGAGTCGTTGCAGGGCCGCAACATCGGGCAGGATTTTGCGCCGAGTAAAGCAGGGTGGCGTATGTATCATGGCCGGAATGTTCCGGGCTTTCCGGCACACCCCCATCGGGGATTTGAAACGGTAACGGTTGTAACAAAAGGCGTAGTAGATCATTCAGATTCATTGGGTGCAGCGGGCCGCTTTGGTTTTGGTGATGTGCAATGGATGACAGCCGGAAAGGGTGTGCAACATTGCGAAATGTTTCCGCTGCTGTCCCAGAACAAAGAAAACCCGCTGGAACTTTTTCAAATCTGGCTTAACCTCCCAAAAGCAAAGAAGATGGTGTCACCACACTTTGCAATGTTATGGGATGATACGATTCCGGCAGTGAAGGCTAGTGATGAAAAAGGACTGATGACTCAGGTGCGTGTGATCGCCGGAAAAGTTGATGGCGTAATAGCGCCAGATCCCGCACCAGACTCCTGGGCAGCCGATCCAGGCAACGAAGTAGCTATTTGGACAATTCGCATGGATGCCGGGGCTACATGGAACTTGCCTCCCGCTTCTGACGATGTGAATCGTTCATTGTATTTTTACAGCGGAGCATCTATAGAGATAGCCGGTGAAAATTTTATTTCACACAAAGCCATTGAACTGCATGCCGATAAGGAAGCGATATTGAAAAACGGGAATACGGAAAGTGCATTGCTTTTATTACAGGGCAAGCCCATCAATGAACCGGTTGTACAACACGGACCTTTCGTTATGAACACTGAAGCCGAGATACGGGAAACCATGAACGATTATGGACGAACCGAATTTGGCGGATGGCCCTGGCCAAGTGAGGAGCATGTGCATCCAAGGGAAAAGAGCCGCTTTGCCAGATATCCAAATGGTGACGAAGAATTCAGGGATTGATTTTCAATTGCCAGCCAAAGGCATACAGCGCGTAAACAAAAAGAGAATTCAGTCGTATCGATCCTTGTATTTAAGATCTCTTTTCTGCTTGCCCTCAATTTTATCTTTTAGGACAAATGTCAATAATCCAATCCAGGTAGGATAATGCTTGCGTTTCAGAATTTCGTTCAATAGCGGTTCAATCTTTTTTTTCCCAAAAAGTATGAAAGCCTCCTGAATGGAAGTATTTCTGGGAAGGGGTTCGATCGAAGCTTTAAACTCAGCCTTCCATTCCTGTACATTAAAACCAAATGTCTTTCGCAGGTATTCCCAGACCCTGTCTATGTCTTCTTCATCAAAGGCATCCTTGATATATTGAACGGATTGCGGAACTTTTGCCATACTGCGCGAAACACTAATCTTTCACCTCTTCATAGGTTGCCGGCGCCAAAACTTTTGGGACGTCAGTCTCTTCTTTTTTGGACGTGATGAGCTTGCTGATGGTGTAGCCTTTCATCGGGGACTCATCAAACGGTCGGCAAAGGGCGAGGACATCCGCTTTGGTGAGATTGGGATTGAGCCAATCTTTTTCGTGTTCGCGGGGAAGGATCACAGGCATTCGCTTTTTGGAATTGTGAATTTTTTCCAGGAGCGGATTTGCCATCGTGGTCAGCACCGTATAGGTATGATATTCTTTTTCAGTTTGTTTGTCCCGCCAGATTGAATACAATCCCGCAATTGAAAATACGGGTTGATCAGGCAGCGTTAAATAATACGGTACTTTCATTTTTCCCTTTGCATCCATCCAGCGCCATTCAAAAAAACCACTGCAGGGAATCAGGCACCGCTTGCCGTCTTTGGCTGAATCCCTGAAGCTAGGCTTGTCGTACATTTCTTCACTGATACAGTTTAACGTTTGGGTGCGCAGCCTGAGTCCGTCGGGTAAACTTTTTACCCACCAGGGTATAAAGCCCCAATTCATCATTTCAAAAGATTTCGGATTACCCGCAGCGACAACAGGAGATGGGAGGAAATCAAACCCATTTTCATGATAATGAGGCGTGTACTGTTCGGCTACCAGGTCAGCATATTCCACTGAATAGTAATCGGCCAAATAATCAATGCTGTTAATAAGGCTCTTGTGATAGCACATCGTATCTTAAAGTTAAAATCGGTGCAGTCCTGTTGCAGACAGCCTGCAACAGGTTGAACGTAATTTATGGGTAAAATAGAACATAGTTTTTATTCATAACGAAACATTTCTTCATAATGGGGTGAAGTCTTAAATATTCCGCCACTTTCTTTATAAAATGATTCATCCGTAACATAAACGCCATGCTGGGTGTTTGTCCAGGTGGCGCCAGCCGATGGATTATAAGACATCATTGTATTCCAGTTTTTGTAATACTGATGTCCATTTGTTTCCTGCAGGCCGATGCTGATGTTGGGGAAGGGGGCAAGCCGTGCCGCAATATTCTTGTTCCAGTCTACCAGAATCGGGTTGACCGTCAAGTCGGCACAAAAGCAGGGAACCTTCTTTTCGTGTGCCAATTGTGTAATCTTCATCGTCATGCTTAACGTCTTGGCTATTGCTTTCACGGCAATGGCGCCATATCCCTGCTCGATCCTCTTTGCGGCGTCTTCAACCGTATGGGCGCTTTCATCGGCTGCAATAGTGACCCCCATATCGCCTACATGCACGTCATTCCGTTCCCCAAAGGGTTCTTCTACGACAGCAATCTGATCAAACGCTCCAATTTTTTTGGCGTGATCCAGGAAACGCAGAAGCGTCTCCTTCTCGTCGTAACGTTCATTAGCGTCGAAATAATAAGGAATCTTACCACTCTTGGTATAAGGCGTTTCATAGTGTCCAATTGCGGTATGCACGGCCGTAAGAAAAGCGATGTCTTTTTCAAGCATTTCCTTCTGCGTGCCCGCTGAGCCAGTCTTGAGCTTCATAATGAAATATCCGGCATCAGCAGCAGCTTTTATTTTCTTTACATCGGCGCCGACGCTAAACGATGGCATGCTTGCCACCTTGTTGTGATGATATGATAACCCTGGCTTGTAGGCAGCCGGTATCAGATCATCAAATTGAAGGATATTATTTTCTGCGGCATACAGCAACCACGCAGCATTATCAACACAGACCAATGCATTTAAGGCAAATGTTTTTCGCAAATCCGGATTGCCGGTGATTTGTTTTCCATACGCATACACCTCAGGCAGGAGGTCATCCAATAATTCCATGGGATGGGTAAAAGAATTTCCTTTCATGATTTGCAATGCCCTTTCGCTCATGGCATACATCAAAGCATTGCCACCCGCAGCGGAATGCGCGGCAAACACTTTTGAATCGGACCACAGTATTCCCTGGCCACCAATCCCTATCTTATGAATCCCTGAATCGGACTCCAGGTAGGCGGCTATCTGCCAGCCTTCTGTTATGGCACTCCCCTTGAAACGATAAGGAATAAGCGGCTCACGTTCGAAATTGGAATCAACATTTTTGATACGGATCGTAAGTGGTGGTTTAAAATGGCCACCCTTAGCATTTGCGTTAGATGATAATCCGGCCATCCCGAGTGCCATCAATGACGCA
>JAOUDZ010000061.1 GCA_029858965.1 Cyclobacteriaceae bacterium
TTTATTGTTCTTCTGGAAAGAAAGTTCGAGACCATCAATTGTTATGCTGGAGTTGTAGGAGCCTTTGATTGGTTCTCCTTTGTTGCCACAAGTTAATATGAATTCATTTGGGCCGCTTTCGTCAAAATAAATAGGTGTGTTAAACAGATTTTGGTTTTGCGCCTTATACTTTACCGTAAAGGGTTGATTTTGATAAAGTTCATCATTTAGCACCCTGCCGATACTGTAATAGCTTACGTCTAACGATGAATAATCCAATAGGCGGCTTAAGAAGAGACGAGATTGAATGATCTCAATTTCTCCTGATATTAAATTTAGACTTTGATCCTCAATGGCGCTTTTGATCCCGAATTCAGATGCCTCTTGTTTAACATCCAACTTAAGTACCGAAGATGATTCATAAAGATTCTTAGTATACCGGACAGCCAGGTAAGCTATTAAATTCACGCTCAGAAAAATCGCGACAAGCCATACCCAATTGGATCGCAAAACAATTTTGAGCTTATTGAAATCAATACCCTCAGCTTGCAGCGATTGAACCTTAATGTGCCTGTCACTTTCCACAATTCTTTATTTAAATAAAACGATAACCAGGGTGGTTAAGCTTGTCAGTATGCTAAAGATAATACCGTAATCGCGCAAACCTTCGCTAACAGGTCTTCGTACCGGTTCTACGTAGACGATGTCTCCGGGCTCGATGGCGATATTGTTTTTCAGGTACCCCTCAATGGTACTCAGATCGGCCACAAACACATCGTCACCTCGCAGCACCCTTATGTTTTGTGCCTTGGCGTAGTTATTCAAACCTTTGGCGAGGGCTAATACTTCCACGAGGTGCATATTCTCATTTGCCAGTGGGATTACCTGCCCCTCTGTGGCGCCAAGTATGATAACGCGTTTGTTGATGTATCGGAGAATTACATACGGATCCCGATAGAAAGCCGAGTAGGATTTTTGAAGTATTTCCTCTGCTTGTCGAATTCCCAGGCCTTCAAGCCTAATTTCTCCAATCATCGGAAATTTCACAACCCCGTTTATATCAACAAGATACGTCTCAACGGGTTTTGAACTCAGATTCTGATTACCGATGTCCTGGCTAAGTTCCAGGTCAGGATCAATGATTCTCTCTCCTTTGTTTGTATAAACATCAATTTGCAGATAGTCATTTTTTTGAATGATGTAATTTCTTTCAGCGGCCTCAGCTTGTTGCTTCACGTTATATCCCTCAGGTACTTTAAACATGATATTCTGTTTGTAGCCACAGGAGACAAGCATTAGACCCAAGATAAGATAAGAGTAGTTACCAGAACGTAATTTTTTCAACGTATAGAGGATTGATTCGCTAGGGTAAAATTACTGATTTTCTTAACAACTCAGCCAGTGAGGGTAGGTGCAGATCCTTTTCAGATAAAATAGGATCTTTAACCTGCCAATCAATGTTCAGGTCTGGGTCATTCCAGACTATTCCTGCTTCAGCCTCACGGTTATAAGCGCAGGAGCATTTGTAGAAGAACAATGAGTCTTCAAGGGCAGCAAATCCGTGGGCAAATCCTTCTGGAATCATGAGCAATTTTCGATTTTCGCTGTTCAACAGGCAATAGTACACCTGTCCAAATGTTCTGGATTTCTGTCGCAGGTCGACAACAACGTCGAGTACTTTCCCCGAAATTACAGTAACGAGCTTTGCCTGCGAATGAGGGGCAAGCTGCATATGCAGCCCGCGGACTACGCCTTTTTTTGAAAAGGACTGATTTTCCTGTACGAACCGATAATTGATATTTTGCGCTCGATAAGATTCTTCTTTGTAGAATTCATAGAACCAGCCCCGGTCATCACTGAACACGGTAGGAATAATTTCAACCAACCCATCAAAACCGGTTGTTTTTATTTCCATAGATCAGGTCGGATTATGAGGCCTTTTTAAGGCTAGCCAAGGTTGATAGATACTTATTTATAACAACAGCTTCATCATATTCAGTCTCCATCTTTGTCCTTCCATTCCGCCCAAATGCTTTTAGTTTTTCGTCTTCCAGGCTGGCCATAACTGTCATTTTTTCAGCAAGGTCACCAGCATCTTTAAGCTTGCAGAGCAATCCGTTGAAATTGTTCTGCACCACATTGTTGCAACCAGCAACATCCGTAGCGATAATTGGTTTTCCGGAACTGGCAGCCTCCAGAAGCGTCCTTGGTGTACCCTCGCGGTATGACGGCAATACGATGCAATCTGCCTTCTCGATATATTCTCTTACATCATCCGTTACGCCCAAATATTCAATAGTCCCAGAATCGATCCATTCCTGGATTACCTTAATTTTTATACCTCGCGTGTGCTGTGGATCCATTGGGCCAAGAACTTGGAATTTAGCGTTCATACCCTTGGCTCTTAATTTCCGTACAGCTTCTATGAATTCGAGGACGCCCTTGTCTGTTATAAGTCTGGATATCAAAAGAAAGGTAAACTTATCGTTGCGCTTGAAGGTTGATGGTTGAAACCTCTTCAGATCTATCCCCGACCCGGGTAAAATATCAGCAGCGTCCGCCGGGACTAGTCTCCTGTCCAGGAAAAGCCTCAGGTCTTCAGGGTTTTGAAAATATATTTTGCTGGCGAATCGGAAGCTGATTTTATAAAGTGAAATGGCAATAAATGAGACGAAATTTCTTCTTAAAAACACTGTACCCAGCCCGCATACATTATTTACAACAGGAATTTTCAGCAGAGATGCGGCAATTGTTCCGTAAACATTGGGCTTGATTGTATAATGGAGAATAACATCAGGCTTAACCCTTTTGTAGATCATGAACAATTCAATGATAAGGGCGGAATCCTTTATGGGATTTGCGCCCCTACTATCCATCTTAACCCGGTGGTGAACACAACCTGCTTGGGTTAATAAATGCGTATAATCATCTTCCGGCGCGAGGGTATGAACTTCGTGCCCTTTTGCTAACAGGGCATGCACAAAATTCATCCTGAAATTGTGGATATTCCAAGAAGTGTTAACGACAATCGCAATTCTCATCTTATCCTGGGCTCTGATTATGAGAACTCCTCCGACCCCAAACTCGACAAGTGGTCGAAATATCAGGCTATCTTCAAGAATCTCTGGTTTAGATTTTTCAAAGATAAAGAAAGTAACTTTGTCAGAAAACTAAGTATCCAAATTATACTTTATGTTTGGATTGTTTAATAGAAATTAATGACTCCACAGGACAACAAGGCCGTATTGGTCGCATTGGGCAACGCGCAGCAAGCTGAAGTTACAAAGGAACACCTTGATGAATTGGCTTTTTTGGCAGAAACGGCTGGAATAAGATCAGTCATGCGATTCGTACAAAATCTGCCACACCCGGATTCCCGTACTTTCGTCGGGAAAGGTAAACTACTTGAAATTAAGGCATTTGTGAGGAGTGAACAGGTGGTACACGTAATTTTTGACGATGATCTTACCCCCTCGCAGTTAAAAAACCTGGAAAAGGAATTTAACACAAAAGAGAATGAAGATCACTATAAAGTCAGGGTATACGACAGAAGCCTATTGATTCTTGATATCTTTTTGTGGCGCGCACAGACAGCGCAGGCCAGAACGCAGGTTGAACTTGCCCGGAATCAGTATCTGCTTCCTCGTCTATCCCGACTTTGGACACACCTGGAACGGCAACGTGGCGGGACCGGTACGCGGGGTGGCGCTGGGGAGCGGGAAATAGAAACTGACAGAAGGAATATCCGCGACCAAATTAGCGTGCTCAAGGAAAAACTTGAAAAAATCGAGAAGCAAAAATATACGCAGCGCAAATCACGGGCAAATATCGTGCGCGTAGCATTGGTGGGCTATACCAACGTGGGAAAATCAACCTTGATGAACATACTTTCTGGATCTGGCGTACTTGCGGAAAACAAGCTCTTTGCCACTGTCGATGCGACAGTAAGGAAGGTTGCCTTTGGAAATGTACCATTTCTGCTATCCGATACTGTTGGGTTTATTCGCAAATTACCGCATCATTTGATAGAGTCCTTTAAGTCAACATTGGATGAGGTACGAGAGGCT
This sequence comes from Cyclobacteriaceae bacterium, assembly GCA_029858965.1. GTDB lineage: Bacteria > Bacteroidota > Bacteroidia > Cytophagales > Cyclobacteriaceae > Chryseolinea. Next base: position 4,047 of record JAOUDZ010000061.1, read on the forward strand.
GATATTCTTTTGCATGTCGTGGACTTCGCTCATCCTTTTCACGATAATCAAATAGAAGTTGTCACGAAGACATTACAGGAAATCGGCGCCGCCAATCTTCCAACAATTTTAGTTCTGAATAAAATAGACTTATATATCCAGCGAAACCCGGACGCAGATCTTGAAGAAATGATTGGATATTACCGTCAAATGGGTTTTGCACATGTGCTATTTATCTCAGCTACCGCAAATCAGAATATAACCGAACTTAAGCGCATAATCTTCGAAGAAGTGAAACAAAAGCATATTCAAATCTATCCAAACTTTTTCAAAGATGGATATGCGTTTTCTCCCTGGCCACAGGGATAATCCGATTTCAATTGAATCATCATTCCAGTCCAATCATCATAAAAGCACCCCAGTAAATAGGCTCTGGATATTCCACGCGAAGTTCCTTTTTAGCGTCGATGAAACTTTGTCGAAGATTATCGGAGTTCAACCATTTCTGATAAAACAAAAGCATTAGCTTTTGTGTTGCATCGTCGTCAACTTTGAACATGCTCATGATCAATACTTTTGCGCCTGCAACCAGGAAAGCTCGCTGCAATCCGTAGACGCCTTCTCCTGCTTCCAGGTCACCGAGCCCGGTTTCACAGGCACTTAATACTACAAGATCTGTTTTATCCAGATTCAGGCTCATGGCTTCGTAGGCGGTAAGAATACCATTCTCTACATTGTAGTTATAATCTGTCTTATCCATTAGGTCGCCGGCGCCGCGCAATAGCAAACCTGTACGCATGAGCGGGTTTTGGTTTATCGAAGCTTCGCTTTCCTGAAGTTCGTCCTGCAATGTGGATTGTACGGTTGGCTTATAAAATCCATGTGTTGCGATATGAAAAATCTTAGGGCTGTTCATGTCCTTGACATTTTCCTCTGAAGCAGACTTTTCAACATACTCTGTCGTTATCCATCCTTTTTGCTTCAGCATGAACTGAAGCTGATTTACTTCTTTCTCCGTCCCGGGCAAAGCTGCAACTGAATGATCTGCCGAGGCTTTGGCATAGAAGGTCGGATTTCCAAACATAGAAGCGGTGTTTTCCGATGCAGTTACTTTCGATTTTAACTTCTTCAAATACATATCTTTGGTATTGCTTACCAATACAATGTTCGCATTGTCGATCACGTATTTGCCATCGGGAGTGGGTATCGCTTCCAGGTTTATTTGATTGTATACGCCATCAGCGGAAAGATAAATTATTGAAGATTGTCCAATCCCCTCCGTGATAGGCTTCCAAAAAACATTGTAAGAGACCGGATCCGGGATTTTGCCAGTGATTGCATTTCTGTAGAATTTGAAGAATCGCGTCTCCATTCTCGTTCCGTCCGGAAGCATAATGACTTTTGGTCTGGAGAAATCATCTTTCAAATAAAGTGCTGCGTAAATAACGGAATCCGAAAAGTCATGCTGAAAGTAACGATAGCGGACCATTTCGATTGCCGTTTCGTTCGGACGCAGGGATTTCTTTACATCATTATAGGTGATGCGCTTATTTTCAAAACTCTGTCCAAAAAGTTCTGACTGCTGACTCAAGTCTTTTTCCAGACGTTCAACTTCCTGCTGAAGCTCGACAGGATCTATTTTGTTTTCTATAAGGTCAGACAGGCTCATAGAAAGTGCCAGCGTAAGCAACTCTTTCTTCTGAAGCCAGGTGTTGTATTGCGTCTTGAGTTTTTCATCCGTGCTGTTAAGGATTCGCTCTCTGATCTTTATTGAAGAGCTCAGCAGCAAAGCTTTCGTTAGTAACTGATAATTATAAATCTTGCCTGAAAGATCTCTGAAGTCGTCCAGGTTGCTGAACGCCAGCGTATTGTAGAATTCAAAATCACCTTTTATTGTGTTCCAGTACTTGGCCTTCTCGCGTTCGCTTAGCGCCGGGAAATATTGTTTGATAAAGTTTTCGTAATTCGTAAGGGACTCTTCAATCAATCGTTTGGACCGCTTGAAGTCCTTCTGCATATAGTATACTTTACTCAGTTTGGAGAGTACCTTAACATACTCTGGATGTGTGGTACTGAAAAACTTTTCGTACAGATCCTTTGATTGATTATAAAATTCTTCCGCCTTATTATAATTTTTCTGCTGGTAATACACATCGCCGGTCAGTGTGTATATGCTTGCAGTGTTAATGTTATTCTTTTTGCCCGCTTTTGCCCGCCAGATATTTTCTGCCTGGGTAAGTGAACTAAACGCAACATCAAATTTCTTTTCAGAAATGTATAATACGGCCATGTTCTTAAGAATTTCAGCATATTGTGGGTTATCCTTTCCGAGTTTCGCGGCAATGATATCCCGTGCTTCGAGCATAAGCGTTTCAACCTCCTTTCGATTATCACCATTGTAGAACTTTATCAAGGCAATCTGAGAAAGTGACTTGGCCACTTCAATATGATTTCTTCCGAATTGTTTTTCCTGACTGGCAATGGCTTTCGCAACATTTCTGCCAGCTTTGTCATAGTCCCCCAACGTGTAATAGATGTCACTCAGTAATTTTTGTGTTGGAGCAGTTTTTGTTGAAATGTCGCCATACGTATTAACGGCCATTTGGTTAGCACTGAGTGCGGTCCTTTCTGCTTCCGTATAGTCACCTTTGGCTAATAAAATCCGACCTTTGTTGATAGTAGGTTCAATCAGCCGAATTGAATTCTTGCCATAAAGGTTTTCGTACTCAGGTATCTGCGTATTCAAGAGCCTTTCTGCATCTGAATAGCGACCAAGCTGGATAAATAATGACGTCAATTCCTCTGCGGCAGACAGTTCATTCCCGATGACGACGTCGGATTTGCCTATCAGTTTCCGTGATCGATCTAAATTTGATTGGGCTTCATCAAACAGTCCTTTGATACCAAAAAGATTAGCCTCAGTCTCAATGGCGTGAACATAGTCGCCTATACGATCGTCATCTTTGCGAAATTCTTCCAGTATTTTGATGGACTTGGATACATTCAATTCCGCCTTTTCATATTGCCCTAACTTGATTTGAAGCTGTGCTATGCGATCAAGCTCAATTCCGTATTCGGGATCTGAATCACTAAATTTAGACCGGGCAACGTCGGAAGCAAAATCAAGCGTGGCAGATGCTAACGCATACTTGTCTGCAAATTCATAAAGTTTTGCCAAATGATTGAGTATAGACAAATGGTCCTTATGCCAGGGGCCAATTTCCTTTGCGACAACTTTTGTGTAACTCTCTTCAAAAATCTGTTGAGCTTCTTCAATCTTATTTGTGTAATCAAGATAGTAGCTTGCCAGCCTTACCTTCGCGAGGTGATATTCAGGCGACTGGTCCCCACAAAGTTCTTTTTTAATATCTGCTAATTGCGTAAGATAATTTTCGGCATTTATATAGCGTTTTCGTGTTTGTGATAGTTCGAATAAAAAATTAAGAATATGTTCTGTTGTCCTGTAGTTTTTGGGTAATGATTTTGAGTCAAGGATGTTCGTAGCCTCTTTTTCAAGATTCTTTGTCGCGTCATTTTCAAACCTGGCATCGAATTCAACTGCCTTGAGGTTGATTTTCAAAAGGCTTTCCTTCGGAAAATTACTGTCTATAACTTTTTCATACTCCTGTTTCGTGTTGATGTATCGCGCCCGATTGTCTTCGACAAGAAGCTGGTGCAAATAAGCAAGGTATATATCATTGGCCAGCGTATTCGTTGGATTTGTCCTCTTCTTCAGGCTGTTCAATATATTTTCGAACTCAAGCTCCTTTTCACGTTCTTCATTACCATTGTCAATCAACATCTTGGCATATAAATAGTTAGTTTGAACAAGCGCAAGACTTGTTTCACCCATGTAGCGAAGGTTTTTACGAATCCAGGTTTGTGCAGCCTTAAAAGCGGAATCAGCAGATAGCAAATTCCCTTTCATACTGTAAGCATTTGCAATGAGCGTGAGCACCTTTGCATAGTCGCTGTATCTTGTTGAAAGTTCATCTTCAGGCACGCGCAGTGTTTTAATTGTGCCGCCCGAGACCCTGACTTCCTTCTCTACGGCCCTTCCTGCAAAATAGGCGTCTGAACTTTTCAGGAGATCAATCGCCTCATTGCAAAATCCCTGTCCGGTCATTGCCTCCGCTTCAACCAGAATAATAAGGCCGTTTGTGTAACCTGTTAGTTCATTTGTGCGGGTGAGGAGTTCTTTTGCGTTTTTGAGGTACTCTCTACTTTTCCTGAAGTTGCCATACGTGTTGTAGATTTCTGCAACATCAATCATAGTGCCTGCATAACTCGCGCTATTCTCGCCGAATGTTTCGAGACTGATGGCGAGCGCACTGCCCAGCGTTTTGTCGAAGTCATCCAACATTCCGGAGGCCAGGTTGATCCTTGCCTCCCGCAAATAGAGCCCTGGCATATAGGTATTTTTCTGGCCCATTTTAGCGGTAATGGACTTCGTGGCTGCCTGAAGAGAACTCTTTGCCTTGATGAAGCTTCCCTCAGCATAATAGGTGTCTACCTTCCGCAACGCTTTATCAAATTTCTTATTTTGTGAGCGTGCAGCCTGGAAGACAACTAGATTCAAAACAATAAGCAAGGATAGCCTGTAGATCTTCATGATCGGGGATTTGAACTTTACCACTAATCTAATAAAATTCACTGGGAATTGGGGATACCACGAACTCTTGGCTTGTAGTAGAACCCCATTGGTTAACTTTTTGCCACTACCGCTCAAGAAGTTTAGATAAAATTTCTCTTGCAGCTGATGTTATTACGGTTCCCGGGCCAAACACAAAAGACACGCCTGACAGGAAGAGGAATTCAAAATCCTTTTCCGGTACAACGCCACCCACAATAACCATAATATCGGGACGACCAATTTTTCTCAGTGATTCAATTAATTCCGGAATCAGCGTCTTATGGCCACCTGCGAGACTGGAAGCGCCAACAATATGAACATCATTTTCAGCGGCTTGCATCGCCACTTCCTCAGGGGTTTGAAATAGTGGACCAATATCAACATCAAATCCTAAATCAGCAAAGCTTGTTGCGATCACCTTAGCCCCCCGATCATGTCCATCTTGTCCCATTTTAGCGACCAGCATTCTGGGCCTGCGTCCGTCAGATTCAGCAAAGCGGTCAGCAAGTTTCCTAACTTCGTCGAATTCAGTCTGATCTTTCATCTCCTTCGAATATACGCCTGAAATTGAATTGATGGTTGCTTTATACCGGCCAAATGTTTTTTCGATGGCGGTAGATATTTCGCCCAGGGTGGCGCGTTTGCGTGCGGCATCAATGGCAAGGGTAAGGAGATTTTCTTTTGTATCCAGCGCACCCTTGGTCAACCGCTGAAGAGCAATTTCCACTTCGTGACCGTTTCGCGCTGCCTTTAAATGCTTGAGGCGTTCAATTTGCTCTTCTCTAACGGTTGTGTTATCAACTTCAAGAATATCGAAGTCTGGTTTTTCCGTTATGGGAAACTTGTTCACACCCACGATGACGTCGCGTCCAGAATCTATTCTCGCTTGCTTTGCCGCTGCCGCTTGTTCAATGCGCATCTTAGGAACACCACTTTCTATGGCTTTTGTCATGCCACCCAGCTTTTCTACTTCCTCGATTAAAGTCCAGGCGCTTTCTACAAGTCTGGCGGTAAGCCACTCCACATAGTAGGATCCCCCCAACGGGTCAACCATGCGCGTCAATCCGATCTCTTTTTCTAAGTATAATTGTGTGTTTCGTGCAATGCGCGCAGAAAAATCAGTAGGCAATGCAATCGCCTCGTCCAACGAATTTGTATGCAGCGATTGTGTTCCACCAAGCACGGCTGCCAATGCTTCAATGGTTGTGCGTGTGACATTGTTGTATGGATCCTGGGCTGTAAGACTCCACCCTGAAGTTTGGCAATGCGTGCGGAGGGCCAACGACTTTGGATTTTTTGGATTGAATTGCCGCACGATCGCTGACCATAGCAATCGTGCAGCGCGCATCTTGGCGATCTCCATAAAAAAATTCATGCCGATACCCCAGAAGAAAGAAATTCGTGGCGCAAAGTCGTCAATTGCAATTCCCGCTTTAATACCTGTTCGGATATACTCCAGTCCGTCGGCTAAGGTATAGGCTAGTTCAAGATGTGCAGGAGCACCGGCTTCATGCATGTGATAACCACTGATGCTGATTGAGTTGAATCTTGGCATGTACCTCGACGTGTATTTGAAGATATCACCTACAATACGCATAGAGGGCTCCGGAGGGTATATATAGGTATTGCGCACCATGAATTCCTTGAGAATGTCGTTTTGGATTGTTCCACTCAATTGATCAGGCTTCACGCCTTGCTCTTCCGCAGCCACAATGTAGAAGGCCATTATGGGAATGACAGCGCCATTCATAGTCATGGAAACGGACATTGCATCGAGTGGAATTTGATCAAAAAGAATTTTCATGTCCAGCACGGAGTCAATAGCAACACCTGCTTTGCCGACATCCCCGGCTACCCGGGGGTGATCGGAGTCGTAACCGCGATGCGTTGCAAGATCAAAGGCAACAGATAGACCACGCTGACCTGCCGCAATATTTCTTCGATAAAACGCATTGGACTCCTGGGCGGTTGAAAAACCTGCGTATTGTCGAATGGTCCATGGTCTGGTAGAGTACATTGTTGCATAGGGGCCACGCAGGTAGGGGGGTATTCCTGCTGTAAAATCAAGTTGAACCAGATTGATGATGTCATCTAGGCCATAGGTTGTTTTGATTTCTATATTTTCCGGGCTTTTCCAATTCTCCGTCATCGAGCGTACAGTGGGGGCTGGCGGAGGAAAAGCATTAAAATTCAACGTAGAAAAATCAGGCTTCATGATGACTTCATTTTTAGCTGGAAAGCTTTCCATGCCGCTTGTGCAATTTTATCCACCATTGCATCCAAGGCATAGGCGCCTGCCACTGGATCGGCAACCTTGTTCAGGTGGGCTTCTTCCCGAAAGATGTTGGAAACATTCAGGGCTATGCGACTCATCATGACGTTGTTTTCATCTTCGGCCATAATGGTTATAGTATCACATCCGCCCAGGATAGCTGAAAGTGAGGCCGTTGTTCCGTTTAGCATATTGCTGTGCGGCTGGAGTCTTTCATCAATCCATCGCTCAGATCGGGCATGGATTTGAACATCCGATGGTACATAGGTTTTTATCCCAAAGGCAAGGGCAAATTGATACCACAATATCCTAATCGCTTTGAGTTTAGCGATGCCGACAAGAAAATCTGCTTCAATCGCAAACGATAGGCATATACTTCGCAAGGCAATTTCTTTGTCGATTCCCTGGTCAGTAAGCATATCCATCAGCAACGCAGCTTTCGTCAAGGCTTCAGAAATTTCGAGGACAGGAGAGGAAGATTCGATGTAAATACCGAGTGCATGAAACTTAAGTCCCCTGGGTAGCACCTGCAATTTGGTCATGATGTCGTCTGGGGTGTTTTCCCAAAACAAAGACCCAGTCAGTAACTTCGGATCATAATCTTTTCGTTGGATCAGCTCAGCCAGCGGAGTAACTATACTTGTTGCGGGGCTCACCAAAAAAGAAAGGTTGCAATATGGCCAGTCAATTCCTTCCAGTAACGTATTGACATCAACGGACTTAAGGTTGCGTAGGTCAAAAAAAAGTCCATCTACGCCTTGCACTAAATAACGGAGAGCTAATCCATTCGCTATTTTACAGTCAGAAACTGAAATTCTTGGTAAACTTTGCCAGGCGCGTGAACCCCCATTTGGGTTGATAGTGGGGGGAAGTTCATAATTCTTCACATATTCAGCGCTTTTAACATCATCTGCATCATAATATGGAAAAAATTCTAATCCATCCTTTGTTTTCCAGCCCAATGTTTCAAAAGGATTCTTTCCTTTAAGCTCCTGAGAAGCCTTGACTGCCCAATCTTCCTTGTTCGATTTTGGGAACAATTGCAGTAACAGGTCATGAATAGAGAACTTTGACATCAATTTTAATTTCAATTCAATTTTAATCAAGTTTTTTATCATGCCTTTGTGTTTTAAATTTTAAAATTTTACCATCATTTTTTTTTCTGAAAAATCAAGGACCTATTGACTTGTTTTCTTACACTCTTTTTTTACATCTTTGTCTCCCCTTTCCACTTAGAACCTAAATCCTACAGAACTGAAAGATTAATGGAAGTTAGCAGCGGCACCGTATGGAATGATTGTCTGGAAGTAATTCGCGAGAACGTCGGCGAAGAGAATTTTAATACATGGTTCAAGCCTATTTCACCCTTACGCGTTGATGGTGATGTGCTTACCATACAGGTTCCCTCTCAGTTCTTCTATGAATGGCTGGAGGATAACTATGTCCCTGTGCTAAAAAGGGCCATACACACGGTATTGGGGCCGACAGGCCGCCTTGAATATTCGGTTGTTGTCGATAGTGGTAATCAGCAGGCACCGGTTGTATCGGTAAACTATCCGGCAAATGGTGCAGGCAACAGGAGAAGTACCATGAATGGCATCTCAGACGAGTATTCCCCCTTTTCCTTTAAAGCGCTAAACCCGCAAACAGTTAATTCACGCCTTAATGCAGCCTATAGCTTTGATAATTTTGTAGAAGGGGACTGTAATCGGCTTGCGCGTTCGGCAGGTGTGGCAGTGGCAAAGAAGCCAGGTGTTACTTCATTTAATCCTTTAATGTTGTACGGTGGTGTTGGCGTAGGCAAAACACACCTGGTCCAGGCTATTGGCAATGAAATCAAAAACAACATGCCAAATAAGGTGGTTTTGTATGTTGATCAGAGCGATTTCACAAATCAATTTTTGAATGCATTGCAAAATCATAAGCTCCAGGATTTTCAAAGCTTTTATCAACAAGTTGATTTGCTGATTCTGGACGATGTTCAATTCCTCGCAGGACGCGAAAAAACACAGGAAATGTTTTTCCATATATTTAATCAATTGCATCAATCCGGAAAGCAGATCATCATGACCAGCGATTGCCCGCCACGGGATATGAAAGGTTTTCAGGAAAGATTGCTTTCGCGCTTTAAGTGGGGATTAACGGCAGATTTGCAGGAACCTGATTTTGAAACTAAACTGGCTATCATCAATCGTAAGATGCTTGCCGATGGGATTCAAATTCCAACTGAGGTTTCAGAATACCTTGCCTACAGCGTCGACACCAACCTCCGTGATATGGAAGGTGTGCTCAATTCATTGATCTTCCACGCGACCTTGCTGAAAAAGGAAATTGACCTTGAGCTTGCAAAAGAAGTACTAAAGAATATTATCAAGGAAATCCAGTCAGATGTAAGTGTTGATTTTATTCAGAAGACCGTGGCTGAATCTTTTAAAATTGACCTTGAAGTAATGAAGGGTAAGGTCAAAAAAAGAGAGATTGTGATCCCGCGACAGGTTGCTATGTATTTTTGTAAGCGATATACCCAATTGACACTTGCTTTAATCGGAGAAAATTTTGGTGGACGCGATCACAGTACGGTCATTCATGCGCTTGAATCTGTAGAAGACATGATGAAAACTGACCCCAATTTCAAAGCCACGGTAGATGACTTAGGCAAGAAGCTGAAATTGCGCGTATCCTAAGCGTTCGCTGGAAAAGCAAGTACTTATCTCCGTTTGGCCTACCTGACCACAAAAGGAATTTCGACTTGCTGCCTGGAACTGTTTATGCCGTAAAGCGCTCCGCGACCTCTATACTTCGCAAAGAATTCTATAACCTCTTCAGGATCTTTTACGCGCGCTCGGTTGATTGCGATGATGGTAAAATTCTCGGGCACCCCAATCTTCTTCAAAACACTATTCTCCTGGATCTTAAATACTTTTACACCATACTGTGTAGCTTCCAGTTGTGCGCCCAGCACCTCATTCTTGACAATTTTACGCGTAAGGATCTCTGTCGTACCATTCAGGTTAACGAGATCCAGACTTGCTGTTTTTGTAGCGTTGCCCCGAACGTAGGTAATCGTGATTTTATCGCCAGGGTAATGGTAACTTAATTCCTCCTCAAAGGCACTCTGTGAATTTATTACTTCATTGTTGATTCTTATAATAATATCTCCTGGCTTCAAGCCTGCTTCCATGGCAGGCCCATTCTTCTCCATGCTTTCAAGCAGAACGCCCACATAGTTTTGTGTTTTGGTATCCAGATCATACTTCTTAGCGTTTTCATAGTTATACTCAACAACGGCGCCACCGATAAAGCCTTGTTGCACGATGCCGTACTTCACTAAATCGTCAAAGACTTTTTTAACGATATCAACAGGTATCGCAAAAGCATAGCCCGTGTACGACCCTGTCCGACTGAGAATCGCTGAATTTATGCCAACGAGTTCACCGCTTCTGTTCACCAGCGCTCCACCCGAGTTTCCAGGGTTAATTGCAGCATCGGTTTGGATGAAAGATTCAATGGGAAATTTGTCCTCGAGGATGCCAATTCGTCTTCCTTTCGCACTCACAATTCCTGCTGTTACCGTAGAGGCGAGAGAAAATGGATTTCCAACTGCAATGACCCATTCGCCTACCTGAAGATTTTTTGAACTCCCAATGTCAATGGCCGGCAAACCGGTTTCTTTGATTTTGATAACAGCCAGGTCCGTGGCAGGGTTGGTACCGATTAATTCAGCAGGGTAATTGCGCTTGTTATAATTGACCTCTATGCGTTCTGCCGATTCGATGACGTGATTGTTTGTAATGATATACCCATCTGCTGTAAAAATTACCCCTGAGCCACTGCTTACCTGCGTCCGGCCTCCACCTGTAGCTTCCCCAAAAAACCAATCCCAGGTGGTATAGCTTGCGCCTCGGGAGATGCTATTAATGTAAACTACACTTTGCGTTGCTTTTGATGCAGCCTCGCTGAAGTCGACAGGAGCCACGCCAACAGGTATTGAAGATGTTGGCGGAGTGCTCGCCAAAGGCGTTTCGTTGTAGCTCACTGGATTGAATACAGCTTCTGTCTGAGGTCCTGCCAGCAATACGGGTTTGACAAAATAGTAGTAGAATGTAAAAGCACCGGCAAAACCGGCTACAAAACCCGCAATTACAATTTTTAATGTGTTTTTCATGAATGCTATCGTATTAACGCGTTAAACAGTAAACTGGATGAACGTGAAGGTCAATAAGTTTTAAATTATATCAAAAACATAGCCAGCCGCACGGAAGTTTATTGAAATCATACTAAAATGGACGCTTATTCTGATTTATGCAGAATAATTCAAGTAACAACCGGTGACGGGGCTTACTTGATCAACAGTCAATTTTGTTAGTTTTGCAGGATATGGGGTTACGATCACGTTTGGCAAAACCGTTTGCGGCTTACGTCGCTGCTCAAACCAAAAAATGGGCGACCAACCCTTTCCAGTATCAGGAAAAAGTGTTCGATTACTTACGTGAAGAAGGAAAATCTACCGCGTTTGGGCGCGACCATGATTTTGAATCCATAAACAATTACGAAGATTTTAAAAAGCAAGTACCTGTTCGCGATTACGAGCAGTTAAGACCCTATATTGAAAGAGTCTTGCATGGAGAACACAACGTGCTTTGGAAGGGTAAACCAAAATATTTTGCCAAGACTTCCGGCACAACCTCTGGGACAAAATATATCCCCATAACAAAGGAATCTGTTTCAAATCATTTCAATAGCGCTCGCGATGCTTCATTAAATTATATTCACGAAACTGGTAATGCCTCATTCCTGGATGGTGGATTAATATTTCTTTCGGGGAGTCCTGTACTGTCGGAAAAAGCGGGGATTAAAACAGGTAGGCTCTCTGGTATTGTGAATCACGAGATTCCGGCAATGCTGCGCACCAAGCAGAAACCAAGTTATGCCGTAAACTGTATTGAAGATTGGGAGGAGAAACTGGAGCGAATCGTAGACGAGACACTGCTGGCGGACATGCGCATGATTTCGGGCATTCCGCCATGGGTTCAAATGTATTTCGATCGAATACAACTGCGTACCGGGAAAAAGATCAAAGACGTTTTTCCTAATTTCTCGCTCTTCATTTATGGGGGTGTGAATTTTGAGCCGTACCGCGCCAAACTTATGGACTCCATCGGAAAGAAAATTGATTCAATTGAAACTTATCCTGCATCCGAGGGATTTATTGCCTACCAGGATTCACAGGTTGAATCCGGGTTACTGCTGTTGCTCAACACCGGGATATTTTTTGAATTTATTCCCGCGGCAGAATACTTTGACGCAAACCCAAGAAGAATCAACATTGAGGATATTGAAGTGGGGGAGAACTATGCGCTAATCATCAATAACAATGCGGGGCTTTGGGGTTACGCCATTGGTGATACGGTAAAGTTCATTTCCAAGGCCCCCTACAGACTGCTTATTACAGGAAGAATCAAACACTTTATTTCTGCATTTGGTGAGCATGTGATAGGAGAAGAGGTGGAGAAAGCCATGAAGTTTACAATGGAAAAATTTCCGGAAGTGGAGTTGGTAGAATTTACGGTAGCACCGCAGGTCACCCCTGAGGATGGATTGCCGTACCACGAGTGGTTCATTGAATTTGCAAACCCACCGCATGACCTCGTCCAATTCTCCCTTGAGTTGGATGAACAATTGCGAAAGTTGAATGTTTACTATGACGATCTGATCACAGGAAATATCTTGAGGACACTGTGTATCCGAAGTTTGCGCAGAAATGCCTTCATCGATTATATGAAATCACAAGGGAAGCTTGGCGGACAGAACAAGGTGCCACGCCTGTCAAATGATAGGAGCATAGCAAATATCCTCTCTGTGTTGCAGTAGGAAAACAAATTAATTATCCAGTATATTGACTGCTTTCAAGAAACGAATCGCCATTTTAGGATCAACCGGATCCATTGGTACGCAGGCCCTGGAGGTCGTCGCTGCGCATCCGGATAATTTTGAAGTGGAAGTACTTACCGCCCAAAACAACTTCGAGCTACTGGTTCAGCAAGCGCGGCGTTTTAAACCCAATGCAATTGTAATTGCAAATGAAGCGCACTACCCCTTGGTAAAAGCCCAGCTCGTAGCAGAACCCATAAAAGTATATGCCGGCACTAACGCTCTTGATGCCGTGGTACAGATGGATACTGTTGACCTTGTCCTTACAGCATTGGTGGGTTATTCCGGGTTGAAGCCCACTATGACGGCCATTCAGGCGGGGAAGACCATCGCGCTGGCCAATAAGGAAACGCTTGTTATAGCCGGCGAATTGATCACTAGGCTTGCACGTGAAAAGGGTGTAAACATTTATCCCGTTGATTCCGAACACTCAGCTATTTTTCAATGTATTGTGGGTGAATTCCACAACAAAGTGGAAAAAATAATTCTGACGGCCTCCGGGGGCCCCTTTCGAGGAAAGAAGCGTAGTGATCTGAAACTTATTACCAAAGCCGAGGCGCTTAAGCATCCAAACTGGACGATGGGTGCCAAAGTAACCATTGATTCAGCGTCTCTGATGAACAAAGGGCTGGAGGTGATTGAAGCAAAATGGTTGTTTGGCCTCAGCGCCGAGCAGGTTGAAGTCGTGATCCATCCACAATCCATCATTCACTCGATGGTTCAGTTTGAAGACAGCTCCATAAAAGCACAACTTGGACTTCCCGACATGCGTTTACCCATTCAATTTGCAATGTCATATCCAGAGCGTTTGAAATCGGACTTTCCACGTTTTGACTTTGCCAACTATCCTGCGCTGACCTTTGAAAAACCCGATACGGAAACTTTTCGTAATCTTGCGCTGGCATTTGAGGCCATAAACAGGGCTGGAAACATGCCTTGTGTCCTGAATGCAGCAAATGAAGTGGCTGTGGCCGAGTTTTTGAAGGATAGGATTGGCTTCCTCGAAATGTCGGATATAGTGGAGGAATGCCTTGAAAAAATGGACTATGTCAGGAATCCGGGGTACGAAGACTTCGTAAATACTGACAAAGAGACACGGATTAAGGCTTTTGAACTTGTTAACCGTTGATTTGAGTTATGATTAGAAGCATGCATACAGAAAAGTTGAAAATGGATCTGGCTATGCATTATACATGTTAAACTAAGAGAATAAATAATGGATTGGATGATAATGTTGGCTCAGCTATTACTGAGTTTGTCCTTTTTGGTCGCAGTTCACGAAATGGGCCATTTGCTGGCGGCGAAATATTTTGGAATGCGTGTTGAGCAGTTCTCCATAGGGTTTCCACCAAAGATTTGGTCTTTTACCAAAGGCGAGACGGAATATGCGTTAAGTGCGATTCCCCTGGGTGGATATGTCAAAATTTCAGGAATGATTGATGAATCTTTGGATACGGAGGCCATGAAGCTTCCCCCTCAACCCTATGAATTTCGGGCGAAACCGGCGTGGCAACGTCTTGTTGTAATGCTAGGTGGCATCATTGTAAATGTGGTTGTTGGTGTAATGATTTTTATTGGTATCACCTACACCTACGGTGACACCTACATTCTAAAAGATGTTATTAATAAAAACGGGGGCTTCTATGTAGGTCCGGTGGGCGAAAGCATCGGTCTGAAAACGGGAGATAAAATTGTAAAGATCAATGGGGAGAATTTTGACTACCTCCAGGATATCGTCAACCCTGAGACATTGTTGAGCACGGATGGATATTATACGGTTGATCGCGACGGTCAATTGATAGACATTGCCATTCCGGCAGATTTCATTCAAAAATTCAATAAGAAGAGCAGCGCAGGTAATTTCTTGTGGATGCGGTTATCACCTGTAATTGCCGAAGTTGCCAAGGGTTCTTTTGCAGAAAAAGTTGGTTTGCGGACGGGTGACAAGTTTCTCGAAGTAAATGGTATTCCTGTTACGTATAACGATGAGGTTGTATCCATTTACAAAGCATCAAATCTGGATTCCATCACTTTTAATATTTTGCGCGGCAATGAAACCCTTTCTTTTCATGAATATTTCAAGGGTGAAACCAGCATCGGCTTCTATCCTAATGCGGTGCCTTCTCAGGAATTTTTGAAGAACGCGGAGCAGAAAATAACATACGGCTTTTTTGAATCAATACCCAAAGGAACCGGGCGTGCCTTTTCAACCCTTGCGGTTCAGGTTAAGGCTTTTGGAAGGGTCGTGACGGGTGCGCTATCCCCGAAAGAATCGTTGTCCGGCCCCATCGGAATCATGCAGGCTTTTGGAGGTGAATGGGACTGGTCCAGGTTCTGGTCGCTAACAGGTGTGCTCTCCCTGGTATTGGCTTTTATGAATTTACTGCCCATCCCCGCATTGGACGGTGGGCATGTGATGTTCCTGAGCTATGAAATAGTTTCCAGGAGAAAACCTACTGATAAGTTTCTGGAAACTGCACAGAAGGTAGGCATGGTATTCTTGCTTGCCTTGATGGTGTTTATTTTCGCCAACGATATCATTAAGTTATTCTGATAGAAAAGTTATTTGTAAAAAAGGCTGTTTTCATCGAAGACGGCCTTTTTTTGGTATTAAGGCCAAGTGAATATTCGGCACAGCTTGGATTTGCCATTTGTGTATTTAAATTCGCTTTACAATGTTTCAAGCGGGAGTAGCTCAGTTGGTAGAGCATCAGCTTCCCAAGCTGAGGGTCGCGAGTTCGAGCCTCGTTTCCCGCTCGTTGATATTCAAGCAGTTACTTACAAATTGCTAGAATTTATTTTCAGTTGCTAAGACCTTGGTAACACATCTTTAGCCATATTGCCGAATTAGATTAAAGTTGTGCAGGGGAGCAGCGATGCGAAGTTGCACCATGTGAACCTAGCCCTTATCAGGCATTCAACTGCTCAGCCAGTAACTTCGCCTGCTCTATCACAGTCTCCGTTGCCTTCACCTCCATATCTGGATTTTATTCACAGCGATGCGCATTTAATCAAATCAACTCATGGATTTGGTCGAAAAATTATTAAGATGGTCACGACAATGCCCAATTATGCTAACCTGCATCGCGATTGTCAATATTAACAACAGGTTCTTCATTCAACAGTACTGATACCGGCTCTGAAATCATCAACAACACTTTTGTGTTTTTTAATGGCCTCGGATAGTGTCTTCCTTTTTAGTTCAACGTAATTCGTTTTCATGTGTCAATTACTTAATGGGTACTTCCAAGATAAACCATTTTTCGAGCGGGTCATCAAGGCCAAAATTATTGCAGTCAAGTGGGTTAGCATCCCGAAGTTCTTTGCTGATAATAAAATCTTCACGTGTAATGGCGCCCCGCTCTATATACTCTTCAAATACCTGGTCGGTAATAACGTAAAACCATGAAACAAACCTTCCTTGTTTTGCAGGGTCATTTACAATCACTGAAACATCTGAATAGGTATCATTGCTTATATGTGTACCTAAGTAATCGCCTTCTGTTACCTTATCATTTACTTCAAGTGGCTGCTCCAGATTAATGTGAAAAATTTGAAAACGGAAAGCGGGATATTTTGATGATTCAATTTCAAGTTTTGTACCTGCCCACTCTTGTTCAGCGCGTGTAATGGTTCCGCTAATCGGTGAATAAATTTTGACAGTGCCCCAGTTAATATCGCCATACGGTTGGAAGTAATGTTTCATACTGCGACACTGTTCATAGTTGTCAGAATAATCGTGACCAACGGAAGAACGGAATTTTGATATTTGGGAAATCTTATTCAGTTCAATGTAGTTAACGTTTACAAACTTGGGTATACCTTGTTTGTCGATATCCCATGTATAATCGGGATTAGATTCATTATTGTCCTCAGAACATCCTAACAACAACAGAATGAAAATGAAAAATATTTTTTTCATTGTACACTTTGTTTTTGAGCCTTCTTAATAAGGTGTGAATCTAGGGCGAAATCAACTACTTGTCGATGACGAACGTTACCAAATGCCTGTGATATTGATCTAAGTAATTTCGTGCTCCTATTCAGTCGAAACGCCCTTCAAACAAATTTCTCCCTAAAGTAAGGGCACGGATTTTCGCATTTGCAATCGAACGTTTCAACATCCAAAAACCACAGTCTGGATGGATATAGCGAATACGATCTTCACCCAGCAGCAGAACGGCATCCTCCAATCTTTTTGCGATGCGTTCGGGTGTTTCTATCACGGTGGATTTAATGTCTACTACCCCCAACCCAATGCCGACTTCAGGTCGAAGGTCCTTGAAATATTCCAATTCGTTATATCCGCGATGCGCAAATTCAAGCACGACGTGATCAGCATGCAGGGCATTGATGTAAGCAATAAGTTTATCCCAGGTTCCTTTTTGTATGGTCTGCCCGCCATAGTTACCAAAGCAAAGATGCACGGCCGGAACCTTTGGCACGGCATCAAGCATTACGTTGATAGCACTTGCGGCCCATTCCCACTCTTCCGGTGAACCGGGAAGGTTAGCTTCGTCTATCTGAACTACCGCGGCATCTATTTCGGTGATTTGCTTCGCCAGCACTGTTGCTAATGCATGCGATAAAGAAGGAAGGTCCTTATAGTGATAATCGAGTAACGTTTTGCTAAGCATATGTGGCCCCGTGACGGTAAACTTTAACGGCACGTTCGTGAGCTTGGAAATTCTGCGATAGGCATGCACCAGATCGAGCATTCCTTCATCAATAGCACCTTCTACCACTGCTGCGGGGCGAACACGAAAGCCCATACCTTTTTGCTTACCGAATATTTCGACATCAGCACGTGTAATCTCACTCCTGACATTTCCCAATGACTGCACAAAGTATTCAATCATTCCGTTCGTTTCGGGATGATTAATGTCAAAGCGATACAATTCACCATCAGCAATAACATCAATTTCCGCAAGTTCCTGGGTTTTTAAAACCACCATTGTTGCATCTTCCAGGGCTTGCTGCGACGGGTATGCAGCGAGCCAATCGAGCATTGGGTAGGAACCTACTACTGTTGTTTTAATCATGTTTGGTGGGGATTTGAGAATTCATTCATCTTATAAGGTGAACCCAGCCTTTTATTTGTTGATGCTCCGTCTTCTCCGATGAGTATTTAAGCCGTACATCGGCGAGATAGTAGTAGACCCCAGACGACATTTCCTTGCCCGCATTGTCTTTCCCATCCCAGTAAACAGCATTACTATTGTCCGCTGACATAGCGAAAACTTCCATTCCCAGCCTATTAATAATCTTGATTGACATGAAGTCAATAAATCGAGAACACTCCTTGTTTAGTATATCGCCTGTGGCACTAAAGGCGTGAAAAGTATCATTATAATCCGGCGAGACACCCGGTGTGAAAACATTCGGCATATAGATCATGGGGCAATTTTCTCCGCACGCAGCCTCACTCAATTCGCTTTTGTTGCCAACCCAGTCCACGGCGATAATTTTGTAACATCCCGATAAATCCTGTAAATCGTTTTGGGTCGCCACGCTATTTTCAAGATGATCTATCCAATTTGTGTATGCTCCTGTTCGCGTATCCGCAACATAAACTTCATAGTAAACAACATCGTCCTGGCATCCGGGCGATGTGCCGTTAGTCCATTTGACGGTATTGGAGTAGGTGCCTGAGCAAGGTAGTGTCCCGCATTCTGGCCTCACTACGCTTACGATAGGCGCACAAGGGGAAGTAGTATCCAATATATGGTTTGAGAGTATCTGAGAGTAGTTGATAAACGGTTCTTTGATTTTTGGATTGCCATACGCACCAAGGGTCTCAACCTTGTAGAAGTAAACGGTATGATCGTCCAGACCACGATTCATGTAACGACCTTCGTCAACGTACGTAAGGTCATTCTCATTCACGTCCACGCTGTCAATAAGAACAAAGTCGTCTTCAATGCCTGTCTCACTTCTGAAGATATAGTGAAGGGGGTATTGCTCCAGGTATATTGACCAGGGGACGTGAGCATCCCATAACAACTGAATGCCGTTGCTTTTCGCGTGACTTCTAAGTTTAACGGATGAGGCTATTGAAGAGGTATCCACAGCGGAACTGGTTATTGATGGGACGAAAAGCAATATCCTGTAGTGATAAGCAGTGTCGGCGGTTGGGACAGTATTGTCGAGAAAGGTAGTGTCTGTTATTGTGCCCGAGGTAATAGTACTCCAGTTACCTCCCGTGAACCCATTTCCGCGCTGAACTTCATACCGATAAGGAGGCGGATATTGAATTTTATCAATATCAAATGGTGAAGTCCACGAAATCCTGATCTCACCGCTTGCCTTATCTGTTTTGTTCACCGTAACATGCGTTATTACCGGTGCCCTGGCAGGCTGGGGGATAAAGCAAGTGTCCAACGAGATTTTACTGGCCACATCCGAAAACCGGGCAACTATCCGGTAGCAATACTGAGCCCCAATGGCAAGGTCATGGTCTTCGTATGTTGTGGAATTTCCCGGTAGTTCTGTAAGCAAAACATATTGCAGCGACTTCGGCATTCCTGTTTCGCACTGCGCCTGGATATAATTTCTTTTGGCGACTCTTCGCCACACCTGAATAGCCTCTGCGTTCTGGCAACCATAAGCATCCCACTGAAGTGTAACCTTTTTAATCACCGGATTCACCAGTACCTGCGTGAGAACCGGAGCAGGCCCCATCACGGTAATGTTGAAGGAACGAAAACGCGTAAGTTTTACACCGCCATCAACAGGTGAGTCGGTGATTTTAACAACAACCTGATAGGGTTGTTCCCTGACCCTTATGCAGTCCGGCCTCCAGGTAATTCTAATGTGTGCTGTATCCGGCGAAGTAGACTGAAGCACTCCTGCATATTGTACAACAGCCGGTGATTCTGTAAAGGATGTGATGTCCGTAAATATTTCAATAATCACATTATCAAGATCCAGATCTTTGCCTTTCAAATTCATGCTTACCTTTTCTCCAGGAAATACGCACACATCCTGAACCGAAGTAAGATCTGGTGGATGGTTGTCGCAATCCTGAACTTCAATCTGCATATCGCGGATGAAATAACCGAACTGCTGCCATGTGCTGTCGACCAAACTTTTTTTCCATTGCGTAACTTTGATGGCAATGTTATAGGCGCCGGCTGCTCCTGGTGCATCCCAGGTTAGCAAGCCTGTTGCGCCTTCAATGGCAAATGTTGGCGGCCCATTCTTATCCATGTTCGCCTGCTGAAAGTTAATGCCTGCATAGAACTTTGAATCATTCGGTGCTGCATATCCTGAAATGGAAAGACCACCGTTACCTTTAGGGGTAGTCAAGCTGTAGGAAAGGCTGTCTCCATCAATGTCAGTAGCACCGGGGTTATGATAGAAGGCCATTCCACGACAAGCTTGATCAACCGGGGGAACCAGGAAGGAAGGGGAGGAATCGCAAATGGATGCGCTCACATTCATTTCATTTTCAACATAAAAATCAATGTCATCTCTGGCGTTGGGAATGTTAAGCGTGGACACATTCCGGTGCGCCTCTTCGTAGCTGATGATAAATGTTCCTTCTTTAGAAAAAGTAATATCTCTGACGAAAGTGACCATGCCTATATGAAGGGCCGCATTTACGATGGTAACCTGGCCAACCTGCGGCAATTGCATAAAACCTTCACCCCATGAAAGTATTCCTCCGCCGATGAAACCACCAGGATGTGACGGGCTGGCCGTGTTCGTGTAAACGATGAGTGTAATTCTGTAAGTTAGTTCGTCACACCGCAAGCGCTCAGCCCGTATCTCACCCGCACGGATGTGCGTACCTTGTGCGACAAAGGGGATCAACAGAAGCAAACAACTCATCAAGAAATGCAAAACTTTCCGCATGGTCAAAAGGTATTGAATGAAATATAATGAGAAATTTTCACTATCCACCCCGTTCCATAATGCCATTGCCTGCCATGGGTGCCCGGATTATATTTCGACTATCCAAGGTGGTCAGGCTTTCGGCGTAGCAGTGAAACCCTACTCGCTGTACGCTATTTCTTGCAATCTTTTGTCCGGAAAATTTGTGGGAAACGAAATTTTGCTCAGCCGGAAAGCCAGCAAAATCCTGCCTGTCGATACAAAAAGCTATGCCAATCCCAACAGGGATTGGGGCCAGCTATCGTTTTTTTGAAAATCAATATTATTGCAAAAGCGCTATCGCTTTCTGCAGACTTTCCATATTAACCTTCAGCGCTTGTTCATCCTCCATATCCCGGATGACCTGGTTAAAAGGCTCGGTTCTTACCGGGCCAGCATAGCCTATTTTGACCAATGATTGCAGAAAAGTCTTCATATCTATGACACCTGTAGCCAGGGGCA
>JAOUDZ010000166.1 GCA_029858965.1 Cyclobacteriaceae bacterium
ATGAACCGTCCTTCAAGATATATTGCAATGCGTGTTCGTGTCCCGCGACATAGATATTGCCTGGATACTGTTGCATCACTTTTTCTATTGATGCAATCATTTCCCGGTAGGATGGATGAGCAATATCCTGATAATCACCAATCCATTTCCGATAGAATGGGTATATCGACCCGATGATTGGGATTGGAACATAAAGCATCGGACCTAATGCTGTTAAAGGGAATATGTGCTGCTTCAGCGGAAAAATACCCCCGTGTTCTCCATAGGTTGCTATCGGGTGATGTGCCGCCAGGATTATTCGTTTTCCATCATTCCGCTTGAAGATTTCGCCAAGGCGTGCAAAGACCTCACCCGAACTGCCAGCCACACATTCCCCGGCCGTCGGCTTCTCCCACCGGTGAAGAAACCATTGTGTATTAAGGATTACTAAAACTGCCTTGTCGCCGAGTGGAATTTCTACCGGGCCCGGGCAACCATCTCGCGGCAATAAGGTTATGGTCTTCTGATGCAACGAGTCCAGCCACTCCTGCTGGTTTTTTATTGAGGAAAGGCCATTTCGTTTTCCGCGTTTCCAATCATGATTGCCGGGGACAAAAATACCCGTGGCATCCAAACCCTGGATCCAGTTAGTCTGTGCCATCATAATTTCTTCAGCCTCGAGCCTGTCTTTGTGCCCTCTGTCGGGCATACCATTTGGATAAATATTATCACCCAGATAGACGAGAGTCGTATTTGCTCCAGATTCTTTAATCTGCTGACGCAAAATACCTCCAAGCGGGTGCTGCTTAATTTCAGGTTCTCCGCTGTCTCCCACTAAATATAAAGTATATGTAACCTGACCCTGCTGATTCTGGCCCAAGAGGAAATACGAGGGACAGCCAGAGAGTATTAGCAGCAAAAGAAATTTTGAGAATTTTGACACGCTAGCGCTAGAAAAAGTATGCGTCAATAGTTACGCTACAGTGAGGGTAAAGTTAGTTCCCATTAAACTGAGATCCATCGATCCTGTTACAAAACAATTATCAGGCAGGATTACTGAACTATATCCCAAAGAGTTTGCGAAGGATAAACTAATTTATCGAAACCGCAGCGAAAGCAGCAGGTAGTTGGGTGCTAATAGATTACCGAAATGACAAGGCCAATAAAGGATCTTACAGACTTTCAACCAGAGGCCCGG
This sequence comes from Cyclobacteriaceae bacterium, assembly GCA_029858965.1. GTDB lineage: Bacteria > Bacteroidota > Bacteroidia > Cytophagales > Cyclobacteriaceae > Chryseolinea. The sequence goes on from JAOUDZ010000166.1 coordinate 1,178, forward strand.
AAACCTCTGATTGTTTCTTTAAGAAGCAAAATATGCAAAGGCCAAGTTGGACGATGACTGTGGATGCGATAGTGATAAAGAATTCCATAACCCTGCTGTTTTGATTAGGATATAAATGTAATCGAATACCCTAAACGCCCTTATTTAGAGCTGCTTATCAGCCTTTACTTCCGATAATTGATCAAATAAGACTTCGAATGGATTTAAGGATGGTAATACTCTCAGGGCTTTGCAAATCTCAAGCCTACCTGATTGCCGGAGGCCTGGGCAAGATTGAGGTCAGATTTTGGGGTTGCGCACGCATTTGCTGTGGCGGATGAGCATATTAATTTATCAAGCGGAGCGGCAGGAGTTTCACCATTAAACCAGGGAATGTCCCAGCAATTCCAGGAACAACGCCCGATTGGGTCAAAATCGAAAGCATCACAATGCCCCCATTAATGTTTGGATCAGTTCGTTGGCTTGCTTATGATCTGAGGGTGATGTTAATGCTCTATACTGGTTGAGGATCTTCACGGCTTCTTCGAATTCCTTATTCATTGCGAGCGTAAGACCAAGGTTGAAATAACTGTTTGGAAATGAAGGTTCTACTTCAATTGATATTTTATAATGCGCCTTGGCCAGCTGGAAGTTTCCAATTTCACCATACAGGTTGGCCAAATTATAGTGAGCTTCAAAATGTCTGGGGTCTTGTTGAAGCGAAAGGGTAAAATAATCAATAGCCTTGGTTTGGTTCCCGTCCTGCCATTCAATTATCCCGAGGTTGCAATAAGCGTCAGCAGGGGAATCGGCGCTATCAATAGCTTTCAAATAAAGCTTTCGAGCTCCTTCCCTATCTCCTTGATCATCAATTATTAATGCTTCATCAAACGCCGACAGTTTGTTGAGCGACACAACTTTTCCGCCTGAAAAAAGATTGAGTTGGCCATGACGCTCGAGAATCGCACCTTTCTTTTTGCGTACGCGGTGAGGTCCAAATTTCTCGGGTTCGGGAATGGGAAATTTTACAACCTTTGTCATCAAGCGCAAAGGTAACAGTTATCTCCTAACTGTCATTGGCAATACTGAGATCCTAGCCGGTCTTTCGCCTCGCAGCTTTCTGTTTTTCAGGTTTCACCTTCTTTCCTGCAGAACCCTTTGCCTTTTCCATTGGTTTTTTAGCAGCATCGATGCTTGCTTTGAGTGCCGTCATAATATCGACCACTTTGGGTGCTTCCTCAGAAACGGTAACAACTTCCTTCCCCAGGATCTTTGCGTTTATTATGGATTTGAGCTTCTCATAATAGTGATCCTTCATTTCAATTTGACTGAATTTCTTGGTCATGGAGTCTACAAGCGTTTTTGCAAGCTTGAGTTGGTCCTTATCGGCTTTGACCTCCAGCAACTGTGGAACTTCCCGAATACTTCGAACTTCGCTGGGGTAACGAAGTTTATACATCAGGATACCTCCTTCATGAGGCGCCATGAGTAATGGAGTTTCCCGATCACGCAATACAACTTTTCCAACGGCTATCTTGCCAGTCTGTTTTAAAGTCTCACTTAGCAGGCCATATGTCTTGGCAGCCACATCCCCGTCCGGACCGATAAAATAAGGAGTCTCAAAGAGTGTGGGATGTACTTCATCCCTATTTACAAACCCCTCTATCTCTATAACCTTCTCACTCTTGAGTTTTACTTTTTCAAAATCTTCCGCTTCGACAATAACATACTGTCCTGGCTCGTACTGGTAACCTTTAATAATGTCTTCAGTACGTAATGATTTTCCGGTAACCTTGTCTTTCTTTTCGTAGCTCACAGGATTATGACCCTCTTTCGAAAGCAGGTTGAAACTTATTGTTTTGCCGGTATCGATGGCATTGTAAATCCTTATCGGAATAGTAACCAAGGAAAATTGTATGTGACCTTTCCAGATTGCCCTCATAACATAGCCAGTTAGATTAAAAAATGAATCAGGAGGTGCTAAGTTATTGAAAATGTTTGAGTTTAAAAATTGTAAAATACATTTTCTAGCTTCCGTTGATGGATTTCGGCACGCATTTTCAGGGGTTGAGGGCTAACCTGAGGGGTGCACACTGAACCACCTGGTGACGTCAATAGGCCGTTTTGATACTGGCTTTCAAGTCATGCAGAATGGTATACAAACCAAAATAGGTTCTGTTGATGTAAAGAGCATCGCGAACGCCCCTTGCCTTCTTTGATTCCCGAAACTCCTTCATCATAGAGATTTTTTGGCCAAAAGAATAGAGTTCATCAAAATACGCGTTGTCGGCAAAGTCGAATACCGCGGAGCGAAATGGACGTCCAAGCAGTTCAACCAGGGTGGTAAATACGGACGAGAAGAATTCTCGCTCCGATGGGTTATCAGCCGAATACACAAAATTGAGCTCTTGAAATAATTTTTCTCGCTTTTTTGAATTTCCCAATATTTCGGGGTCCAAGAGTTGAAAGTAAATCTTATAAAAGCTGTTGGATATTTCCTTGACGCAGCCGAAATCGATAATACCTAGCTTCGACTCTGGTGTAATAATGAAGTTTCCAGGATGCGGATCAGCATGTACTGCTTTCAGCGTATGCATTTGAAAATGGTAGAAATCCCACATGGCTTGCCCGAGTTTGTCCCGCTCGTTTTGTGCCAGGGTATGTTTGAGCACCTCACTAAGCGTGCTGCCTTCCAGCCAGTCCATGGTGAGAATTTTAGGGGTGGAATATTCCGGGTAATAGGTTGGAAAAACAATGTTCTTAATGCGCTTCGTTTTTTCAGAGAGGTCCATGGATCGCTGAAGTTCCAGTGTATAGTCTGTCTCCTCCAGCATTCTAGACTCAACTTCCTGAATGAATTCATCGTATTCAACAGGGTTAAGCTTAAACATAGTTAATGCAATCGGCTTGACCATTGCCAAATCTGATTTGACACTGTCGCCCACCCCAGGGTACTGAATTTTTACGGCAAGTTTCTTATTTCCAAGAAAAGCCTGATGCACTTGCCCCATGGAGGCAGCATTGACCGCTTTATTTGTAAATGAATCAAAGACCTGCTCAGGCCCTTTACCAAAATACTTCTTAAACGTTTTGACAACAAGTGGATACGAAAGTGGCGGCGCGCTATACTGAGCCATTGAAAATTTTTGCTGGTAAGCGGTAGGCAAAAGATTCTTATCCATGCTCAGCATCTGTGCAACTTTCAAGGCTCCCCCTTTCAGCTCACTCAGCGAATTGTAGATATCTTCCGCATTATCTTCATGCAGTTGGTCACTGGTCCTCCCCGGGTTCATGAATTTCTTCCCGTAATGCTTAAGATAGTTCGTTCCTATCTTAGCACCGGTGGATATAAATTTAGACGCCCGATGCACTTTTGTTACCGGGATACGATCGTATTCTTTCACTTTACCTGATTAGCCTGATTAATACAATTTGTTTTGATAAAGGAATTTTGCAAAATCAATAGTAGTATCAACAACACCTTTACCGAGCAGGTCGAAAGCAAGGTTGACTGACTTCTCAATCGCAGCATCGGTTTTTTCAAAGCCAGGGCTATCGTCATCTTTCCAAAATAGCAGTATAAAACCCATGTGCAACCAGAAAAGTTGTGGATATCGTTTATCGAGGACTGGTCGTTTTGCCAGTTCGCCAGCATTTTTCCCTTCATTTAATACGGACTCAAAAAACTCTTCAAACCGAGCCTTGAATGCTTTAATGTATTCAGGAACAAGGGCTGGTTTTTTTGAATTTTCAAACTGAAAAAGAACATAACTACGGTTCTGTTTTAATTCTTCCAGCAAGGTGAAATAGAAGGCCAGTATCTTTTCTCTTGTGGTGAAGTCACTGAATTCATTGTCCCCATTTAGCCGATCGATGGTCTTGTTGATAAATCCTTTCCAGATATCTTTTTCTAAGCCATCAAATGAACCTGCGTGGTCATAGAATTCCTCCTCCTTTATGCCCAGGTCAACGCAAAACTTGTATATGGAGGCCGGACGCTTGCCCTGGGTAAGGACATGCTCTATATAAGAAGCCTTAATTTGGGCTTGCGTAACTTTACTTCCGGATTTACGGCTGCTTTTCTTTGTCTTTTCCATTAGTAACTAAACACCAATTCCAGGAAAGAGTTTGCACTAAGACGAAGAATATTTTGTTAAATTCCCAACCCATGAGAATTATCTGCATCGTAACGATTATCCTTTCGGCGGCATACGCTGGTGCACAGGAAAAGCGCATAGATGTCAAAAAACTTTATCGGTCGGCTGAACAGGCGTATGAAGATGCCTCATATGATGAAGCACTCATAATCTTAGATAAATGTCTGCAGGAGAACCCGGCCTACGCAGAGGCCTACCTAACCAGAGCTAAAACACGCGAACGACTAAAAGACCTGCAAGGTGCGCATAATGATTATAACATCTATTTGGAATTAGTACCTAATCAACCCGATGCATTATACAGTCTCGCTGTGTTGCGATACAGACTCGGGATGTTTACCCAGGCGAAGGAAGATTTTCTAAAATTGCTAACCTTGCCCCCCGGGGAAACCACTACGGTATATTTTAAGCTATCCGCATCCAGCACCGGAACAAATCAAATTACAACGGCCCAAAGCGCAATCAAACCTCAGCTTTACAATTATCTGGGCCTGGTGGAGACCAGTTTGAAGAATTATGCTGCCGCTATTCAATGGCTGGATTCCGCTATCGCGTTGCAAGAGAGCGAACCAGACTATTATGTAAATCGGGGTATAGCCAAAGTGGGCAATAAGGACACAACGGCTATGAGCGACTACAAAAGGGCCCTTTTGTTAAATCCTGAGCATACGGCAGCGCTTCATAATGTCGCTGTGATGAAACGGAACCTGGGCGATGTCGATGCCTCGTTAGATCAACTTGAAAAAGCAATAGAAAGCGACTCCAGTATGTTATATCCTTATTTGGAACGTGCATATCAACGAATGGAAGGTGGCTATTACAAAGGTGCATTAGACGACTATAACCGGGCATTGGAAATAAATGATGGCGATCCTGAAATTTGGCTCAACCGGGGTATCGCCAGGGAAAAATTAAATGACTTGAAAGGTGCCTATTCTGATTATACCCAAGCGATAGCGCTAAATGAAAAGTTTGAGAAAGCGTGGCTCAATAGGGGTAATGTCCTTATCAAGCAAGGGAAGTATAAGGAAGCGAGTGAAGATTATTCCGCCGCAATTGCATTTAATCCTGAATATGCATATGCATTTTACAATCGCGCTATTGCAAGACAAAAGCTAAAACAAACTGCCGAAGCATG
>JAOUDZ010000062.1 GCA_029858965.1 Cyclobacteriaceae bacterium
CGCCGCGGATTGCATAGTGGATGGAAGGAACTGAGTCGCCAATAATATTAAGTCCAGCGAAAAAGGTAAAAATCTTTGTGTTGGAAGCGGGTGTAAAATAGGCTGAAGCGTTGAATTCATAAATGGTTTTCCCTTCGACCGGGTCGAACAAGACAAATCCTGTATGATCTTGGAATCTATTTTCTGTCTGCCTAAATGTTTTGTCGAGTGCGTGCCTTGAGACAGGAGAGCAGGAAATTATCAAGGTCAGTACAATAGCCGGAAGGAAAGTCTTAAGCATAATTATTTTGCTAAGTATCGATCTTTCAGCACTACTCCATGATGTATCTCGTGACCTGGAATAACAAAGCCAAGGTTGAGGACTGATATTTCTGTATTGTTTGCGCTACCGGTTCTTGCTAACATTTCAGGCGTAAAGCTTCGAAATAAATCAATGGTGGATTTCCGTAGATGCTCCATCTCGCTTGCAAGCTGTAAGATCGTTCGACCACTCGCGTTGGATTGAGGCGCATAGTCCTTTTCCTCAAAGCCTGGAAGCGGAGTTTTATCGTTGCGCGCAAATCTCAATGCACGATAGCTAAAGATTCGTTCCGTGTCCATCATGTGGCAGAGCACTTCTTTAACACTCCATTTATCTTCTGCGTATCTATGTTGACCGATCTCTTCTGATATTGATCTTACCAACGCCAGTGTTTGTTTGTTTGCGCGCGCAAAGATATCGAACAGATCATATTCCTTCACATGGTCAACATAACTGCTGTAAAAACGCGGAACGGATGTTAAGTCGGGCAGTATCATTCCTCAAAAATAGACAATGAAATACAGATTTTTCGGTTTTGGTTGCGCTGGATATCAAAGGGGCATAGGTGCGCCTGCTCCCTAGTGGCTTTGTACCATTGATTCGGGCGACTATCGGCTAGAATTCTGTGAAAATGTTATCAGGAAGTGTTTCATCTACTCTTGCACTCCTGGGGCCACTGCCGTCAGACCGGTCCGCTGATAGCAAAATATTTCCACATTTTTTGTAGTTATCCCAGGGACGAATGAAGCTGGCGGAGTCCTGGTTGGCATCCTTGAAGTACGCCCACTGTTTTACCAGGTTATCTGATAGATCTACAAACACCTTATATTTATTTTGTGGTGTATCCCCGACATTGCTAAATGTCAACGATAATACGTTGCACTTTGCGCCGGTTGCCAATGTATCTTCACCAAGATATTTTATGGTAAGCCCAGAGTCTTTTAGCTTATATGGCATTACCAGCCAATATGAATCGTTGATCCAAATGCTTCTTCCCTTTTCAAGCATTTTTCTCAGAGAATCTCCATCCATCAGCTCTTGCCCTTTTACACTAACCCTGCCTTCTAGTGTGCGCAGATTCACCAGGTATGTAATACTATCTTTTTTCGACTCAATCCGTACCCTATCCATCTTCTTATCCCAAACAAGGTCCCTATTCCCAAAGAAATTCCATGAAATAAAACGTGTATTATCCCAATTTTCTCGTCCACCCATTGCCACCATGACGCTGTCAGCAAGTTCCACTGCCGCAGGATCCGAATTGGCCATATCAAAACCTTCTGCTGCCGGATTGGATTCTGAGACTGCCTTCTCTGATGACGCAGTGCTACAGGCATAAAGCAAAGCGACCAGGAAGAAGAATGTGACAATTTTTTGAGATTTCATGATGAAGCAGGTTGAGGTCCTGAAGTTAACAAAATTTATTCTTTCTTGGTTTTTCCTGCTCTACGAATTCGTGGTCAGGGTGACTCTTGTCAAAATTAGAAATTGGTTAAATGCAAACCTAATTCCAGATTTGATGGCTTAGCTGATTCTGCTCCAGTTAACCGCTGTTTTTCTCATGGCGGCAATCTGAATTCGAACTACTGCATTCTCTTCCTTCTGCAGTTCGGGGTCATCCTCCAAAATTCGAACAGCTGATGCCCTTGCCTTTTGGAGGATATCTCCATCTTTTCCAAGGTCAGCAATAAGCAGGTCAAGGACTCCGCTTTGCTGCGTGCCCATTAAATCACCAGGTCCGCGAATTGACAGGTCTGTCTCCGCTATTTCAAATCCATTGTTAGTCTTTACCATCGTGCCGATGCGAATTTTGGAATCCGCGCTGAGTTTATAGTCCGTCATGAGAATGCAATACGACTGGTCGGCACCTCTACCCACCCGCCCACGCAGTTGATGAAGTTGTGACAACCCAAAGCGCTCGGCATTCTCAATCACCATTACCGATGCATTTGGAACATCCACGCCCACCTCTATAACTGTCGTTGCGACCATTATCTTTGTCTCTCCTGTGGCAAAACGATTCATTTCATACTTCTTTGCGGCCGGTTTCATTTTCCCATGCAAGATACTTATAGGGTAATTCGGAAAGGCTCGCTGAATACTCTCATAGCCATCCATCAAATGTTTTAGATCAAGCTTTTCTGACTCCTCAATAAGAGGATATACAATATACACCTGTCGCCCCGAAACGATTTGATCTTTTAGAAACTGGTTTATCTGGAGACGATGGGCATCAAACTTGTGTATGGTCTTGATGGCTTTCCTTCCGGCTGGTAGCTGATCAATTACAGAAATATCGAGATCGCCGTATAAGGTCATGGCCAGTGTTCGCGGGATTGGTGTGGCCGTCATGACCAGCACGTGAGGAAAATAATTGGCGTTCTTTTGCCAGAGCTTCGCGCGTTGTGCTACGCCAAAGCGATGCTGTTCATCCACAATGGAAAGTCCAAGATTCAGAAACTTAACTTCTTCCTCTAACAATGCATGCGTACCCGTGAGAATTTTAATTTCACCACTCTGCAAGCGTTCATGAATTAGCTTCCGTTGTGATTTTTTTGTTGAACCCGTCAATAGGGCAATTGGGATTTGCATTTTATCCGCATAACGTTTTAGGTTAGCGTAATGCTGCTGGGCAAGAATTTCCGTAGGTGCCATGAGTGTACATTGGGCATTGCCGCTGATGGCAATTAGCATACATATGTAGGCAACAATTGTCTTACCGCTTCCCACATCGCCTTGAAGCAGGCGATTCATTTGCCTACCTGACTTTAGATCAGCATAGATTTCCTTAATAACTTTTTTTTGCGCATTCGTTAGTTCAAATGGAAGGTGCTCATGGTAGAATTGTGTAAGCAAAGAAACATCATGAAAAATCTGACCTCGGGCTTTTTCCTGGCGGATGAGCTTCATTTTAAACAAGCGCAACTGAATATAGAAAAGCTCCTCAAATTTAAGTCGTTGTTGGGCCCGCAATAAAATGTCGTGGCTAACTGGAAAATGAACGTTGAAAACTGCCTCCTGCTTTGAAATAAACTTTTCCTGCGACAATATGCTTTGCGGCAAAGTTTCACGAATCCTTCCCTTGGCTTGTACGAGTAAGTCTTGAATTACCTTCGTCAACGCCTTACTATCCAAATGTCTTGAGCGCAGTTTTTCAGTGAGCGAGTAGACGGGCTGAAGAAAAGCCGTTTTGTTCTGGCTTTCGTTGAAAATTTCAATTTCCGGGTGGGCAATGGTGTACCTACTGCCAAAACGACTAAGCCTCCCGAAAATGATATACTCTACGCCCGGCTTTATCTTAGCATTAACCCAACTTATTCCCTGAAACCAAACAAGTTCCAGTTCTCCACTATCATCCTTGAATACTGCTACCAGCCTTTTCTTAAAGCCGGATCCGACCAACTCCATCCTTTTTATAAAACCCTTTGTCTGGACATACTGAAGTTCATCATTGAATTCGCTGATTTTATAAAACTTCGTTCGATCCTCATACCGAAACGGGTAATGCTGAATCAAATCCGCAAAAGAGAAGATCTTCAGCTCCTTGTTCAGCAAGGTGGCACGCTGGGGGCCTATACCTTTTAGGTACGCTACAGATGTATCAAAAAAACCGGCCATTGCAAGATTTTTACAAAAAAAATTCAAAAATTTAATAAGTAGATTGAGGTAAGTTGAATTTCTTTCTGCGCTACCTTTACATTTGGATTAAGCCTGAGGTTACAAAACATGTTTATCTGATATTAAATGATGGGCTGCTTATGAAGGTTAATTCAACAATTTACAAAGGAATAGAGTATATACAGGTAAGGGAACTACCCCCCGATCAGCAGGAATTACTTCTTAAAACCATTAATCGCGACCTGCTAATTAAGATTATGATAGATGGTAAATTGGTTGGCAATTGCCTGCAATTTAAGGACTATGAAATCTGGTTCGACAGCGTATACCAGGTTAAACGCAACCCTTCAAAATCTTCGAGCGCTTCCCGGGAGAAAACGGAGGCACCAATCGTCAAGGTCGGAGCCTTGAAAAAGAAGTGAAATAGCGTTTCATTCCAAATTCCTAAACAGACATTCTTTCTTGGCTTAAATGATCTTCATGTACATATGGCCTTCTTCATGGCGCAATATTCCTCCCAGATTTCATTGAGGATTTCCCTTGCCGGCTGAATTTTGTTGATTGCCCCTGATATCTGCCCAATTTCAAGTTCACCTTCTTCCAGATCTCCCTCAAAAATTCCAAGTTTTGACCGTTTTGTACCTAATATTTCATTAAGCTTTTCAAGCGATGCCCCGCCCAATTCCGCATCATGAATCCTCTGATAAAATTTATTCTTTACTACACGCACAGGCGTTAGCTGTTTCAAGGTTACAATTGTTTCACCTTCCTTGATTTGCACAATCATCTCCTTGAAGTTTTGATGCGCAGACGATTCGAGGCTTGCTGCAAACCGGGTACCGATCTGAGAGCCCTCTGCTCCCAGGATTTCTGCCGCAAGCATTGCCCTGCCCGAACCAATTCCTCCGGCGGCGATTAGCGGAATTGAAACGGCATCCTTTACCATTGGAATTAGCACAAGTGTAGTCGTCTCCTCTCTCCCGTTGTGACCTCCTGCTTCAAATCCTTCTGCAACAACTGCGTCTACTCCGCATTGCTGCGCTTTCTTAGCAAACTTGACACTGGATACCACATGGACAACCTTGATACCTCTTTCCTTCAAAAAACTTGTCCAAAGCGCAGGGTTACCTGCAGAAGTAAATACAATTCTGACATTTTCCTCTGCAATGATCTTCATAATCTTGTCTATCTCCGGGTATAGCAATGGAACATTTACGCCAAAAGGTTTTGAGGTTGCTTCCTTACATTTCCTAATATGATCTTGCAGGGTCATTGGATGCATTGACCCCGCACCAATCAGGCCCAGACCACCGGCATTGCTAACAGCGGAAGCTAACCTCCATCCGCTGCACCAAACCATGCCAGCCTGGATTATTGGAAAGGATATGTTGAAAAGCTTTGTTATTTCATTGGAAAACTTCGTCATGTGCGTTAAAATAGTTAATCAATACTGCTTTTTTTGCTAGCACGCTGAATATCTGAAAATTACAATGAAGTCAGCGTCCAACAGAGACGGTTTAAGTTGTCCACAAAGAATTGATTGAAAAAATGAAGGATAACTATTTGATTAAGTGTGCGTTATGGTATAATAATTCGGTAATGTGGATAACTGACTTGATTTGTGGAAATCTTTTCTTGATTTTTTCTTGCTTCATAAGTACCTGAATTCTAATGTTTTTCTATTATTATTCATTGATTTCCCACCATTATCCATTCAACTAATAATTGCGGGAAAGCCGAACCGGATGAAGATAAATTTAGTTCTAAATTATGCTGAAACCATTTTTTGTCGTTTATATACTCGCCGCGCAATGGGCTATCGCACAGGAGGCTGCTGTTGTAAAATTTGATAGAGTTCACGCGCTGATCGAATCCCAATCCGACGGAATCAATGTTATCAACTTTTGGGCAACATGGTGTGCTCCTTGTGTCAAAGAAATCCCATTGTTTGAAGCCCTAAATGCGAAAAATGATCCAACAATAAAAGTAACGCTTATCAACCTTGACTTCGTCGAGAAACTGGACAAAGTAAACCTGTTTATAAGCCGAAAGAATATGAAGTCTGAGGTGCTGCTGTTGGATGAAATTGATTATAATTCCTGGATTGACAAAGTTGACAAACGATGGGGAGGAGCTATTCCTGCAACGTTGGTAATAAACCAAAAAACGGGACAGAGAAGGTTCATCGATAGACCGCTAGGCGAGGGAGACCTTGAAAAGATGATATTTGAGTTAAGGAACCAATGAACAAATGGTCACGCTGATGAAGTACACGAAACGAACTTTCTTGTTGCTATGGTTGGTCTTTCTCTTCGCATGGAAAACCTCTTCGTATGATATTGGCGACATCGTGGCTGACTTTACGCTGAAAAACGTTGATGGCAAAATGATTTCCCTCTATGATTATAAATCGGCGCAGGGCGTCATCGTGATATTTGACTGCAATACCTGCCCATACTCAAGAATATACAACGACAGGATAATTAATCTTCACCAGAAATTTGTTTTGAAAGGTTTTCCTGTAATTACTATCAACCCAAATAGTCCAACGCTTTCACCAGGCGACTCCTTTGATGAAATGGTTGCACGGGCCAATAGCAAGGGTTATACCTTTCCATACCTGGTGGACGAGCATCAGGAGGTGGCTCGTTCCTTTGGTGCATCGAATACACCGCATGTTTTTGTGTTGAAAAAAGAATCACAGGGCTTTAAGGTAGCATACATTGGAACAATTGATAACAATTCAAGAGATGCTTCGGCCGTGACTAAGAATTACGTAGAAGACGCGGTTAACGCTTTGTTAGAAAACAGAACTATTGCCATGACTAGAACGAAAGCTATCGGATGCGGCATCAAATGGAGTAATTAAACACCGCTTTTCTCCTTTTCCATTCTTTCGAGGATCTTCCGAAACAATTCTTGAATATTTATCCCCGTTGGAGTCATTGTTGCCAAAACGATGGCACGGTGGTTGCGTATATAATATAAATGCACTGCCATGAAAAAGTTAGTCATTTTCCTTTTGCTGGCCTCAAGTTATTCCTTGCTTGCTTATGATTCCGGAATAGCCATTCAAAGCGAAAAAGGAACTACCATGCAGGTTTATGTAAATGGTAAACTTTACAATAAGCAGCCTAACAAGTTTGTTCGGTTGAGAAGCACCCCGGGGCTATTTCACCTTGAAATTAAGGTACTAAATCCCTGGAACAAGCTATGGTACATTGTTCGAAAAGACATCAACATAGACAAGGGATACGAATTTCAATATAAGATAGTATTTATTAACAAGACACGGCCAGAACTCAGGGAAATCAACAGGTACCCGGTTTTTTCTCGCTATTTTCTCAACCCTGGTTTGTACAACAGCCATCCCGTCTCATAAGGTAGTCATCCCTTTTTTGATCTGCTGATGAAGACAATTATTCCCACTATGAGAATAATGGTGAGAAAATTCCAGTGAAAAAACCCGCCAAATGGCCAATGCCAATGGAACATACTGCCGATCACTCCGAATGCTGCACCAAAAATGCCTGCAAAGATTCCAAAGATAGCGGCCATTAATCCAGCCATTAACCCAAGCACTCCGCCTGAAATTCCAAGCCATATCGGGAACGTAAGGAAAATTAGCAGAATGACCAGTAAAGTCGACGCAGAGCTCTTAGATTGCATTGCATTGAGTTTTCCAAACCACACCAATAATTGTGCAATTCTCTAAAAACCACCCCAGCTGAATTGAAACATGCTTCCCGATTTTGCATGGTGCTTCAACTGTTGAAAAGTGAACAGATGAATCTACGATTCTGGACAGCGCAAGAGCGCACCTCCTGCATGTTCGTGTCCAGGCTAAAAAGGATAGGCTCCTTGCTCAATAACATAGTCTGCAACCCTTCTTCTTGCTTCTTTGAGGTTGTATGGATCAATCTTGGTGAATCGTTTTAGCCCCATAAGCATCAGCCGTTGTTCATCCCCCTCTGAAAATGCGGTAATCGCTTGCCTTCCACATGATGCGGCTTTTTCTACTGCATGGTGAAGGTAAATCATGGCGATTTCTCTTTGAATTTTGCATGCCTCCTCACCTCGTTGGCCTATCAGTTTTTCAACGCGCAGCAAGGTCGACTCGGCAACATATCCTTCAATAAGCATATCGGCCAGGCTCATCAGTACCTCTTGTTCTTCAGAGAGTTTCGTCATGAACTTTTGCACTGCGGCGCCTGCAACCATCAAACCGGCTTTCTTAATATTCGACAAAGCTTTCTTCTCCTTTATAAAAACCCCCTCCTCATCCCCGGAGCCAAAATCCGGAATGGCCATGAGCTCTTTTTGGACCGCCATGGCGGGCGTCATGAGATCAATGCTGCCTTTCATTGCGCGCTTCATGAGCATGTCAATTGTAAGCATTCTATTGATCTCGTTTGTCCCTTCAAAAATTCTGTTGATACGTGCATCACGGTATGCACGATCCATTGGACCGTCGGCAGAGAAACCCATGCCTCCATAAATCTGAACCCCTTCGTCCACCACAAAGTCAAGCACTTCCGAACCGTGAACTTTTAGAATAGCACACTCAATGGCAAATTCTTCCAGCGATTTCAGTTTGGCTTTGGCTGGGTCGACACCCGTTGCCACAAGGGCATTGTATGCATCGTCTATATTTTGACCAGCCCGGTAACATGCCGACTCGGAGGCAAATACCTTTGTCGTCATTTCAGCAATCTTGTGTTTGATAGCCCCAAAGTTTGAAATAGAGGTACCAAATTGCTTTCGTTCCTTTGCGTAATTGGTTGCAATTGAGATTGTCTTTTTTGATCCCCCAATGGCAGCAACCCCAAGCTTTATCCGGCCAACATTCAAAATGTTTACCGCTATCTTGAAGCCGTTCTCTCTCGTTGAAAGGAGATTTTCAACGGGGACTTTACAATCGTTAAAAAAAATCTGTCGCGTGGATGATCCCTTGATTCCCATTTTATGTTCTTCTTCATTCATGGTAATTCCGCCGAACGATTTCTCAACAATGAAAGCACTCAGGTTTTTGTCACTGTCAATCTTTGCAAAGACGATGTACACATCGGCGAAACCACCATTTGTGATCCACATTTTTTGACCATTAATGATGTAGTGTTTTCCATCACCGCTCAGGACTGCTTTGGTCTTACCCGAGTTTGCATCTGAGCCTGAGTCTGGCTCAGTCAGGCAATAGGCCGCCTTGAATTCGCCTGTTGCAAGTTTTGGCAAGTATTTTTCCTTTTGTTCTTTGTTGCCATAGTATACGATAGGTAATGTACCAATGCCCGTGTGGGCCGATAGTGCGACAGCAACAGAATGACCTGCCCCAATTACTTCCGCCACTAACATGGTGGTATTGAAATCCATTCCGAAACCACCATATTCCGTGGGCACAGAAGTTCCAAGCAGTCCCAGTTCACCGGCCTTGTCAAGGAGGGCAGGCATAAGTTTTGGATCCTTCATGGAATCTATTTCATCCAACCGGTTATTGACTTCCTTTTCCAGAAAATCGGTACACTGCTGTCGAATCATTCTCTGCTCCTCTGTAAATTCTTCTGGAATAAAAATTTCGTTAGCCTGAGTTTCACGAATAAGGAACTCGCCGCCTTTGATCGTTGCCTTTTTTTCAGTTGTAGCCATAATAACGTGTTAATGGTCTTGAAATATTAATGTTAGGAAATCATTTCATAGATGCCGGCTACTCCTTGCCCGCCTCCAACGCAAGCCGTAACGAGCCCGTATTTTTTATTTCTTCTCTTCAGTTCATTAAACAACGTTAATGATAGCCGGGCTCCACTACTTCCAAGCGGATGCCCCAGGGCAATGGCCCCGCCGTTTACGTTTAGTTTAGCAGGATCAATTTCCAGGTCCCTAATTACGGCTAATGACTGGGCCGCAAACGCCTCATTCAACTCAATCAAATCAATATCATTTAATCTCAACCCTGCACGTTGAAGGGCTTTGGGTACAGCTGCCACAGGGCCAATACCCATGATGCGCGGATCGACGCCTGCAACCGCATAACTCATCATTCTGGCAATTGGTTTCAGTCCTAATTGTTTAACCATTTTCTCAGACATAACCACGGCGAAAGCTGCTCCATCATTAGTGGGTGAGGAGTTTCCGGCAGTGACTGATCCGCCCACAGCGAAAACAGGCTTCAGTTTTGCCAGCGCCTCTATGGAGGTTTCCGGGCGCGGGCCTTCATCGGTATCTACAACCGATTCTCTTGATTTCTTTTTGCCATTCTCATCCACATAAACCTCTCGCGTGGTGATTGGTTGAATCTCTTCGCCTAGCTTCCCATCCCGCTGTGCCTGAAGCGCCTTCATGTGCGACTCATACGCAAACTTGTCCTGATCCTCCCGCGAGATCTTATACTGCCTGGAAATCTCTTCCGCAGTGAGTCCCATGCTGGTATAATACGAAGGATGGTCCTTTGCAATCTGGTAGTTTAGGGCTGTTTTCCAGCCCATGACAGGAACAAGTGACATTGACTCGGCTCCGCCGGCGATAATACAATCGCCTGTACCGGCCTGAATTTTCGCGGATGCAAGATGTATGGCCTCTAAACCAGATCCGCAATAGCGGTTGATGACCATGCCTGCGTTGTCGATACCTAATGCAGTGAGTGCGATCATTCTGCCCATTTGCATGCCCTGCTCCGCCTCCTGAACAGCATTGCCAACAATCAGGTCATCTACCATCTTGTTTTCCAATCCAGGCACAGACTGTACCAATGCTTTGATAAGGTCTGTCGAAAAATCATCGGGGCGTGTAAAACGAAATCCGCCTTTTTTTGCTCTTGTGTTTGCCGTTCTTTTGGCGGCTACGATGTATGCATCCATATTAATTTCGTAAAGGTTTACCTCCTGTTAAGATTGATTGTATTCTCTCCAGTGTTTTCCTTTCACCTGTAAGAGATACAAATGCTTCTCTTTCGAGATCCAATAGATATTGCTCACTTACCTCCTGTGGCGAAGTAAGATCTCCTCCACACATGACGTTGGCTATTTTCAGCGCAATTTTCTGATCATGTTCAGAAATATAGTTTCCCATCTTCATGCCGTAGACGCCCGCCATAAAGAGCGCCAATCCAGCGCGACCCTGTACTTTTATGTTTTTAGCCTGAGTTGGCATGGTATAACCAGCGTCGAACAACTCAATTACAGCGGCTTTGCCATCAAGCAGCTGACGATCCTTGTTTACAGATACGCGATCCTTGCGACGCAAAACTCCCATCTCACGCGCCTCTTCCGCTGATAGTGCCACCTTTGCTGTTGCTATATTCATGAATGCGTTTTGGAGGGCATTCAGCTCAACGTCACCTGCTTCGATAGAATCACTAACACGCTTTGTAAACTCCTTCGTTCCGCCTCCGCCAGGGATTAGCCCAACGCCAACCTCAACGAGCCCTATATACGTTTCAGCGGCCGCTTGCGCAATATCCGCGTGCATGGTCATTTCACAACCTCCCCCCAGTGTTCTTCCCTGAGGGCACACCACTACCGGAACTGATGAGTATCGAATGCGCATCACCGAATTTTGAAATTGACGAACCATAAAATCGATCTCATCATACTCCTGTTCGATGGCAAACATAAACACAAGTCCAAGGTTTGCGCCAAGTGAAAAGTCCGGTCCCTGATGTCCAATCACAAGTCCTTTGTAATCTTTTTCAGCAAGGTCGATGGCTTTATTCAGTCCTTCAATTACCGCACTACCCAGGGTATAGCTCTTGCTGTGCCATGCAAAGTCCAGCACCCCATCCCCAAGATCTGTTATTTTTGAATCAGCATTTTTCCAAACAACATTTTCGCTAAGGTTTTCAAGGATTATGAATTGTTCCTTACCCGGAATAAGCTTATACGACTTGCTTGGTATATCGTAAAATTTTCGTTTCCCATTCTCAACTTTATAAAATGATGTGTTTCCGGCAGCTACCATTTCATAAACCCATTGATTTGGCTTATTATCTGCTGCCTCCATTTCTTTCAGGGTCTTCTCAACACCCACAGCATCCCAAGTTTCAAATGGGCCAAGTTCCCAGCCAAACCCCGCACATACAGCGTCATCTATTTTATAAAGCTCGTCCGCGATTTCCGGAATTCTATTTGAGGCATATTGAAACAACCCGAAAAAAGAGTCACGATAAAATTCACCAGCTTTGTCTTTCCCTGCCAAAAGTACTTTGAAACGGTCCTTCAGGTTGTCGATCGACCTGGTTGTTTCAAGTGTCGCAAATTTGGCCTTGGCTTTTGTCCTGTATTCCAACGTTTTTAAATCAAGCGTTAGAATTTCTGTTTCCCCTTTTGCGTTTTTCGTTTTTTTGTAAAATCCCTGACCCGTTTTATCGCCTAGCCATTTATTTTGTTCCATTTTCAACACCACATCCGACAACTTGAAGTAATTGCGACCCTCGTCATTTTTCAGTCCCTCGTATAGGTTTCCAGAGACCTTTATTAAGGTATCCAGTCCAACGATATCAGAAGTTCTAAAAGTAGCTGACTTCGGTCTTCCAATTACAGGGCCTGTCAGTTTATCAATTTCATCAATATTGAGATCAAGCCTGTTCATAGAATTTACCACCTTCATAATAGAGAAAACGCCTACGCGGTTGGCAATAAAAGCAGGCGTGTCTTTGCATAATACAGTTGTTTTCCCCAGAAAGAGGTCGCCATAGTGCATCAAGAATTTCACAACTTCCGGGTCAGTATATGCCGTAGGGATGATCTCCAGCAGTCTTAGATATCTGGGTGGGTTAAAAAAGTGTGAACCGCAGAAGTTTCTTTTAAAGTCCTCACTCCTGCCTTCTGCCATTAAGTGAATGGGAATTCCCGATGTATTTGAAGTAATCAGTGATCCGGGTTTTCGGTGTTTCTCAACTTCTTCATACACCTTTTTTTTGATCTCTAAATTTTCCACAACAACCTCAATAGTCCAATCATAGTCTTTGATCAGTTGCATATCATCAGTAAAATTACCCAACGTCACACGTGAAATAAACTGCTTACTGTAAAGCGGGCCTGGGCTTGATCTAATAGACCGGTCGAAAGAACTTTGAACAATTTTGTTTCTTACAACTTTGCTCTCCAGCGATAGTCCTTTTGCGCGTTCCTCTTCTGTAAGTTCCTTTGGCATGATGTCCAGCAACAATACCTGACAACCAATGTTAGCGAAATGGCAGGCAATGGCGGAACCCATCACGCCTGAACCTAGTACTGCAACTTTGCGAATTGAACGTTTCATGTTATTCTTACTTGTTTAATCTCCAAATACAGCCCGCCTTTTTTATCATTCAGCCTTTCGCCAGTGACACTTCCGGTTAATCCTTTCCTATGCAATTTCTCTTGCAGCGAGTTGGTTAATTTCATTAATCACTTCGAAAAATATTCTCAGTTTGGTGTCAGGGACAAGTTCTCTTACTTTGTTGTTGAAATAAAGTACCGCTTCCCTGGAAATTTCTTTTTTCCTTTTGCCCAGATTTGTAAGGAAGATTCGAACAGATCGCTTATCTATAGGATCAGGTTCGCGGTAGATAAGTTTCTTTTCCTCCATGGTCTTTAGCATCCGTGTAAGGCTCCTGGCCTCCAATCCCATCAACGGCGCTATCTTGGTTGCCGGTGTTCCTTCTTCTGAATGAATATTAATTAAGACAAAACCTATCGACGTGGTAATATCATGCTTACTGGCTTGCTGATTATACATGCGAGAGATGGCGTGCCAGGCTGACTTGATATTGTGATCAACAGTTTCTTCTCTACGCATGTAATTTAGATAAGCCTACGAAGGTAATAAACTTTGTTATGCATGCATACCATTTTTTTGGAAAAGTTTTACTGTAATTGAGCCCTGTTGTAGAAGTTCTCTTGCTGACCATGGGGAAAAGTCTCTCACTTTAAAACCTGCACTTCGCAGCCGCCCTGATAACCATAAAATCTTCTCATTACCCCTGATCCTAAACTAGCTTGTTTTTAATATGCATATAGCGAAATTGCCGCAGATGAGAATTCTATTCGTGATTCTGTTTGGTTTTGTCTCTTGTCCTTGGCTTAACGCCCAGAAAATTAATGAAGCCTATCAACTCCATATTCGGCAGGCCAGCGCCGGCATAAAAATTGACGGCGTCATGGATGAGGAGGACTGGTTACAAGCCGAAGTGGCAGCCGACTTTTTCATGGTACTGCCAATGGACACCAGCCAAGCCAGGGTAAAGACAGAAGTGCGCATGACATACGACCAGCAAAACCTGTATATTTTTGCCACTTGTTTCCTCTTTTCTCCAGGGAGATATTTCGTTGAGTCGTTGCGCAGGGACTTCGCTTTTGTCAAAAACGACAATTTTCTCTTGTTCATGGATCCGTTTGATGACCAAACAAACGGGTTTGCATTCGGCGCAAATGCAGCAGGCGCACAATGGGATGCGATGCTATTTCAGGGCGGCTCAGCCGATCTCAGCTGGGATAATAAATGGACGTCCGCCGTAAAGAAAGACGATGAAAAGTATGTCTTTGAGGCCGCCATTCCGTTCAAGTCCATTAGATATAAGAAAGGCATAATGAAGTGGGGCATTAACTTCAGCAGAAATGATCTTAGGACTACCGAAAAATCCAGCTGGGCTCCCGTTCCCCGTCAATTTCCAACGGCATCTCTAGCCTATACAGGTATTTTGGTTTGGGACAAGCCTCCCCCACAGACGGGGTCGAACATCTCAATTATTCCATATGCCCTGGGAGGCGTGACGAAAGATTATGAGGCCGAAACTGCCCCTACGTATAGAAAAGAAATAGGAATGGATGCTAAAATTGCAGTTACTTCCTCGTTGAATTTAGACCTCACGATTAATCCCGATTTTTCGCAGGTTGACGTTGATCAGCAAGTCACCAACCTTGATCGCTATGAATTGTTTTTTCCGGAAAGGCGGCAATTTTTTCTTGAAAATGCTGACCTCTTTGCCAATTTTGGTTATGCCACAATTCGTCCTTTTTTTTCCAGGCGTATTGGGTTAGGTACACCCATTGAATATGGTGCCCGTTTCAGCGGCAAGCTCAACAAGAATTGGCGAATAGGCATAATGGATATGCAAACTGCCAAGGTGAGTAACGAATACTTGCCGCGCCAAAATTTCGCTGTTATGGCATTGCAGCGAAGAGTCTTCGCCCGATCCAATATTGGATTCATCTTCATCAATAAACAATCCATAAATTACGAATTAAGTGAAGATCCTGACGCACCTGTTTATTCCCAGTATAACCGAAACTTGGGCCTTGAATATAATTTGGCGTCTTCAAACAATTTGTGGACTGGCAAAACCTTGTTCTTAAAATCCTTTAGTCCGGACAAAAGCGGCAAGGATTTTACGCATGCGGCAAATCTCCAATACAAAAATCGGAGACTTCTCTTAAGTTGGCAGCACGAATATGTGGGTGAGAATTATAACGCTGAGGTTGGATATGTGCCTAGAAGAAAATTCGTGAGAATAAACCCTCAGTTTGGATATCTATTTTTCCCTAAAGGCAAAAATATCCTCAGCCACGGTCCGACCCTAAGCACGTCGTACTTTTTTGATGATTCCTTCCGCAAAACAGATAACACCACATTCCTTTCATACATGATAACGTTCAGGAAGCTGAATCTTTTAACAGGATGGGTGGCACATGACTACGTGAAACTACTTCAGCCATTTGATCCCACAAATTCCGGTTTAGATTCTTTGGCCGCGGGCACTGAACATGCCTGGAATTCCTTCGGTATTAACTTTACCTCAAAACCGCAAAGTTTATTTACATACCTAATTACCAGTCGTTATGGGGGGTACTACGAGAATGGCACACGATTAAATTTGGGCGCCGAAGTGGGTTATCGCTTCCAGCCTTATGTGAGCCTAGCGGTTACACTTAACTACAACGACATTGATCTACCACAACCGTGGGGCAGAAATAGTTTTTGGCTTATCGGACCGAGGCTCGATGTAACCATGACCAACACATTATTCTTTACTGCCTTTGCACAATATAACGAACAACAAAACAATGTCAATTTAAATACCCGTTTTCAATGGCGCTATAGGCCTGCTTCAGATCTATTCATCGTCTACACTGATAATTATGTGCCTGACACATTTGGGGTGAAGAACAGGTCCCTGGTACTGAAATTCACGTATTGGTGGAATATCTAGGCTTTGCTAACGCTGGTAAGATTGTATATGGGCTACTGGGGTGTTTGCACTTCACCGGCGAAGTCGCCGCGCAGTAATCGAAATCTCTTTCTCGCTTCTGCCGCAAAAACGCTTCCCGGGTATTTCGTTAAAAAGTCGCGGTAAATTTCCATCGCTTTTTGTTTATCGCCAAGTTGTCGTTCATAAATCTCACCTTGTAAAAAATACGCATCATCGGCAAGCACATCATCGGCGTAATCATCCAGGATTTTCTGCAATAATAAAATGGCCTTTTCAAATTCCCCGCGTTGCATTCTGATATTCGCCTCAAGCCAATAGACATCATCCAGTATGGTTTGATTGGAGATTGAAGCTCCGCTATCAGAAACGCCTTGCTTCAGTTTTTCAATTTTCTCTAAAGCAAGATCTGTCTTGTTCTGATACAAAAGTAATTCAATTGTGGCATACTCCATTAATGCCGTTCCAGCCGAATCGAATGCAATGTTTTCTTTTATGCGCATGCTAAGCGACAGGGCGTCGTTCGCAATCTCCCGCGTTGTGGCCTGCTTCAAAATATCCAGATGCTCCTGGGCAAGACGAAAATCACCTTTGTAATAAGAAAGCTTTGCGTTTTTTAATTTTGCCTCATAGCCAACAAGATTTTCTTTTTGTGTTTTTTCCACCTGAGAATACAGCAATGTTGATTCCCATGGTTCACCCTTCAACATATATATGTCACCAAGCACTAGTTTGGCTTTTGATTTCAAATATTGAGAAGCCTTTGGATTAGCAATCAGCTCGACTAAAATTTGAATTGCTGAATCTTTTAAATCAAGGTAGTTGGCAAACAGCAATGCCTGATTTTTTGAAGCTTCCAACGCATTCATGTCATTCGGGTATTGGCTGATAAAATTTTTATAATCTGCAATCAGAACGCGTACCGAATCCTCCTTTACAGGAAAACTGTTTTTTACACGCTCCTCTCTTGTGCGAAGCATGCCCAATCGGGACAACAAGTAATTTGGCGAGTTCGGATATTCGCGAACTAAGTAGCGGTAGATTTTCAGTGCGTTGTCATAGTCCTCATTGTCCAAAGCAACTTTGGCTACCTCAAGGCATTTTTCGCCGTCACTTTTGTACCGCTTATCATATGCCCGTGCTTGAATGAAGGAAGCATAAAAGTTCTTTTGTTGCATCGTGACCCAGATTAACAGATCTGCATAAACTTCTATGTCGGGAAATTGCTGGACTTTATCATATAATAGATTTTCAAGACTTTCGAGTTCTTCTGATTTTGTTAGTAACGTCTGAAGAACATTTTTTACGTACTGGATGTTAGCGGAGCTCTGTGTAACGTAGGTCAAATATTCCTGCACCATTTTATCCTGATAGCCTTTTACGCGGTACAACATGGCCAGGTCAAGGCAGAACAGATTTGGATTTCCAAGGGCCCTTCGGCTTTCCGTTAAGGTCAGAATTCCATAGTCCATTAATGACCGCGACATAAAATAATTAGACATGACCTTTGCGCGCTGTACATTCCCCATGTTTTCTTTTATAAGCTCCTTAAAATATTTGTCCGCCCGGACCAGGTCGCCTGAGCGCACAAAAGTGAAACCCATATCTAATCTGTATTGTAAATTCTGTGGATCACGTTTGGATATTTTCTTTAAGTAATTCTGCGCCTCATCGAATAAATTCAGATCAATCAATACGTTTATATAATTGTTGTAAATAAACGAAGTATTATCTTCTTTCTTAGCCAGATCACGATAAAGTTCCAGCGCTTTTGCTTTATCGCCTTTCAGTAAATATTCGCTTGCCAATTGTATTTCTTCATCTGTTTGGGCATTGGCTAAAATTCCTGAAGAGAGTATGCAGAAAGTTATCCGCAATACGTGGTACCTTATTGTTTTTATATTATATATTATTTTATTGTTATTATTAGTCATGTTGAAGTGTTGATATCTTCCTGTTGTTTTTAGTGTGAATGTTATGTGGATTTGTTGGTTGCGATAAGAAGGTCTGTTTCAGTGAATTATTAAGTTATAAACATTATACACAGGTGTTGATAGATGTGATGTGTACAGCTTTCCGTTATTGCTATGTTGATAAGTTTTAAGTTGTAAACATTTATGTTTCGGATCTAGTTGATTTATATTGGATATTGAGATTTACGCTCTTTTTGTATACCTGTCAACAAGTTGTTAGTTGGTTATCAACAAGGGTCCTATCTCCCAATTGGCTTTTAGGTTAACAGTGGTTTCTTTTTTTTCGTTTCTGTAAAATATTATCTTTTCTGGTTCTTTTTTTAAGTAGAAGTTGCCGGGGGTCCATTGTGCATCTTTGTTGGTGTCTATGATTAATCTTATTTGGTAGGTTTTAGGGTCCAGGTCTTCAAATGTTGTTAGGTTATTATTTGCTACAGTAGCTAGTACCTTATAGTCTCTTGTAAGTAGCTGGACCAGGAAGTGTGTTTCATTTGTTTGAACGCGAACGGAGATTATTCCGGTAGTCTCAAGGGTAGTTGGCTTAAGTGTTTCTTTTATGACGATACTGCTGTCTTGTTCTATACTGATGAGGCTTCCTTTTCCAATGTAAAGCTGGTGCTCAACTGGTTTAGTCGATTTGGGTTTTCTATTCTGCTGGATTTTGGTCAAGTCTGGGTTTAGTACCCTTTGGGTGTTTGGTTCCGTCGGTTGTGTGGATTCTTGTTTTAGTAACATTGTTTTGTCAAAGGTCTTGTTTAAGATGAGTGTGTTCATAACGGTGTCTATTACCAGGTCTGAAGGGGTGAAGGCTATTCTTTTTGTGGAGTCTATTTGGTAGTAGATGCTGTCATAGTTTATCGAAAGCAATGGCTTATTGTAGGATATTTTGCCTGATATGTTTCCCTTAGGACCGATAACGCGAAAGTCGGAATAGCTTGTTTTAAAAGTTTCAGGTAGAAGCTGTCGGTCTGTGAATTTGGCGTATAGTGTTGTGTCTAATGAATTGTTTATACTATCGTGGGCGAGTAAGTGTATTTGCAGACTATCCAGGTCAGGAAAAGTATTGTAAATCCTGATGTTTGCTTTGTCTTCTCCATAGGCTGTGATGAGGGGGATATTGGCTATGCTGGTAACTTTATAGTCGGCGAGACTTTTGGTGGTCTTGATGTTGAAGTATTTTCCTGATGGCCTGGCACTTGTTAAATTAAGTGGCCGTGCGTCAAGTTTGAATAAGGGTATACTTATAGTGTCGATATTAGTATGCAGTGATATCTTATCTGAGAGGTAGCCGTATGACTCTGACTTGCTTTCGACGGTTAGATTTTTGTTTTTGTCATCCATTGCATAGATATAGTAATCACCAGGTTTTAGGTTGCCAATAATAAAGTTGCCAGTCTTGTCGGTCTTACTGAAATACTTGGGCTTATGTTGAAATATGTCGAAAGTGTCGCTTTCATAGAGCCCAACAGTAGCGTCTTTATATTCTGTTGATCGTAGGAGATCGTATACCGTGCCTGCTATAGAAAGAGAGTCGATATAGCTTCCTGTGCTGAATGCTAGTTTTAAAGCCTGAGTAGGATTCTTTTCTGTGATGTCTTGAATAGCTTCTCTGAAGTTAATGGAGTAGGTGGTATTATCTGTTAGTTCCTTTTGGAAGGTTATGACGATTTTGTTTTTTTTTGCTTCAGCGTCGAAGTCTTTGCCGATATCAGGGATGATAATGATTTGTTCTTTAGGGTTGTTAAGTATTAGCGTTTCATTAAACGTTAATTCAAGGGAAGATCCTTTGTAATTGGTTTGATCGTTAGTAGGGTTTGCCTTAATGAGAATGGGAGGGATTGTGTCCTTGGGGCCACCAGTTGGCGCTGTCTGCCTTGCACAGGATAGGAAGAACAGCGGGTATATGATCCAATGTAGTTGCTTGGATAAAGTCATTTCTTCACAATATAGATAAGGCTTGAGTACTCATTTTGCTTGTGTGCAAAGTAGTTTGATCTTATTCCGTTGATGATAGCCTTTATAAACATAGTGGCCTGTGGTTTGCGCTGATATTTTTCGCTTAATAGACTCACATAGAATGCATCTAGTTTCATGGGAAGTGTGTTTATTATCCTCAAATCGTGTCTTTTTAAAAGGCTTTTCATGTTGGATTGGGTGAAGTGCCAAATGTGCCGGGGCACATCATAGCCGGCCCAATACTGTTTGTAATGTTTAGCGTCCCAACTATTGTGGTTCGGAACCGCGATGAACATAGTACCTGAGTCGGTAAGCGCCGTTCGAAGACTTTGTAGCGTTTCGTTTAGGTCTGGTATGTGCTCCAGTACGTGCCAAAGAGTAATAATTTCAAAAGTCTTAGCTGCAGGGTTGTCCAGATTGGGCGCGATGGTTGTTTGTGTTAATCGGGAAGATAGGCTGCGTGCGTGTTCCGATGGTTCTACTCCCTGTATATGCCACCCGTCAGCCTGACATTTTTGTAAGAACTGGCCAGTACCGCAACCATAGTCTAATAGAAAAGACTTGCCCGATTTGCGGGACTGTTTATTTATGATTCGCAATTTCCATGACAAGGTTAAGTTACGTGCGAGTTTATATATTTTGTCCTGCAGGGAGGTTGCTTTTGCTGAGTGGGAAATATAAGCATCGGATAAGTAGTAGTCGCCTAGTTTGTCAGGGTCAGGTATTGGTGATGTGATTAGAAGGTGACACTGAGAGCATTGAATAATGGGAAAGGTTTTGTGGGAGACTGTGAAATCTTCGCAACTGATGTAGGGCGTAAACGTAGTACCAGAACATATTGGACAAATAGAAAAGTGTGTCATTTGCCCATATATATTGTCAGTACCGATAGGTCCGCCGGGGATACGCCGCTTATGCGCGAGGCCTGTCCAACGGTTTCCGGCCTTATTCTTTTTAGTTTTTCGCGTGACTCCAAGGATAAGGCTTTGACACGGTCGTAGTCGAAGTCTGTTTTGATTTTGTAATGTTCCAGGCCGTTTAGCTTTTCGACTAGTTCTTGCTCTCGTTGAATATAACTTTCGTATTTGATGTTTATTTCTGCTTGTTCTTGTACTTCGCGCGAGTGCTTATTCACCAGGTTCTTTATGCTGTCGCTAAGTGTCTTCAGTTGTTCGAGACTGATTTGAGGTCGCTTGAGGAGCTGGCTGAGTGATATTTTTTCTTGAATTGGTGATGAGTTTGACTGTTCGAGCAGTGAATTGATTATGGTTGGATCAACTTTAGTTGTTAGTAATTCTGTGGTAAGAAGCTTGATGGAGTCCTTCTTGGCTAATACTGCTTCGAATCGGGTGCTAGAGGCTAGGCCGATTTTATGACCGATTTCGGTTAATCTAAGATCGGCATTATCCTGACGTAGCAAAATGCGGTACTCTGCTCTTGAAGTAAACATTCTATAGGGTTCTTCTGTGCCTTTATTCACGAGGTCATCGATAAGTACGCCTATGTAGGCTTGGGACCTTTTCAGTATTAATGGCTCCTTACTATGTACTTTGTTATGGGCATTAATGCCGGCCAGTAAACCCTGGCAGGCTGCTTCTTCGTAACCTGTTGTGCCGTTGATTTGACCCGCAAAGTACAGATTATCAACAAGTTGCGTCTCCAACGTCATATTCAGTTGTGTTGGTGGAAAGTAGTCATACTCAATGGCATACCCTGGTCTGAACATCTTTGCATTTTCAAATCCGGGGATCATCGTTAATGCCTTATATTGAATATCCTCGGGAAGTGAGGTTGAAAAGCCATTGACATAAATTTCCACAGTATTCCAACCTTCTGGTTCTACAAAAATCTGGTGCCGTTCCCGTTCAGCGAAGCGATTGATTTTATCTTCTATTGAGGGACAATAGCGGGGGCCTAGCCCTTTAATTCTCCCCTGAAACATGGGAGATTTTTCAAACCCTTTTTTCAGTTGATTGTGTACAGATTCGTTGGTATACGTTATCCAGCAACTAACTTGTTTTTCCAGCGGTTTAGTATCTGAATATGAGAATTTGGCAGGGGTCTGATCACCCAGCTGTTCTTCCATTCGGGAATAGTCCAATGAACGGCCATCGACTCTTGGTGGGGTCCCTGTCTTCATGCGACCTGATTTGAAGCCAAGGGTGGTAAGTTGTTCAGTTAAGCCGACAGCAGCCTTTTCTGCTGCGCGGCCGCCACCGAAGCTTTTTTCACCGATGTGGATTAATCCGTTAAGGAAGGTACCGTTCGTGAGTATTATCGACTTGGCTCTTATTTCGATACCAAGACCAGTTTTGATCCCCACAGCAACCCCATGTTCAACGATTATTTCCTTGACCATTTCTTGCCAGAAGTCAATATTTTGTGATTGTTCGAGGGCTAGCCGCCACTCCTCTGAAAATCTCATTCTATCGTTTTGGGTCCTGGGGCTCCACATCGCAGGTCCTTTGGAAAGATTGAGCATTCTGAATTGAATCATTGATTTGTCTGAGATGATACCGGACATCCCACCCAGGGCGTCTATCTCTCTTACAATTTGTCCTTTTGCGACTCCTCCCATGGCCGGATTGCATGACATCTGGGCGATCGTATTCATGTTCATAGTAACCAAAAGCACCTTGGACCCCATTCTTGATGCAGCAGCAGCAGCCTCACATCCTGCATGACCAGCACCTACAACTATCACATCATATGTCTGAAACATATTTTCCTATATTTATCTAGATTTCGCACGACCAACATTTTGCCCAAATGTTCTTCCATAATTCCACATTCTGTTTCACGTGGAACTCATAGAAATACTAGTCGATGAAAGTTTCACGTGGAACTTAGTTTCGCAAAGATAAGTAAGCATCCTCTCTTTTTCTCATGGCTGCCTTTTCTCTATTGCTTTTGTCAGAATAGCCCGAAAGGTGCAAAACACCATGTATTATCACCCGATGTAGCTCATCATCAAATTCAGAGAGATACTTCACGGCATTTTCACGAACACGGTCAATGCTAATATAGATATCTCCTTCTATGCCTCCGAAACCGTCCCCCGTGTCAAATGTTACTATGTCAGTGTATGTCGAGTGGTTGAGATATTGCGTGTTGATTTCGCGCAGGTACTCATCGGAACAAAATATAATATTGAGTTCGACGAGTTTCTTTTTTTCTTTCTTAAGTGCTGCTCTTATCCAGTGCGAGGTTTTCCGAGGATGCTGTAACTTAAACTTGACTTGTTCCTCAAAGAAATTGATGGAGGGCATTATGCGTTCATATAAAAGCAAAGTTCCACAACACTACCGTTCTCCTTGAAATCAACTTCATCAGAAAGGTGCTTCATCAAGAAAATTCCTCGTCCCCCAAGCTTTTCGATGTTTTCGGGTGCCGTAGGGTCAGGAAGGTTTTCATAATTAAATCCTCTGCCCTCATCCTTAATTATGAAGCGGAGTATACTATCATCAAGAAATAGGCTCAGGAGGACGTTTTTTGATTTGTCGTTCGCATTACCATGCTTAATTGCGTTGTTTACTGCTTCTGTAACAGCAATCATAATATTGCCGTACATGTCATCGTCCAGGCTAAAGCGTTCTTTCGCATTGTCGATAAAACTCTCTATCATTCTTATATTCTCCGCAATAGACGGAACCTGGATGCTGATGGTATTCATGCCGCTGTGTCGCTGATGTGGTTTGGTTAGTTTTCTCCTACCCTTTTGAAATATTCATTTACTTCTTTCTTGTAATAAGGGTAAAGCTTTGGAGGAATTGTTTTTAACAATTCTACCTCTTTTTCTTTTAGTCGCAAATAGTCTTCGAATGCTTTGGGAATTTCTTTCTCGTAGTCCTTTGCCGTCTCTCCTTTTCGCTCATCATCCATGTCTTGCTCTCGCGCAGACTTTTCCGCCTGCAATAGTCTGGTGACGATGTCTTGTTGCCGTCTAATAAGTTGATCAGTAAGTTGTTTGTTAACCAAATCCATTTCCGTTTGTTCCATTTTCGAGGAAATATCACCTCCCGGCATCTTACCATCTTTCATCTTGTCTTGCATTTCCTGAAGTGCTTTTCTTATGCGCTCTTGTTCAGCAGCCATTTGGGCCAACTCTTCTGATAATTGTCGACCGGACTTTCCGCTTTCCTTAAGCTCTTGAATCTTGCTATTGAGCTGTTGCTGCATTTGGCTGAGACTTGGTTTTTGTCCTTTCTTTTTAGACTTGCCCATCGATGGTTGAGCATTAGCCATCATCTGCATCATCGCATCAAAGTGATCATCGAGCATGAGCGCAAGATTATTTATTGAGGTCATCGTCATTTGCATTTCGCTGGAGGCTTGAGGCCTCCTGCGATCGCGATTAGCTTCAATTGCCTTGTTAACATGATCATTTAACTCTCCAACTTCCCGGGTAACAATAGAACCCATAAATGGATCTCGCTTTCCGAGAGCTAACAAGCTGTCTTCCAGCACTTTGGCATCGTCTTTGAGCTTGAATTGCGCTTGCGCGATGCTATTAAAAGCAGGATCGTTCTGACTAAGCTCATTGAACCGCTTCATAAGGTCCTCCTCATCAAATGAAAGCTTTACAAGCCCATGAAGGATATGACGCAAAGTTTCAAGATTCTGCATATCAATTTCCATTGACATTGAACTCTGGGCACCTTCCATCTGCTCCTGCATCTTCTGCATCTTCTGAATAGCTTTTTGCTGAGGAGCCTTAGAGTCCGAAGGATTGTTCTTTTCGAGCATCTCCTTGCTCTCTTGCTGCTGTTGCGCTACATCTTGAGTGTCCTCGTCGGATGGAAGGTCATCATTCTTTTGAAGCTCTTGCCCCAAATCTTTGAGCTCTTCTATTTTCTCAGATAACTTTTCAAATTCCTGTTTGAGCTGATCCTGATTGTCTGCTAACTCCTGACTTTCACTCTCCTTTCC
>JAOUDZ010000167.1 GCA_029858965.1 Cyclobacteriaceae bacterium
CCGCCATCTGAACTGGAGTAGGAGCACAGGAATATGTTTCTGATCCAATTCCTATCAGCGCTTGTTTAAATTCAGGTTCTATATTCTTATAAAGAAAAGCAGCCCCGAAACGCCAGCCGCCTGCGCTACACCATTTTGAAAGTCCGGTAGTGGTTATCGTTCTTTCAGGATAGTAGTTTACAAAAGACAGGTGCTCCTGATTGTGGTTAAGCAAGCCATAAATTTCATCAGCAATGACCAAGATATTCAATGTTCTTGCTACCTGAGCAATCTCTTTAAGTTCTTCTTCCCCATACGTTAAGCCGTCAGGATTTCCGGGATAATTCAATATCATGATAGAAACCTTGTGTTTTTTATTCCTGGCAGCATTTCTAATGGTATCAGGACGAACTCTCCATTTTTCTTCAAAGGATGTATTTAGTTTTACAATATTATGTCCTGCTAATTTTGCCTGAGGAGCATAAGAAACCCAGGCTGGTGCAGGAATGAAGACATCCGCCGCTTCAAAGGCCATCAGTATATTGAAAATTAATATTTTTGAACCTGGCGCAATTAATATATCTTCTGGAGCAACGTGTAATCCGTTGTGTGCTTTATGAAACGCCGCCATATGTTGCCTAAGTTCAAAATCTCCCTGAACTGATGAATACTCTTTATGGTGCACTGAATTTTGCAAGGCCTTTAAAACAGATTTGGGGGGCATAAAAGGAGATTGCCCAAACCCGAATCTTATTATGCTTTTGTTTTGATCCGCAAGTTCTTTTGACTGCGTATTGATCAATAGGGTTTGAGATTCTTTTATTTTTCTGTACATGATCGTATTTCGTTATTTTGGTATCATTACCATGTAACGTTTTGCGTAAGTGGTTTTGCTTCTGGTAGGGGCTGATGGATGCCGTTTCTAAATTAATCCATAAATCTTGATTTCAATCTTAATGTTCCTTGAAATGTACTGTAATGGTCTCTGCCAACGTATGGGCGGATTTGTAAACTAACTGCCGGAATTTAACCTGACCTCTGATTTATCGATATGCTTTATTCAAATCGCCTGCTCCATTATTGTGTGAATACATTGTCAGCGGTTCGTTTTATTGTCATCTATTTCCTTTTTTATTTCTTTAATTCCTTCTTCATAGGTAGTGATCCTGAAATCCGGAAACCTTGTTTTGAATTTTGTTGAGTCAAATAGATTATCTGCTTCATATCTTGGAAGTAGTTCTTCTATTTCGCTGGTATTTTTGGCGAAAATACTGGCATCCTGTAAAGTAGATTGAGTAACCGTAGAATAAGCTAAAGGTTTACCAAATATTTCGGAGCAAAGGTTTATGAATTGCTTGTAAGTAAGTCTATTATCGTCACAGGGCAGGTGCCAGGTTTGGTTATAGGCATCTGGTGTGTTTCCAATCAATGCCATGGCCTTACTGGCATCTGGCGTAAAAATCATAGTCCGGAACGTATTGTCTTTCATGATGACTTTTAGTTCTTTGCCATTCTTGATATTTTCAAAAATAGTGGAATTGGTATAACTTTTAGTTAGGCCTGGACCGTAAAATTCCGGAGCCCTGCAGATAACGGCATCTATCGTTTTATTCTCAATTTCCTTCAATAACATTGTTGTTATTTCTCCTCTTACTTTTCCTTTTGGGCCGAGCGGTTCAAACACAGTTGCCTCAGTCAACAGCTTGTCATTTTGGGGGTACATATAGGTGTTATCGAAAAATACCAGTTTAGAATTATGTTCTTTACAGGCATTTATCACATTGGTCATTATGATTGGCCACTGTTGAACCCATATTTTTGTATCCAAGGGTAAACCCGCTGTGAAGTATACAATGTCGCTGTTTGCAATTGCTTCAGAAGTCTTGTTGGCACTCAAAAGATCGGCGCTGAAAAGTAAATCTGTGTTATTAACTTTTTTTGGATTTCTGCTGACTAGTTTTATGTTGGCGGTATACTTATTCTTCAACTCCTTCGCTAATTCCACAGCAATCTGCCCGTTGGCGCCAAGTATTGTTTGCATATTTTTTAACATTTAATGTGATAGTGACCGCTAACGTCAGGCATAGGAGCAGTAGCTGCATGAGATATAACGCATTGCGCTAGGAGTCGCAGCTGGGCACCAACCCTGGTCACAGGCTGTGTTGTTATTCTTTTTTCAACTCAATTGCGCCTCATCCATCCATGGTCATTTACTAAATACCTCAATCAAAACCTCCACTCCATTCCTGACAGTAACAACGTAATCTCTTTTGTCCGCTGGATGTTGGCGTGGATATACGACCTGGTTTTCGATGCTGGGAGACAGGTCGCGATTCCGAAGGTACGCGCCCCAATCTTTGAGGTCTGCTTCAGTAAGTGAATTGTTTCTTTGTTTCTCCATCATCCTGATCATAAAAGGTTCCCGGGAATTGCTAGTCCAGCGGGTAGCATCCTGCCTTACTTCAACTTTGTACCTGCCTTCCACCGGTCCCTGACCTTGGGGAACAAGAAATCGCCCGAGCTCACCGGTTCCGGTATTCGTAATGTATACAACAACGGGAGGCATCCCGTGATTTTCCAGCGGCGTCAGAATCACCATACCTTTGCTAAGCGGCGACCCATCTAACTTTACAACACCCGACAGGGGCACTTGAGGCTTGTTCGTTAGAAATCCGCCGACCAACAGCCAGTTGTGCAAAAGATTTGTCCATTGCCCAAGAACAGGATCGCCAAGCGCAAAGCCTGTTCCATGAATTCCATTTCGGAAGAAATGAGCTTCCACCGATGCGCCCGCGCGAAATAATCGTGTATACATTTCAAGCATACCTCCCTGGCTACCCCTGTCTTCCACGGTACCATACATGAATGTTGGCGGTAGGTTGGCGATAGCAGCAGAATCTGCAGAAGGAGGGATACGCATGGCTCCATAACCCAATATTATGAAATCAGGTTTCGATGACATGCCGTCAAGAGGATCGGCAGCATCAGGCTTTGTGACCAACGTATTTAATGACATGTCTGTAATCAAATTAGCACCGGCCGAAAATCCAATCGCTCCCACGCGATTTGTAGATAAGCCGTAGTCTGTTGCATGCGCACGGATGTACTGCATCGCGCGCTGCCCGTCGCCCACCCAATCATTCCTGCCATATAACGGGCGCAACCTATAGCGCAGGAGAAATGCCGTGATGCCATGTTCCTTTAGCCATTGTGCTACCAAAACACCTTCATGATCAACAGCGCGAATCGTAAACCCGCCGCCGGGTACAACTAGTATTGCAGCACCATTACGCTTGTCCGCTGTGGGAATGAAGGGAATGACAGCAGGCTTATCCTCATCGCTTACGCCAGTACTACCGGGGGCACCATTCGGCCATAATAAAATGGGATCTGCCAATTTTTGCCCGACAACAACTGATGTAGTTGAAAGTAAAGCAAGATGGAAAAAGAGCCAGGCTGGTTTCATGGATACAGGATGTTGGTAGAAGAAATAGAATGTTTTGAATATAAATAAAAATCAGGACATCTTATTTCATAGCAGAATGGTTCAATGCAATGGTACCGGTATCCTTCTAATCACATTCCTCAAATACATGGGATTCTAGATCCATGGATGGATATCCAGGTTGTACAGCGACTGAAGTAGAATTCCGGATGATTGTCCAGGGAATAGACTCCAATCCCTCAAGCGTCAGGGATTTCTTCCCTTATCGATTTTATATAACAAAAACGAGTTGAGGTAATTGCACCTCAACTCGTTCCAAATTATCTACAATGTTTGTTTTATACTTAATATACCCTACTGCTGTTCGAAAATAATGTCGATATCTATCAATGCAACCGGTATTGTTGGTTCTCCTAATGCAGCACCGGGCATTGGTAAATTCAAGATATAGCCGGAAAGTGTATTGCCACTAAAAGATAGACCTTGAACAGTGGCTGTAATAGGGCTTGGAAAAGGAGGATTGCTTAGATTTAAGGCAAGCTTTGTATCATTTTCTGTGCCAGCCCATGTTCCTGCCTGCACTGGGCTAACGCCAGGCTCACTTAAACACACAAAGAACAGTGAACCGCTTGCTTGAAGATCGATAGCCGTATTTGCAGGATCAGCGCAGGTAACAACACCAAATAATCCATTTGCAACTGCGTCAGAAATGTCCGTTCCAGCCGGGTAGGTAGTATTCCCGACAGTTATACTTTTTCTTAGTGAAGATGATATAAACTGATATTTACCTGTCAACGATTGTGCTTCCGGGTCATCATCACCGCACGAGGTGAGGGAAAGAACCAATCCGACAACAGTTAAGCAAAGTAAGACCTTAAACGGAGTTCTTAAGAATAGCATATTAGGATCATTTATAAACCGGCATTAAAGTAACGTATTACAACTCAAAAAAGCAACCACCGTCTTGATCTCCATTGAATTGTGTTAAAATATTGTTATAATTACTAATCAGAATATTACACATGCAAAGGTCTTTTTGCCATCCGCAGATTCTTCTGGCTATCATTTTCTTTCATTCGATTAATTGCATCGCGCAGCAAACAACAGTTAACGGTAGAGTTGTAGATCAGGTAACTCGGCAACCCGTAGCGGGGGTTAATATAATTATTGACAATACTGATCTGGGAACCGCTTCGGACGTTAATGGAAATTTTAGTTTATCTGCTCCCCAGGCAATCCCCTTTACTATGATTTTTTCTTTTGTGGGAATGAAGACACAGAAAATTATTGTCACCAATCCGTCAACTCCTCTTACTGTGGAGATGGTGGAAGAATCTATTTTGGGAGAAGAGGTTGTTGTTTCTGCATCGCGGGCGGAAGAAAATATTTTAGGCTCTCCGGTCAGCATTGAGAAAATTAATTTGGTGGAAATTCAACAGATGTCGGCGCCTAATTTTTATGATGGACTGCAAAATATCAAAGGGGTGGATATGAGTGTTCACAGCTTGATCTTTAAACTTCCTAATACCAGGGGCTTCAATGGCAATACGAATTACAGAATGAATCAGTTCGTTGATGGAGTAGATAACACCGCTCCAGGCTTGAGCTTTGCTGCCGGAAATATTTTTGGCTTGTCTACCCTTGATGTTGAAAGTGTTGAGATGCTCGTTGGCGCTTCTTCAGCATTGTATGGTCCTGGGGGAATGAACGGAACACTGTTAATGACCAGCAAAAATCCGTTTGACTTTCAAGGGATCAGCGCAACTCTTCAATCGGGCGTAATGAATGTAAATGCTCCTAACAGGGATAACTTCAGTAGTCTGATGAATGATTTTAACATTCGGTATGCAAAAGCGTTTACAAAAAAGCTGGCATTAAAAATAACAGCAGGGTATATCTTTGCTGAGGATTGGAATGCTTCAGATTTTCGAGATCGAACGGATTTGAATGATCCTTCTTTAAATAGACAATCCAATCCGGGTTATGATGGTGTCAATACTTATGGTGATGATATAATTGTGCCCGTTAATCTGGCAGATGTTGCACCAGAGGTGGCGGATAATGTGGCCCGAAGTCAAGGCTATGTGCCCGGTAGTCCTGAGTATGATGATATCTACAATCGGGTCATTTCTGTTATGCCTGATCAGGTGATTTCCCGCACGGGTTTTCAGGAGAGATACCTGGTGGACTATGGAACTAAGAATTTTAAAGCCGGAGCAACTCTTCACTATAAAATTCACAATGACTTAGACGCGATTGTGCAAGGAAATTACAGTAATGGAACAAGCGTATATTCAGCGCAGAATAGGTTTTCGTTGAATAATTTCAGCATCTATAGCGGACGATTGGAGTTGAAGGGCAAGAACTTTTACATCCGTAGTTATGGAATGATTGAAAATTCCGGAAACACCTATGATGCTGGTGCAACAGGTTTGTTAATCAATGAGGCTTGGAAGCCAAGTGAGGATTGGTATACCGATTACATTCAGTATTTTACGCAAACTGCTTTGCTGGGGGGAACTGAAGAAGATGCACATCGCTTTGCCAGACTTGTTGCTGACAATCGGGCGGAGAATTTCGGAACTATTTTTAATCCCCTTAAACCTGCTATCCCAATTCCTGGATCGGTCGAATTCAACAACTACAAAAATGAAATTACAAGCACCCCCATAAATAACGGCGGCTCAAAGGTAACTGACCATAGCAAGCTTTTTCACATTGAAGGACTGTATAACTTCGATAAACAGATACATTTTATGGAATGGATTGTTGGGGCGAGTCACCGGATCTATATTGTTGACAGCGAAGGAACAATTTTTTTTGATAAACCGGGAGATCCAATTGTTGTCAATCAGTTTGGAGCGTTTACTCAATTAGGAAAAAAATTTCTTAGGGATCGGGTAAAACTTACTGCCTCTGCACGCTTCGATAAGAATGAAAATTTCAAGGCTCAGATTACG
>JAOUDZ010000012.1 GCA_029858965.1 Cyclobacteriaceae bacterium
GTGATCACGCTGGGTTTCGCTAAGCCGCAGATTTCTGGATGACATTGCGAGTCCATTGGATTCCCTTACTATGGGCACACTGTGAAGCCGCAAATTGAACTTCAGTTCTTCCGCCAGCTGGCAAATTATCGTAAACTGCTGCCAGTCCTTTTGTCCGAAATAAGCATCATCAGGTTGAATAATGTTGAACAACTTGGAGACAATCAATGCAACACCGTTGAAATGGCCTGGGCGGTATTTACCTTCCATCACTTTCCCTAGGTGCCCAAAATCAATTTGAATAATGGGTGCTCCAGTGTACATCTCTGCATCATCAGGGCAAAAAATCAAGTCGCACCCAGCCTTTTCGAGCATTTCGGCATCTTTGTCGAATGTTTTGGGATACCGTTGGTGATCAAGTGGATTATTAAACTGAGTAGGATTGATGTAAAGGCTGGCTACTGTAAATGAATTATTCGATTTTGAGGCTTCTATGAGCGATATGTGACCCTTATGAAGGGCACCCATAGTGGGGACAAGGCCAATTGTCTTGCCTGACCTTTTCATTCCTTCAAGGAAGGCTTTTAATGGGGCTATCTGCTTGAAAATCTCCATTTTAGGCCATTTTGATGAAGGGTCGCAAAGATATATGGAAAACTGAAAATATGTTGATGATGGGGGTATTTTTTTGTACTTTTGTGGCTCAATTTTCCATTCTACTTTAAATTCTATCCATATGTCAAAACTTCGAGTACTTTATGTAGCCAGCGAGATTAATCCGTTCCTGCAAACCTCAGAAGTAGCGGACTTTGTGCGCAAACTTCCTCAGGCCATGCAAGAAAAAGGCATGGAGATCAGGATCCTGGTACCAAGATTTGGAATCATCAATGAACGTAAGAATCGGTTACATGAAGTGGTAAGGCTTTCGGGAATAAACATAGCTGTGGGTGATGAAGAAAAGCCTTTAGTCATAAAAGTTGCGTCTATTCCGAACGCTAAACTGCAAGTGTACTTTATCGATAATGAAGACTATTTTCATCGCAAGTCGGTCTTCCATGACAAAGAGAATAATTTCTATGAAGACAACGATGAACGTGCCATCTTCTTTTGCAAAGGCGTAATTGAAACCGTTCGTAAACTGGGGTGGGCACCGGACGTGGTGCATTGTAATGACTGGATCACCAGTTTTATTCCTTTGTACCTGAAGACTACTTATAAGAATGATCCGTTGTTCAAAAATGCAAAAACAGTTTTCACTATCTACAATAATTCGTTCTCCCATAAGTTTAAAGGAGATATTATGGACAAGGTCAAGATGATCGACATTGAAGATAATATGCTTGGCAATCTTAAAACGGCTGATTTTGAAGGCTTTATAAAACTCGGCATGGAATTCTCCGATGCCGTAATCGTTGCTGGCGAAAACAAGAAGTTGGAGGGGCTGTTCAAAAAGAACAAGGAGAAGAAGGTCGAAACTTTTGATAATGACGAAAACTCAACCGAATCGTATTATAACCTATATAATGAACTTATGGGCTAAGCATGTAGGGCAACTGGCTATTATGCTGGCAGTTGCCCTATTTTTTTACTCGTGTCAAGATGAATCCAGCGTTCTCGGGTTCAGAAATCCAAACAGCAAATTCAAAGTCTCTTATGTTGAAATCCCGATAGAAAGCAGCATCTACCTGCGTGATTCTTTGCGGACTTCAAATTTTTCCTATACCGGAGAAGTAAACAGGTTTCTCATTGGAAACTATGTTGATGAAGCCTTTGGGAATATCACTTCTTCCGCATTTAGCCAATTCTATACTTCCTTCTTCAGTAAGGTCGGAACTACCGCTGAGTATGATTCTGTATCACTCCAGCTTCGCTTCGATTTGTATAACTATGGACCATTAACAACTACCGAGCAAACCATTGGTGTCTATGAGTTGGATCAGGACCTGAAATCTGACAGCCTGGCCTACTATTTCAACAGGACCAATATTGCTTATTCCTCTCTATTAGGGTCTAAGAGTTTTTCCATTAACCCGGAAATCTTTAACGAATTCGCACTCAGTAGCACTGATTATGACACTGTGATCACCGTCAACGTTCCACTGGATTTCAATTTTGGGCAACGCATTTTTGATAGTGCCGTAAGGTTTCGTGATGCAACATCAAGAGAAGATTCAAGCTTTGTATTCTATGCCGAATTCATTAAAGAATTTAAGGGCATCGCAATAAGGCCTGAATTCATGGACAAGATGATCGGATTCAAGCCCACAGCTACAGAAACAAGAATTACAATTCATTATCATGAAGCGGATGTGGATAGTTTGTCCTTTAACCTTACGTTATCCAATGTGGTCGGGTTTAATCAGATCACGGCCGACCGCTCAGCTTCTGAACTCTCCGACGTAACCCAGTATTACCAGGACTATCTACCATCAACAGACAACCGTTACATCCAATCCGGTACTGGAATCTTAACCAAGCTGGATTTCAGCAATTTTTATGAATTTGTTGATACAATACCTAATATACTTATCAACTCAGCAGAATTGATAGTGCAATCTGTTCAGCCCTCCGTCTACCCACCACCGGCCGGTTTATCTATGCGCTTGCTAAAGGATAATAATCGGATGAGAAAGTATTCTTCCTCACGCCCACAGGACGTAGCAGACTACCTTGCCTATAAAGGGTTTTTACTCTTTGATGTCCTTACTCAAAATAAAGCGCCTCTTGTTGAAAATGACAGCGCTTTTTACGCTAACGACCGCAATGCCTTGCTGGCTTATTCAAAGTCGAATAATACGTACACCGCCTCACTGCCGTTGTTCTTTCAACAACTTGCACTAAAAGATGAAAAGCCAAAATTCAAATACTTTGTTCTTTACCCATATTCAGAATCTTCAACCAAGCCAGCTTCGCTAAGTGGGGCAAAATCTGTTAACCGTGCAATATTTCCCAAAGACAAGATTACTTTAAGGGTATATTATACCAAACCAATCACCTCATTCTAAAAATCCATGTGCGGAATTGTTGCTTACGTCGGCCACCGTCAGGCACATATGATCGTGATAAAGGGATTGAAACGGCTGGAGTACCGTGGCTATGATAGCGCCGGCATCGCATTATTAAACGGAGGACTTACCGTACACAAGAAAAAAGGAAAAGTTTCGGACCTTGAGGAATCCATAAAGGGTAAGTACCTTCAAAGTACCATTGGCATGGGGCATACACGATGGGCTACGCACGGGGAGCCAACGGACGGCAATGCACATCCACACTTCTCCTCGGATAAAAAGTTGGCCATTATCCATAACGGAATTATTGAAAACTATAGTACACTTAAGCAGGAACTGCTTAATAAAGGCCACACATTCCTGAGTGAGACAGATACAGAAGTCTTGATTCACTTCGTTGAGGACATAAAGGATCACAATGACTGCACGTTGGAGGAAGCTGTCCGTCTTGCCCTCACCAAAGTGGTTGGTGCATATGCTATTGTAGTCATGTCGGTAGACGACCCAACCGTGCTGATTGCGGCGCGGAAAGGCAGCCCGCTGGTGTTGGGCGTTGGAAAGGACGAATATTTTATGGCCTCTGATGCAACACCCATCGTCGAATACACGAAGGAAGTTATTTACCTGAATGATCATGAAATAGCAGTAATTAAAGATGGTCAGCTCAGCATAAAAAACACGGCTAACCTTCCCCTTACGCCCTACATTCAAACTGTGGATCTTGAACTGGAAGCAATCGAAAAAGGCGGGTTTGAACACTTCATGTTAAAGGAAATTTTCGAGCAGCCTCGGTCTATAAAGGACTGTATGCGGGGCAGGCTGGATTCGCTGTCAGGTAGTTTAATCTTGGGTGGCCTAAGGGACTATACAACCAAACTTTTCAATGCAGAGCGTATCCTGATCGTTGCGTGCGGAACTTCCTGGCATGCAGGATTGGTGGCTGAGTATTTTTTTGAAGAATTTTGCCGGATCCCCGTGGAAGTCGAGTACGCTTCTGAGTTCCGGTACCGCAATCCAATAATTCGTGAAGGCGACGTCGTAATTGCCATTTCACAATCCGGTGAAACGGCTGACACGCTGGCTGCCATTGAACTGGCAAAATCAAAAGGTGCAATAATTTTTGGCGTGTGCAATGTGGTGGGTTCTTCCATCGCGCGGGCAACACATGCTGGTGCATATACACATGCCGGTCCCGAAATTGGTGTAGCCAGCACAAAAGCTTTTACGGCCCAGCTAACCGTACTGAGCATGATTGCTTTGATCGTAGCACAGCGCAAGGGCACCATAGCAGAGAAAAAACTCCAGGAACTCCTGGTAGAAATGGAAAACATTCCGGCTAAAGTTGAAAAGGCATTATCCTTAAATGAGAAGATCAAGAAAATTGCCTGGACATTTAAAGACGCACGCAACTTCATTTACCTGGGACGCGGCTATAATTTCCCTGTTGCTCTGGAAGGCGCATTGAAACTTAAGGAGATCTCCTACATCCATGCGGAAGGGTATCCGGCCGCAGAGATGAAGCATGGACCGATTGCCCTTATTGACGAAGAGATGCCGGTAGTCTTTATCGCCACACGCGATAGTTCTTACGAGAAAGTGGTATCTAATATTCAGGAAGTAAAGGCAAGGAAAGGGCGGGTAATTTCTATTGTTACGGAAGGAGATGATACTATCCCAAAGATGTCGGAATTCGTAATCGAAGTTCCCGCGGTTCATGAAGCCCTGATGCCGCTTGTCTCTGTAATCCCTCTTCAGCTCTTGTCCTACCATATCGCGGTAATGCGCGGATGCAATGTTGACCAACCGAGGAATTTAGCGAAGTCAGTCACTGTAGAGTAGCTGCAGAATGCGCGCCAAATGCCGCGCGGTTTGAAGCATGCTCAACATCCTAACTCCTTTATTGCCATCCAGGCCATCAACCCCGGCCCAAGTTTTAATGCGTCTTCATCAATATCAAAAGTGGGTGTATGAACATAGGCCGTAATGCCTTTTGATTCATTGCGTGTTCCCAAGCGATAGAAAGAAGCGGGAACTATTTGGGAATAGTAAGCGAAGTCTTCTGCACCCAGGGATATATCCAGGTCAACGACGTTTTCTTTCCCTACATATTCTTCTGCGGCTGTCCGAATCCTTCTGGTAAGATCCGGATTATTCTCAAGGTAAGGGTAACCTTTCGAAATATCCACTTCACACCTGCCTCCCATTCCTTCGGCCATGCTCTCTGCCATTTTTGTAATTTTAATCAAAGCCGATTCGCGCCATTCTTCATTCATTGCGCGAAATGTACCTGCAATATTTACTTCGTTGGGAATAATATTCGTTGCCCCAAGGCCAACAATGTTCCCAAACGTCAAAACACTAGGCTGCCTTGGATTCGCATTACGGCTGATAATTTGCTGTAGCGCAATAATAATATGGGATGCAATAACAATAGGATCAATACAAAGATCGGGTGCAGCTCCATGGCCGCCTTTTCCAATAACCTTCAGGTATATTTCATCGGCACTGGCCATATACATGCCTTCACGAAACCCAATTTTACCAGCCGGCAACAAGGGGAATACATGCTGACCCATTATACAGGATGGTGTTGGGTTTTCAAGTGCACCATCACGAATCATATATGAAGCACCACCCGGATTTTTTTCTTCCCCTGGTTGAAACAAAAGGCGTACAGTGCCTTCAAACTGGCCTCTTACTTCATTAAGGATCTTGGCTGTGCCCAATAATGACGAAGTATGCACATCATGCCCGCAAGCATGCATCACACCAGGATTCTTGGATTTATACAATGCATCACCTGCCTCTTGAATGGGCAACGCATCCATATCGGCTCGCAAGGCAATGGTTTTCTTTCCGGGATTATTCCCTTTTATTTCTGCCAACACACCTGTCGTTGCAATCCCTTCCACTGGCTCTATGCCATCAAGGCGTAGCTGCTGCGCAACATATTTGGCGGTATTGTATTCCTGATACGATAGCTCCGGATTAGCATGAAGATGCCGTCGCCGTGCAATGGTTTCCTGACAATTGGACGTTGAAAGTGCTTTTATTTTTTGAAGAAGATCCATCATTGAAGGATTAGATAGCAAAGGTATCCATTAAAGGTCTTTATTCGAAATCCTGCATAGTATCCACCGTCGCCTGCTCATGTATGTGATTCCCAATTTCATTGTAAGTTGCCATCATTTTTGTAACAGTCTTTGGGATTAAAGATTGATCCCCAGATATTAGCGAACTTCATTTCTAAAACCAAAATCATGCATTGCTTTAAACGATGTTTTTTTCTTTTCGCTTCTTTCACCATCACAGCCTTGATCCACGCGCAGGATAACACGGTAAATACAATCCCGCTTACTGATATGTCAGCCTTCAGACCACAGGCAGGAAACTGGCGAGTTGTTGGCGATGTGACCATGGATCCTACGGTAGATATTCATGAACACCACGCGGAGGTGCCGGTTGATACCGGGAAAAAAAAGAAGAAGACAAAAAAATTCCCTGCGCCTGAACAACCAAAAGCTGTTACTTTTCGCCAAGGTACAGGCATCTTGTTAAACATGAATGATGATGTCAAAAAGGATAATCTAGTTTCTGTTTTCGAACATGGCGATATCGAATTAATGCTTGAAGTCATGGTGCCCAAAGGATCCAACTCAGGAATTTATTTGCAAGGCCGTTACGAAGTACAGCTATTTGACAGTTGGGGTGTACGCAATCCGACGTTTACTGATATCGGTGGGATTTTTCGTAACTGGGAAACAGAAAAAGGAAAAATATACATGGGTAAAGCACCTTCCACGAATCCCGCGAAAGCTCCAGGTTTGTGGCAGAAAATTAAGATTTCATTCCGCGCACCCAAATTCAATTCGCGGGGAGAAAAAATTGCCAACGCCCGTTTTGTGTCCGTAGAACTTAATGGCGTTAGAATTCATGACAATATCGAAGTGCCCTTGCCGACAGGCGGGCCTATTGAAAACAATGAGAAACCGACAGGCCCCCTGCTTATTCAAGGCGACCACGGCCCAGTTGCATTGCGGAACATTCAATACCGTCCTATGCACGAAACTAAATTTTCGCTAAGTGACATTGCGTACAAAACGTATTATGGAAATTTCAAAACAATTTCGGATTTTACTTCTTTGAAGCCTGCTGAATCCGGGTCCATTCCCGAATTAACATGCGAAGTATTGAATAATGAAAATGCCTATGGTATTGCGTACACGGGCAATATTTCTGTTCCGCAGGATGGTACTTATCAATTTCAGCTGGTGTACAGTGGCGGAGGCCGATTAATCATAAACCACGAGCAATTACAGGATTTTCAACGACCTGATGGATTTCAACGCGATATCTCTTCCATTACCTTAAAAGCAGGAACCTACCCTTTTGAAATCTATAATTTCAAAGATGCCTCCTGGATGCCTCCGCGATTGGGTTTATTTGTTCAAAGTACCAATACATATACGCAGGCACTACATGCATTCAACTCACTACCGCCGGATGACAACCCGGTGTCACCCATCTATCTGTATGTTGGGCGTGAGCCCAGGCTCTTGCGTGCCTTTCTTGATTTCAAAGGTGATACAAAACAGCGTTTAACCCATACAATAGGTGTGGGAGACCCCGGCGGCACACATTACATATATGATCTCAAATCAGGGAATCTCGTATGTCTTTGGCGAGGGGAATTTATTGATGCTACGCCGATGTGGCATGATCGTGGTGATGGCTCTTTTCGTCCGCGAGGTGCTGTTCAATATCTTTTCAATAACCAGCCTCTTGCTTTCCTTGCCTCCCGGAATGAACTCTTCCCCGTTATTGGCAGTGAAGTGGTGGCCGAAGAAAATGATCATCGCGGAAAGGGTTATGAAATTGAAGAAAGTTCTGGCCGTCCGGTCTTTCAATACACCTATCAGGGGTTAGTGGTTGAGGATAAGATTTATCCCGATGACAATAACCGGAGTATTACGCACGAAGTGATCATAAAAAACAGGGGAACCAAACCAGGTCTGTACTATAAGCTTGGCGAAGGCCCCAGCGTAATCGAGCTGGAGAATGGCTACTTTGCTGTAAACGATAAACAGTATTACATCAAATTAATTGGAGCAACAACACCGATCATTCGCGATGTCAACGGGCAAAAGGAATTGATCGTTGCCGTTGAGAACACGCTCAAATATACCATCATCTGGTAAGTTCCATACG
Source organism: Cyclobacteriaceae bacterium (assembly GCA_029858965.1). Lineage (GTDB taxonomy): Bacteria > Bacteroidota > Bacteroidia > Cytophagales > Cyclobacteriaceae > Chryseolinea. The sequence continues at coordinate 8,196 of JAOUDZ010000012.1, forward strand.
CTAATAATCATCAGGACATGAACATTACAATACACAGAATTTTCGTTTCGATTCTATTCCTTCTTTGTGCATCTCGCGTTGCAGCGCAAGTGAACAGGATCCCCCAGGAAGATGATTACTACAAAATCATCACCGTACCTACACCAGAAGGCATTTTACTCGAGGTGGGCGGCGTTGCCATACTTCCTGATGGACAGATTGCCCTTTCCACACGCCGCGGAGATGTATGGACCATTGAAAATCCGTCAATGGAAAACGGCTCATCGCCGGAATTCAAGTTGTTTGCATCAGGCTTGCACGAGTCCCTTGGGCTTGTTTATCATGAAGGATCGCTCTATTCGGCCCAGCGCGGTGAACTCACAAAGCTAACGGACAAAAATGGTGACGGAAAAGCGGATGTATATGAAACCGTTTACGCCTGGCCTTTGTCGGGGTACTATCACGAGTATTCTTATGGTCCTAAGATTGCGCCTGACGGAAGTTACTTTGTTTCCGGTAACGTGGCCTTTGGTAACCAGGAGTGGTGGCGTGGTGAGAGCAGGGTGCCGTGGAGAGGCTGGGTGATGAAAATACATCCTGATGGAACCATGGAGCCATGGGCAACCGGCATGCGATCGCCTTGTGGCCTGGGCATGATTAACGGTGAACTATTTTATGCTGAGAACCAGGGAGATTGGCAGGGATCTGGCGGAATATTTCATTTAACCAAAGGAAGCTTTACGGGACACCCAGCTGGTCTTCGCTGGACAGGACTACCAAACTCGCCGGTTAAGATAACAACTGAAGAGCTATATGCAAAAGTTGATCCGCGGCAGGTGAAACGGGAAGGTCAATATGTAAAACCGGAAAATATTCAGGATGAAATGAACCCTGTATTCTTCTTTCAGTTAAAGGATTATTTTCCTGCAACAAAACTTCCGGCAGTGTGGCTCCCACACGGTGTCCTTGGAATCTCAAACGCTGAGATCATTAGTGATGAAACTGGTGGAAAATTTGGACCTTTTACAGGGCAGGTTTTTGTAGGTGATCAGGGACAGAGTAAGGTAATGCGTGTTGTATTCGAAAAAGTGAATGGAGAATTTCAGGGTGTAGCCTTTGATTTCAGATCCGGTTTTCAATCCGGTGTACTGCGTATGAACTGGGGTCACGATGGTTCTATGTTTGCCGGATTAACAAACCGCGGATGGGGCTCCGCAGGCACTAGCAGTGCTGGTTTACAACGGGTGGTATGGAGTGGAAAAGTGCCGATGGAAATGAAGACCGTCAGCGCAATGCCGGACGGATTTGAAATTGAGTTTACACAACCTGTTGATAAAAAGACAGCTGAAGATCTGGACTCTTACAGTGGCAGGAGTTACATCTATAAGTACCACCCGGTATACGGTAGCCCAACCGTAAATGAAGAGAAATTTGCAATTAAAGGGGTAAAAGTTTCTGAAGATGCCATGAGGGTTCGGGTGGTCATTGACAACCTCAGGCAGTATTATTTACACGAAATTAACATTGCCGGTATTCGATCAGAAAATGGGTTGCCTGTATTACACCCCACCGCTTATTACACCCTGAACAACATTCCACAAGGCGCAAAATTGTCAATAAGTGAATTAAGCTCGAAGCGATCAACAACAATAACTTCCGTCACAAAAAAGACTCCCGTTGCAAAAGTTTCTACAGCTTCGAAAGCTCCCACATATGCTGAAATAGAGCCCATCCTGGCAAAGAACACGTGCCTGGCTTGCCATCAGACGACAAAGCGACAAGTGGGACCAGCCTATACCGATGTCGCAAAGCGAAAATACAGCAATGAAAGAATCGTACAACTGATTTACAACCCTGAGCCCAAGAATTGGCCTGAACATGAAACGCCCATGGTGCCTATGCCACAGGTTCCCAAAGATGAGGCTTTGAAAATTGCGATTTGGATTAATTCCCTTCGGGCGGACAAAGACTAAGCGATAGAGAAACCTGCCTTAACTTACAGGTCCTTCTCTACTACAGTCTTTGCTAACGTTTATGTTCTGACGCTGGCTTTGCACGAAAAATAGAACACTATTCTGTTGATGCTGGTCGCGGCATGAGTTCACTACGATTTGCGGCAAGCCACGCGAAGGACGCCAGAATTATGGAATTTTGCTTCAGATCATCATCCAGCGCTTTATCGTACACATCAAGATTCGTGTGGTGCGTGCGCGTACTGTATTCAACCGGATCCTGGATAAACTGAAAACCCGGCAAGCCAATCCCCACAAATGAGAGATGATCTGTTCCTCCTGTATTTGAAGCCGTAATAGTGGCCGCCCCCATACTATGAAAAGGCTTGAACCATTCCTTAAAAATATTCCGTGCCGATTCATTTTGTTGCAGATAAATTCCCCTGAATTTACCGGTTCCATTATCCATATTGAAATAAACAGAAAACCTGGAGGCATCCGGGGTATAAACCAACTTACCATCTACTCTGTCACCAAGATGTTTCTTTACATAGCCTTTAGACCCCAAGAGGCCTTGCTCCTCTCCACCCCAAAGTCCAATGCGAATGGTTCTTCTCGGCTGAATACCCAACGACTTGATTATGCGCATGACCTCCAGACAAACGGCTGATCCAGTCCCGTTATCGGTAGTGCCGGTCCCACTATGCCAGGAGTCAAGATGGGCACCGATCATAACAATCTCATCTTTAAGGTCGCTTCCGGGTATTTCAGCAATTACATTGAACCCTTCTTCGGCCGGGGTGAAGGCAACATTGAGTGTAAGGTCCAGTTTTACCGGCGTACCATTCGTCAGGAGGCGGTATAATCTGTTATAATGCTCCGACAACAAGGCAACTTGTGGCAAAGTAGCCGGTGCCCCTGGGCTTATGATTCTCGGGCGCATATCAACCGGCGTTTCCGGTGGTATTGGAAGGTAGGCGCCAGATATTGTCATAGCACCATTGTCACCTCGCCCCGGACTTGGGGAAATTACGGCAACCACACCTTCCTCCATGCACATTTTCCATGTCTTATAGATTAACTTCACCGATCCAGTTAGACGATATTGCCCGCTTGATTTGCTTGTTTCATCATTCGCATATTTAAGCAAAGCGGAGTCTGTAAGCCTCGATGCTTCTGGATCCCATCCAATTTTTATTTTCGAAGGCAAATCCATCATGACAAATTTGCCTTTCAGTTTGCCTTTGTATTTTAACAGGTCACCTTCTGTCGCAATATCCAAAAAGATGAGGTCACCGGACACATTCCCTTTCACGCCTGGCGACCATGCTTTTGGATATCCAACGAGAGGAGAATACGATGGTGAAATCATATCCAGGCTGTATTTTTTGATATACCATCCACGCCCAATGTCTCCCCATGCATCGAAGTGTACACCTGAAAGACCCCAGTTTTCCAACGTTTCTTTGGCATAATTTGCAGCTGCCTTGTATCCCGGGCTAAACGAAAGTCTAGGCCCGTGCACATCCGTGAGCATTCTTAGCATTTCCATTACCTGTGACTTTTCAAGACCCTCTTTCCTAATGGCAGATATCCCAGCCGTATCAACAGGTTCGGGTGTTACCTGACCATGAGTGAAAATGGGGCCAAGGGCAAGGCATAACAGGAAAAAATATCGCATTATCTTCATCATAAAACGTAATTTAGGATTAATATAAAGCTAGTTACATCCTTCACGGAATAGATAAAAATTACATGAACGTCAATCCGGTGTGATAGAAGCCGGCGATTGCGTGATTGTATTCCTATCGCTGATTTCCGAATTGACAGACTTAACTATTTGTAAGGCACTGCCTGTAAGGTCAATATGGCTATATTACATTGATTTGCCAACCGAAGCGCAAATACAGTACACCTTTTCCGAACATTGAAATTCACCAAAGTCAGCATCCATCATGCGTATCACTTACACCACATTTTCTTTCATGCTGCTCATGATTTTGTGTAATGCCATCTTTGCTCAAAAGATTTCAGCATCAAAATCAAATGCAATTTTTTCCGCAATCAAAGGGAAAGCAAGCAAGCCCGATACCATTCAACTATTTTCATTGCAAGGAAGCGTTGCAATGGGAGACTTCAAGATTGCCGGCGACCAGGCTGATTTTTTCAGGATAATCTCGCCAATTCCAAAACGCTTATCAAATGATAAGCCCGCACGAATCGCGCTGGTATTTACACCTTCAGACACATTCATTGGGATTGCTCACGCTAGCCTAACACTTAAGGGTTTGGACCATCCCATTAACCTAACCGGACTCAGTAGCAAAGGACTTGAAGGCCGCAATGAAGCGCCCCTCTCCGTTATTGTTGATGCCTTGGGGTATACAACAAATGTTGGATGGAAAAACCTGGATAACCATTTGAAGCCTGAAATACAAGGTGAAGAACTTGCCCCTGCTCTGTTCAAAAAAGCAACGCAAGGTAAAGTAGAGATGACCCCCGTTGCACGATATTCGCCTGATTTCTTGTTGAATTTTGGATTTTACACGGCTTCCGGTAATGGACCTGTACAACACCAATTGGGTATTTTGGCAACAGCTGGTGAATTCCCTGAACACCAAACATTGTTTCCGGCCGTCGCTACCGGTGGAACTTCCTTTGATCCTGGTGATGCAGCATTTGGGTTCTATGCCATAAGCCCGGGGCACACTGTTTACTCTGAAGACATCTGGAATATTCTGTTCTATCCAACCCACGCAACGCATGCCATGCGTATTTATCCAATTCATTCCAAGAGTGGTGCTGTTCTCGAAAACAGCTATTTGATCTGCATGGAAGAAGCAGCAAACGGTGACTACAATGATTATGTTTTTATTGTGCATAATGTTACCCCCGTGTTTCAAGAAGGGGAATTCGCAACGCTTCTGAACGGAAAAAACCTGGACGGATGGTATACCTGGTTGCAAACGAAAGGGAAGAATAACGATCCTGAAAATATCTTCAGCGTTGAATCCAGCGGCATTTTGCACGACCAGGGGAAAGAGGTTGGATATATCATGACCGAGCAAAGTTTCGAGAACTTTCATCTTGTGGTAGAATTTAAATGGGGAGAAAAGAGATACCCTCCACGTGAATCGAGTAAACGCGATAGCGGCATCTGCTATAACATTCCTTTAAGCGAGCCGGACCATATCTGGCCGCAATCCATCGAGTGTCAGATCCAGGAAGGTGACGTCGGTGATTTCTGGTTACTGGGCAATAGTACTATTCAGGTGGACGGCCAGCAAAACCACCCCTCTGCCTACACACAAATTGTCAAAAGAGATGACGCAGAAAAAAAATATGGTGAATGGAATACTGTAGAGGTTGTTTCTTTCCATGGAAAGTGCGTTCACATTGTAAACGGCGTAGTGGTGAACTATGGAGAAAATGCAAGTCTTATTGGTGGAAGAATACTGCTGCAATCAGAATATGCAGAGATTTACTATAGAAATGTAAAGCTACGGGAATTGTAACCACGACGTGAACTGCCCCCACCTCACGATGCAACAACAGTATTATCGACAACAGGAACATGAAGGAACGCTGACGTTTTTTCCAAAATCTTAATCAATCGTTTTTTGTTTCTTTTACTCACCAGATGGATTTTCGTTCCATCATCGAATTTCAAATACGCATTGAATTCTTCGCTGGTGAAGATTGAGGATTTAGTAGTATGAGCGCTATGAAATCTCTGCGTGATTTTAGAACTGTTTATAAATATTTTATCAATTCCTCCAAACTTCACTTGCTTTCCGCTTTTAATAAGAAAGAAGGACATATATTCCCGATATACGTTTTCCTGTTTATTAATTTCAGTACCTGAATACGCTGAAAGAATGAATACGCTTGCGAATAATAATAGAATAGAAAGCAGTGTTCTTTCGAAAATGAGCGCCAGCCCGATAACAAATGCAATTGCCCCTAGAAATAAAAAATGCCAGGGAAATAGACTGCCTGATTTAATATCAATGCTGGCTCCTTTCATATCATTTAGAAAACCAATGCCTATTGATAGATGCTATCTAATTTAATTGACAACCAGTTAATTGATTGCAACCTTATCAGGTATTACAATTGCATTGGGGAAATATTCTTTTACTGCCACGTAATCTTTTTGAGCATCGATACGGCTAAAGTATTTGCCTACCTTCACCCTAAAGTTAGGTTGCAGATAATTTATCTCTGATTCCAATTCCGGCAAAGAAGATGTAAGTTGTTTTTTTGCATTCAGCGCATCCTCACGTTTTAGCCCGGAGTAGACCTGAATGGTAAATCCGTCAATAAAATTTCTTCGCAGATTAATACGATCTATACTATCCAATACAGCGTCAAGTTTTCTATTGACCGTATATTTAGGCTCCGCGACAGCTTTTTGTTTTTTGCTATCTTCTACTGTACGCTCGGTGGGCAAAACCGGTTCCACCTTTGGTCTCCAGATGGACAAGTCCTCGGTATACTGCGTTCCGTCCGACGTCGTTGTCTTTTTTTGTGTCGCACAACCCAAAAGGAACACACCTAATAGGAATACAGGCAGAAAACGGATTAACTGTGGCATAATTAGTCAATTAGAATGCATCGGTTGTTCATAATATCATCCTCAACCTTCTTGTATTTAACGTCCCGAAGTACCTTACCATCTGTGTATTGAACGCTTACTTTGTCATTTCGACCCGCCAATTTTTCGGATTTTACAGGCATCACCTTTTCCTGTGGCGGTCTGTCCGGTTGGTGCGCTCGCTCGCCACCGCTCAGCAGCGATTTCGATTCTTCTTTTTGTTCGTTTAGCCTCACGCGGGTTCGTGTAGCCCGGGCTTCCTGTACCTGGTCCGGCTGCTGGACTGGTATGTCTGCTTTCAGCAGGAAAGAAATCGTATCTTCATTTACCTTGGCAATGAAGCGCTTGAATAATTCAAAACCTTCAAATTTATAGATCAGCAATGGATCCTTCTGCTCGTACACGGCGTTTTGTACAGACTGCTTCAAGTCATCCATTTCACGCAGATGTTCCTTCCAAAGTTGATCGATAATCGCCAGGGATATCATCTTTTCCATGGATTTTATCAGTTCACCATTATTGGTTTCAACAGTTTTTGCCAAGTTCGCCGCAACACCAATTTGCTTTTGGCCATCTGTGAAGGGAACAAGAATATTTTCTACCGTTGCTCCTCGCGTTCTGAATATATCTCTTACGACGGGCAAAGCCTTTTCCGCTACGAATTTGTTTTTCTTGTGATAATGCTCTAATCCCTTATTGTACAAGTCATTTGTCAGCTTATCCAACGCGGATTTGTCGAATGTTTCTTTCGATATTTCATAATCCAATCCCAGGATACTTAGCGCATTCAGCCGAAGGCTTTCGTAATCATCACCATTCTTGGCGTTTATTACCATGTCCTCACACGTATCATACAACATCGTAAGGATATCCAGTTCAAGACGCTCGCCGTACAAGGCATTTTTCCTTCGCTTGTAGATTACCTCACGCTGGGAATTCATAACATTGTCATACTCCAGCAAGCGCTTACGGATACCGAAGTTATTCTCTTCCACCTTTTTCTGTGCGCGTTCTATAGAACTGGTAACCATCGAATGTTGTATCACTTCACCTTCCTTCAATCCCAGCTTGTCCATCAGGCGGGCAATGCGTTCGGGCATAAAAAGGCGCATCAGGTTATCCTCCAGAGAAACATAAAATTGGGATGTCCCCGGATCACCCTGGCGGCCGGACCGTCCGCGAAGCTGGCGGTCAACCCGGCGCGACTCATGGCGCTCAGTGCCGATAATGGCCAGTCCACCTGCCGCCCTTGATTCAGGTGTAAGCTTGATATCCGTACCGCGACCTGCCATGTTAGTAGCGATGGTTACCGTTCCCGGCTTGCCTGCTTCAGCCACGATTTCTGCTTCACGCTGGTGTTGTTTTGCATTTAAGACCTGATGCTTAATTTTTCGAAGTTGGAGAAGCCTGCTCACCAGCTCAGAAATCTCCACAGAAGTCGTTCCTACCAACACAGGTCTCCCCTGTTCTGTAAGTTTCACAATGTCGTCAATGGCCGCATTGAATTTCTCCCGCATGGTCTTATACACAAGATCATCGTAGTCCTTCCGCACAGCGGGTCTGTTCGTGGGTATTGTAACCACATCCAGTTTATAAATATCCCAAAGTTCACCTGCCTCAGTTTCCGCCGTTCCCGTCATACCTGCTAACTTATGGTACATGCGAAAGTAGTTCTGAAGCGTTATCGTTGCATAGGTTTGCGTGGCGTCCTCTACTTTGACATTTTCCTTGGCCTCTATAGCTTGATGCAATCCGTCGGAGTATCTCCTACCCTCCATGACACGGCCTGTCTGCTCGTCAACAATCTTAACTTTTCCATCCACGATTATGTACTCTGTATCCTTTTCAAAGAGCGTATAGGCTTTCAATAGTTGGCTTACACTATGAATGCGCTGCGACTTTATCTGGTAGTCGCGGATAATCTCTTCTTTCTTTTGAAACTTGGCTGTATCATCCAGCGATGCATCCGTTTCAATCTTGTTGATTTCAGTACCTATCTCAGGCATGATAAAAAATTTAGCATCTTCTCCCTCGCCCGTAATCAAGTCTATTCCCTTCTCCGTGAGATCAACACTGTTATCCTTTTCATCAATAATGAAGTACAAAGGCTTATCAGCCTCTGGCATGTTCCGTTTATTATCCTGCAGATAGAAATTTTCTGTTTTCTGAAGTATCGATTTAATGCCCATTTCGCTCAAGAATTTAATAAGCGGTTTGTGTTTGGGCATTGATCTGAAGGCTCGGAAAAGTGCAAGGCCTCCCTCTTTCTCGTTGCCGCTCGCGATTAGCTTTCGCGCCGAATTCAAATATTCATTAACGAGTTTTTTTTGCGCCTCAACGAGCTTGAATATGCGGGGCTTTAAATCATAAAATTCGTGTTCATCTCCCCGTGGTATCGGACCTGAAATGATCAAAGGGGTGCGGGCTTCATCAATTAATACTGAATCTACTTCGTCTACCATGGCATAGTGATGCGCCCGCTGAACTAGTTCCTGCGGCTCACGCGACATATTATCGCGGAGGTAGTCAAATCCAAATTCATTATTGGTGCCATATACAATGTCAGCCTGATAGGCCTTTCTACGCTCAGGTGAATTGGGTTCGTGCTTGTCTATACAATCTATTGTCAATCCATGAAATTGAAATATCGGGGCCATCCACTCACTGTCCCTTGTAGCCAGGTAAGTATTGACGGTCACAAGATGAACACCCCGTCTTGACAACGCATTTAAAAAGGCAGGAAATGTAGCTACCAAAGTTTTTCCTTCACCCGTGGCCATTTCTGCAATTTTCCCTTCGTGCAGTACGATACCACCTATGATTTGAACATCGTAATGCACCATGTCCCAGGTAATCCTGTTGCCTGCCGCCATCCAGGTGTTCGCCCATAGGGCTTTGTCACCCTGAATCTTTACATTCTCCTGTGTGGTCGCAAACTGACGATCAAATTCCTGAGCCGTTACTTCCAAGAACTCATTTTCCTTAAATCGCCTTGCAGTTTCCCGTACTATGGCAAAAGCCTTTGGCAATACTTTCAGCAGAACTTTTTCAAGTTCTTTGTTTCGCTCACCCTCAATTCTATCGATGTCTCCGAAAATGGCTTCTTTTTCATTTATGTCCAGATCCGGATTATCCGATATTCGTTTGTGTAACAATGCGAGTTGGTCATCAATACTTTTTAATTCCTGATTGATAAACTCCTGAATGTTCTGGGTTTCATTTCGAAGTGCATCGTTGGTAACAGACTTCAGCTTTTCACCCTCTGCTTTGGTTTGGTCCACAAGGGGTTGGACGCGTTTTATGTCCTTTTCTGATTTTGTTCCAAAGATTTTGGCAATGAATTGTAGCATACGTTAATCATTAAATCGTTAGTCATACCCATCGTTCTTCCGATAGAGCGACACATAGACGAAACCCCCAAAAGAGGGGTCAAAGTTACTTTGTTTTTTGAGATTCAGGGTGATCAATTACAGTTCCAAATCGCCCTCGAAGACCATTTTGGCAGGCCCGATGAGGAAAATCTCGTGAAAAGCGCCGGGATGGCTGGGTTTAAATTCTACAGCAAGGTCGCCACCCAGGGTTTTTATGTTTATCGGAGACAAATAACCCTTCATAGACGCCGCTATAGCTGCTGCCGTTACGCCAGTACCACATGAAAGCGTCTCGTTTTCTACGCCCCGCTCATACGTCCGGACGAATATAGTATTGCCCTCTTGAAGCTCAACAAAGTTTACGTTGGTTCCTCCCGGTTTAAATTCTTCCTTGTAACGAATCTTTCTTCCTTCTTCTAGTACCGGATAATTGTGTATATCTGAAACAAATCTTACGAAATGCGGGGAACCAGTATTTATAAAATAATCATCCATTATTTCAATTACGGTTTCAACCGGGGTCATCTTTAGTTTTATAATCCCTGATGGCAGAAGTTCAGCTGAATGCACACCATCAAAAGCATTAAAGGTTGCTTTTCCGTTCACCAATCCTAGCTGTGATGCAAAATGAACAGCCGCTCTGCTTCCATTGCCACACAAGCTCTGCGAGCCATCGCTGTTAAAATATTCAAGGTTAAAATTTAGTGATGGATGTTTTTCAATCAGCATCAAACCATCTGCGCCAACACCGAAGTTGCGATGGCAGATGTGCTGAACCTGATCCTTGGTGAAGGATAAACTACTAACCCGGTTGTCAATTATCACAAAATCGTTACCGGTTGCCTGATATTTATAAAAATGAACTTTAGACACTGGATTCTGATGGCTATGATTCCGGATACTTGAAGCCGGCTACTTTATCTCTTCGTAATCGATATATTCTCCTGGTTTGGACCCGCCCTTGTTATTCTTCTTTGTCCTGCTGGCAGTTGCGCTTGCGTTGTTGTCAAACTCTTTACGTTGCTGGTCGCGCAAAATTTGGGAAGCTGCCCCTGCCCTAAAAAACAGGCTGCCAACCTTGTAAATCACGTAGACAATAATTCCTAATATTAACAGAAATTTAAACATAGCACTGAATGTTTAATACTAAACCAATAAACAAAGGTATAGGTTTCTTAAAAAGGACGGTGCACAAGTGATATTATTTTACACTTACCATTGAAATGGCCGACAATATACGGTTGCAAGGCCTAAAACGACTTTCATAAGCCATTTCCAGGGCCGTCATCAAATAAGGGAAAGCTGACTTTTTAGGATGTTTTACTATCTACTCAAATACAAATTCCGTTCTGCGTAGATTTTCATAAAATAGTCATCCATCAAGTCATCAATAAAGTAAATGGATTCGCCTGTAGATTTCATTTCTGGCCCAAGTTCCTTATTCACATCCTGAAATTTGTGGAAAGAAAAAACAGGTTCCTTAATAGCATAGCCGTGCTTCGTCGGGTTGAACGCAAAATCCCTGATCTTTTTTTCTCCCAGCATGACTTTTGTGGCATAATTCACATAGGGCTCGTCGTATGCCTTGCAAATGAAAGGTACAGTTCTGGAGGCACGGGGATTCGCTTCAATAATGTAAACCTTGTCATTTTTGATTGCAAACTGTATGTTAATTAGCCCAACCGTTTGTAGCGCTAATGCGATCTTATGTGTATAGTGCTCAATCTGTTTGATGACAAAATCTCCCAGGTTGTATGGTGGCAGCACAGCATAAGAATCACCAGAGTGAATTCCAGCCGGTTCGATATGCTGCATGATCCCTATAATGTATACGTCTTCTCCATCGCAGATCGCATCGGCCTCGGCTTCAATAGCACCATCCAGGAAATGGTCCAGCAAAACTTTATTTTCCGGCAGGTGTTTCCATATGTCAAGAATATGATCCTCTAACTCTTGCTCATTGATTACAATCTTCATGCTTTGGCCCCCCAGTACATAGGAGGGTCTTACAAGCAGTGGGAACCCTATGGTCTTTGAAACTTCAATTGCATCATCCGCATTTTCGGCGACGCCAAACTCCGGATATGGAATAGACAACTCCTTTAGCAGGGAAGAGAACCGGCCGCGGTCTTCCGCAAGGTCCAATGCATCAAATGAAGTGCCGATGATCTTGATGCCATACTTATGCAGTTTCTCAGCCAGTTTCAAGGCTGTCTGTCCGCCCAATTGAACAATCACACCTTCCGGCTTTTCATGCTGGATGATATCGTATAGATGTTCCCAGAAAACCGGCTCAAAATAGAGTTTATCCGCGATATCAAAATCAGTCGAAACAGTCTCTGGATTACAATTAACCATGATGGTTTCATAGCCGCATTCTTTCGCAGCCAGAACCCCATGGACGCAAGAATAATCAAACTCAATTCCCTGCCCGATACGGTTAGGGCCTGAACCCAATACGATTATTTTCTTTTTTGATGTCACAATCGATTCATTCTCAGCATCAAAAGTTGAATAATAGTACGGCGTTTTTGCTTCAAATTCTGCGGCGCACGTATCAACCAGCTTGTATACCCTGTTGATTCCCATCTCCTTGCGCTTGTTGTATACCTCACTTTCATAACAATCCAGCATGTGCGCAATTTGCCGATCTGCATACCCTTTTTCTTTGGCTCTGCGCATTAAATCCTTTGGAATAGTGGCCAGTTCGTATTTGCTAATAACCTTTTCGATCTCCACCAGCTCTTCAATTTGCTTGAGGAACCAACGGTCAATCCGGGTAAGCTTAAGAACTGTTTTCATTGGGATACCTAACTTCAGCGCATCGTAAATATGAAAAACTCTGTTCCAGCTTGGATGTTCAAGGCTATACAGCAATTCGTCTTGTTTGGTAAGTTCTTTACCATCAGCACCCAGTCCGTTCCGACGAATCTCTAATGACTGACAGGCCTTTTGGAGGGCCTCCTGAAAATTCCTTCCGATGCCCATTGCTTCCCCAACAGACTTCATCTGTAATCCCAGTTTCCGATCCGTACCGTGAAACTTGTCAAAATTCCAACGTGGTACCTTTACGATCACGTAGTCAATTGCAGGTTCAAAGTATGCAGTCGTCGTTCCTGTAATTGCATTGCTCAATTCATCGAGATTATAGCCAATAGCGAGTTTAGCAGCAATCTTAGCGATCGGATAACCCGTCGCCTTAGACGCCAGCGCAGAAGAACGTGATACGCGAGGGTTAATTTCTATACCAATAATCTCTTCATCGTTATCCGGATTAAGGGCAAACTGAACGTTGCATCCACCGGCAAACTGCCCTATGCCATTCATCATTTTAATGGCCAGGTCACGCATGTGTTGATATACTGTATCCGGCAAAGTCATGGCAGGGGCAACGGTGATTGAGTCACCCGTGTGGATGCCCATAGGATCGAAATTTTCTATCGAGCATATTATGATTACGTTGCCAATGTTATCCCGAAGTAACTCCAACTCGTACTCTTTCCAACCCTTAATGCTTTGTTCAACAAGCACTTCATGGATAGGTGAGGCATGCAACCCGCTGTTGAGGGCGTCGTCAAAATCATTGTGATCATCGACAAAAGCACCGCCGGTTCCCCCCAAGGTAAACGAAGGCCGAATAACCAGCGGAAAGCCTATTTCCTGGGCAATTTCTTTTCCTCCCAAAAAGGATGTTGCGGTGCCACCCTGGCAAACGCCTACCCCGAGCTCAATCATCTTAAGCCGAAATTTCTCGCGGTCCTCAGTTGTCTCTATAGCATGAATATCAACCCCTATGATGCGTACACCAAAGTGCTGCCATATCCCTGCCTTGTCGCAATCAATGCACAAATTCAGGGCTGTTTGCCCACCCATTGTTGGGAGTACGGCATCGATATGATGCTTTTCCAGTATTTCACGGATCGATTTCTTATCGAGTGGCTTCAAGTAAACGTGATCTGCCGTCAACTTGTCAGTCATGATCGTGGCTGGGTTTGAATTGATCAATACCACTTCAATCCCTTCCTCCCGCAATGAACGAGAGGCCTGAGATCCCGCATAATCAAATTCACATGCTTGACCGATGATGATGGGGCCACTGCCGATGATGAGGATGGAGCGAATACTTCTATCTCTGGGCATTGTTTACAGGGAATGGGGTGAACAAAATTGGGCAAAAATAAAACACTGGATCAAATGATCGCAGAAATGGCAATATTAATTGTGATTATTTTATAATTAGCGCGCTTCTACCGTTTGAAAACTTCTTTTTGCAGCCGTTGTTACATTTTTATAACCTTCGGCGTTTTAATGGAAATACATGGTTTTGAATCTTAAAGGCAATGATCAGTACACCTACGACGCGATTGTCGTCGGATCCGGCATCAGTGGAGGCTGGGCAGCCAAAGAGCTTTGTGAAAAAGGATTGAAGGTACTGATGTTGGAACGTGGCATGCCGCTTCAACATCCGGATTATCCAACCGCAACCAAGGATCCCTGGGAATTCCCGTATTGTGGAAGCTTGACGCAGGAAGACAAGACCAAAAGCTTCGTCCAGGCGAGGCACTATTCCTTCAGGGAAGACAACAAGCACTTCTATATTAATGATCTGGAAAATCCTTATACTGAAATTAAACGATTTGACTGGATTCGGGGTGATGTGGTAGGCGGACGATCTTTACTTTGGGCAAGACAGTGTTATCGTTTGAGTGACCTCGACTTTGAGGCCAATGTAAAAGACGGCCACGGTATTGACTGGCCTGTCCGGTATAGAGACTTGGAGCCCTGGTACGAATACGTTGAATCATTTATTGGTGTTAGCGGACAGGAAGAAGGTATACAGCACCTCCCCGATGGTAAGTTCCTGCCGCCTATGGAAATGAATTGTGCGGAAAAGGATTTCAAGTCGCGTCTAAACAAAACCTATAGTAATCGGTATGTTACGATTGGGCGATCGGCGAACCTTACACAACCCGTAAAAGGCAGGGGTCAATGTCAAAATCGTAATCTTTGCCATCGAGGGTGCCCGTATGGCGCTTATTTCAGCACCAATGCCAGTACACTTCCGGCTGCTTTTGCAACCGGCAATCTCACGCTACGGCCACATTCGCTGGTGGACAAGGTGCTTTATGATGACCAAAAGGGGAAAGCTACCGGTATAGAAATAACCGATACAGAAACCAATGAAGTGCTTCAATTTCACTCCAGAATAATCTTCCTGAACGCCTCAACGGTTGCGACGGCATATATCTTGTTAAACTCAACGTCGCGCCGGTTCCCTAACGGAATGGGTAATGGTAGTGATCAGGTAGGGCGAAACCTGATGGATCACCACAAGCATGTTGGTGCCTCAGCTTCCGTGGAAGGATTCGAAGATCAGTATTATACCGGCCGCAGACCGAACGGCATCTATGTGCCCAGATTCAGAAACATAACAGAAAAAAGATCCGACTACTTGCGTGGATTCGGTTACCAAGGTGGGGCCTCGCGCGACGACTGGCATTCCGATGCATTGGGGACTACCATCGGCGGCTCATTAAAAAAAAATTTGCAAACCCCTGGTCCCTGGAACATAAGTTTCACCGGATTTGGAGAATGTCTTCCCTATTCTGAAAATCGAGTTACACTCAATCCCGATAAGAAAGACAAATGGGGCCGCCCCACCTTAAATATTGATGCTGAATTTAAGGACAATGAGAAAGCCATGCGAGATGATATGCGAGATGCGATGGGCGAGATGTTGGAGGCACTTGGATACAAAAACGTGAAGACTTATATGAATAGCTCTTTCCCCGGCAATGCAAACCATGAAATGGGCACTGCCCGGATGGGTCATGATCCGAGGACCTCGGTCCTCAATGCATTCAATCAAATGCACGAAGTTAAGAATGTCTTTATAACAGATGGTGCTGCGATGACTTCTTCTTCATGTGTAAACCCATCGCTTACGTATATGGCCCTGACCGCGCGCGCGTGCGACTACGCTATAAAGGAACTTAACCGATTAAATATCTAAACAAGAATAAACTAGCGGGTAATTACAATCTTCCTGGTGATAATATGATCACGGGTTGAAATTCTTAGCATGTATATACCACCAGCAAGGTCAGCTGTATCCATAATCTGCTGGTCTTCTCCTCCGCTAATACCACAAGAAACCCTTTTACCCCGTGTATCAAACAGTGCAATTTCGCTATTCGCACCAGCACCCAAAATAGTCACCGATCGTGCGCCCGGATGTACAGGGTTGGGGTGAACTGTGATTGCTTGCATGGATACATCCTCGACTCCCGTTACGATGCCAAACGTTTTTGATTCCACACTTTCACATCCATTTTCAGCAGTAACGCTTAATGTAACGGTAAACTCACCTTCCTGGACGTAGGCATAACGTGGACTTTGTTCATTGCTGGTACTGCCATCTCCAAACTCCCAAAACCAGGTTACTCCTGAAGTGGTCGCTGGCGAAAAATTGATCACCTCGTTTTGCAAGGGATTTTCTGTTGATACTGAAAAAGAAGCAGAGGCGCTGGGCTTCACTTTGACGTCTACCGTCTCAGTTGATGCACAAGTCAATGCATCATTCCGAACCACAACTGAGTATTGCCCAGATGCAGTAACGTCTATGGTTTGTGTTTTTTCGCCGGTGCTCCAGGTATATTCATCTGCCTTGCCGACGGAAAGAACCACCGTTTCCCCATCACAGAATTCGAGGCTTCCTGATGGCTGTATTTCCGGGGACGGCCACACCGAGACAGTGGCGGCAGTTCGTAAACTTTCATACGTGTTATCTGCATTGGAGACGAAAAATGTGGTGTCTCCCAAAAGATTGGACGTATTGAATTGCGCGCCAGTGTAAATTGGAGCGCCTCCCGTAAAATCAGCATACCATTTAAAATTCGAAGCCCCGGTCGCCTGCAACATGGCAGCGTCTCCATAACACACGTTCATGTTTTCAACGATAGGCCTGGAAGCCTTCAACGTAAAGTTGTATAACGAATCAGCATATCTTGCAGAGGTGATCAACGCAGCATTCGACTTTGCAGCGTGCAGCGCAAAGGCGATCGTAACTTCTTCTCCCGGACTGATAAAATAAGGCCCTGAAGCTACGACGTGGCTGACATCGTTTCCTGTCGTAGGACTACCAGCCTGAATTTTGCTAAGCCCACTGGAGATACTCAAGAATTTCTCAGTATCAGTATAACCATCGTAGATTCCAAAAGGATTTCCTTCGATGGTTTGATCATTGTCAATAGCATAATAGTGGGCAGTCCCACTTAATGCCTGAATGCCTGATCTTGGCAGGGTGGAAGATTGAGCCGGGAAAACATAACCTAACCTGGTGTCATTATCCCAGGCTGCCCGATCACCGGCGCCGGCAGAAGCAATATCCCAATCCGCGAATATGCCAAAATAGAAATCAGAGATTGGTTCGGCCTTTATGTTCTTAACCTTGTATTCCAAAATTATAAAATCTCTATAGGGATCGTTATTCCAAACCAGGCTTTGGTATGAGATGTCCAAAGAAGCTAAGGCAGCGTCTTCATCGCTCCTTATATGTCCAGTAATTTCAGCGTAAGATCTTTCTCCCGGGGCCATTTCAACTAGCTTCGCGGTTGCGGTGAAATCCTGATCAAATTGATCGTTGATTCCTCGCACATTGTTGTAGACGGTGGTTGAAGATGTTCCCATAATAAGTCCCATCTCATACAAAATGCTTTCCTCATCGTAGATAAATCCCGAACCGTTATTTTGCTCCGAAACATTTCCAAATCCAATTCTTGCGGGAGTAGTTATCGAGGTAATGATGTTGTTTTCGTCAACGTCAATGTATGATGGAATAATGAAACTCAGGAGTTGAAAATCGTGGTATTCGCCATCAGAAAATGTAAGCAAAGCTTCGACAGGTTGATCGACCGGAAAATCCAGTCCCAGTATAATATCAAAAGGCGAAGCGCTATTTCTTACGGTAACCTTCTCTCCAATGCTACCCACAATAATTTCACCATTTACAATTGTGATGTAGGGCGAGGGTGATGTTAGTGTTGCAGTCAATCCATTTGAAGATGGAAGAAGGTAGTTTGTAAAATCAAAAAACAGTTTTGCGCTGTCCCCGGCGTTTGGTGTTCGCCCATCCTCCCTTACCAGCTGCTGCCTGGTTGCCCGGATAGATGGGCTTTGCATAGTAAGTGCCCGGGCAACATCCAGTCTTCCTTTTCCCAGTTTATTAGTGAACAATGGATTATTGTTGTAGATACCTTCGTCGGCCGATACGCGAAGTTGCTCGCCAACCTGGAGGGGTGTAAAAAGCGGGTTCTGCGCCCAGACCAGGGCCGCAGCGCCAGAAACGATAGGTGCAGACAATGACGTGCCGGAGTCTGCACCATACGCATCATTGTAAGTCGTGGTAAAAATATTTGTCCCGGGAGAAATGATATCAATTGTCTTTCCAAAATTGGAAAATTTAGAACGAACATCGGCCGCATCAGATGACGCGACAGACAAAACATACTCATAGGCGGCGGGATAAATGGGGGTCTCTAAATTGCTGTTGCCTGCTGCGGCTACTACGAGGCATCCTAAATCGAGTGTAACATATTCAATAATATCCTGCGCTATTGTACTGCGGTAATATCCACCCCAGGAACAATTTATGATTTTTGCGCCGTGGGTTGCGGCGTACAAAATACCTTCGTACAGATTGGAAGAATAGTTGGAACCAGTGGCGGGTTGGTTGTCAGCAAAATGCTTTGTGAACAACAGTTTCGTGGTGTAGCCAACGCTTGAAATCCCAATACCATTATTTGTTGATGCCGAAGCACAGCCTGCTACCATCGTACCATGGGCAAAAAGATTTCCCTGCGAAATGGAAGGATCATTGTCCCCAATAAACCCCGGCGTACCAATGAGCGAGAGATCAGCCCCTGAAAAATCCCATCCCCGATTATTGTCAATGAACCCATCTCCGTCGTTGTCTATGCCGTCGACAGGATCAGCAGGATCAATGTATAGATTGTCTTGAAGATCCGGATGGTTCAAGTCTCCACCCGTATCAACGATGCCGATAATAATAGCCTGGTTGCCAGTGGTTATATCCCACGCTTCAGGCGCGCGGATAAGGTCAAGATAATATTGCTGATTTGAGGACGGATCATCTGGTGTGAAGAATGGCTTTATTGTATGAACTGGCTCCACAACCTCAAAATACCCGGTTGCATATAGCTCCTTGACAAAATCTTCTAACGCGATCGTTTTGTCGAAAGACAACTTGTAGTAAAGCGAGATGTCCACGTGCTGCCTGCGCGGCGCTATCCGGCCAAGGGTTTTCTCGCGGGTTTTAGCATTCAGGAACGGACTGATGCGGTTGGTACTGATTCCTGCCGGCTTCCTGCCGGTGGACGCACCCGGCATGAAAATATCCCGGTGCGATTCTTTGAGTTTTACCCAGACGACACCATTTTCAAAGTCGCCAGGAGAAACTTGTTCTGGGAAGTTAAATTTTCGCTTAATCTGCCCATTCACTGAATGGTAGAACAAGCCGTACATCAGACAAATCAAAACAATCCTCACCCAAGTTCATATTTACCCAATACAAAATTAATACAGGAAACCTGATTAAGGTAATAACCGACGCGATGTCTCTTTAATACCGAGTGATTTCAATTCCGGATTTTATTCATATTCACGCAAAAGACTGGTAAGAAGAGAGAACTGAAGCCACTTCTGCCAACATCCTTCACCCTGCAGTCAAGGATAATTTAACCTTCCTTTGCTAACTGTTCGACTTTGTTCCACACACGCCAAAGGTTCTTGTAACAAATTTTAGCGATGTCATCTTCTGTGTATCCGCGTTTCAAAAGGATAAAAATAAGATCAGGATATTTTGAAGGGTCCTCCAATCCCGTTGGCAGCTGACCATCGACACCATCAAAGTCTGAACCGAATCCGACATGATCGATGCCGGCAATTTCTACAACATGGTCGATGTGGTTTGCCACCATTTCGATATCAGTCTTACCCAGAGGATTTTCCTTGTCAAATTGATCGATGATCGGCTTGGCCAATGGATCGCTTTCATGAAGACCTTTCTCTGCCAGCAAGTATGCTAATTTTTCATCATTCCGTTGACTCTGACTGGCTACGGCCGAATCGAGGAAGGCACTATAAAAATTGATCAGCATTACGCCGCCGTTTTCACCCAGTTTCCTGATCATGTCATCTGTCATATCTCTTTTAATCGTAGGCGCAAAATATCTGCACGATGAGTGAGATGCTATGCACGGTGATTTTGACAGCTTCATCACCTGATAGAACGTACTGTCATCCACGTGTGAAATATCTACCATTATGCCCAACCGGTTCATCTCGGCCACTACCTCCTTACCGAAAGGGCTTAAACCATTCCAGGTATGCACGGTATTGCGCGAAGCATCGCAGATTTGATTGTCGTCGTTGTGTGTAAGGGTTATGTACCGTATCCCGCGGTCGTAAAAATATTTCACATTGGCTAAATCGTTGCCGATGGGCGCGCCATTCTCCATGCCCATTGGCAAAGAGATTTTTCCAAGCTTAAAGTTTGCTTCTACTTCAGCTGGTGTCATGGCCGGCGAAAATTTATCAGGAAGTTGGTCGCCGATCGCAACTACCATATCGATCAATGAGTCGGCCAGACTTTTTCCGCTATCGGCCTTCTTTTGGTATGATGAAGGAATAAAAATCGACATGAAAGGTGCATCCAGGCCGCCCTTCCGTGCCCGCACATAGTCAAACTCACCCTCAGAAGCTGATTCGATAATGTCAAGGTGCTCGCTGACAGGAATAAGATTTTTTTCCTTCAATCGTTCAGGTAGATCTACATGACCATCGGCAATGATATACTTGTGCGCCAACTCATTGGCATAGCTGCGCAGTTGGTCATCATTCATTTGGGTTACTGTTTTCTTTTCTGCACAGCGAAACAGAAAAGTGGCAACCAAGATTAGTAGCGGCGTTCTAAAGCTCATCTGAAATTATTTAGGTTTACGCCTCAAGTTAATGCATTAAACATTATCATTACTTTTACTTTTTAGAATTGGCAATTAAGAATGAAAAGTGGCTTGCCCATGCAAAATATTCAGGTAGGGACAGATCAAAACATATTTATTCATAATCCTGTAGCCGCTGTTGACGGCAAGATCTGTAAAGCCTTGCTGGCGGGGTTATCTGAATTCTATATTCCGCAACAACTTCATTGCCATCCCAAAGCAATCATGCCAAATTCTGGCAGCCTGACTGAATCACCGTCTGCCAGGTTTATATACGCGATTAAGAATGATTGTCACAACCGATCAACCGGCAGGCAGCATGGATAACCTCCCGGAGTATACGCGATCGCACCTGGCGCTGCGCAATGGCCAGGACAAACCAGACATCTGGGTAGCCCTCCATGGGTTGATCTATGACGTCACACGATCCAGGCTGTGGCGAGCAGGGAATCACTATGAACATTGGGCGGGTCAGGATCTGACTGATGAACTAAAAGACGCCCCACACAATGAGAATGTTTTCGATAAATTCAAGGTAATTGGTAAATTGAAAAGCTGAGTAATAAACTTCAAAACCGGATCGCATTCTTACTCTGCTGTTTTTTCTTTAAATTTCAAGCCAAAGCTTTTTCGCCGCAATATTCTTTTCACTACTATACCAACACATTTAACCAATATGATCATTATTGCTGACAGCGGGGGTTCCAAAATTGATTGGAGACTTATTGAGAATAGCGGTGCAATCGAGCAAGCCAGTGCCCCAGGCTTTAATCCATATTATCAACCCATTGAGGACCTTAGTCGGAATGTAAAAGACGTTTTATTGCCAAAAATCAAGGAGAAAGTAGACAAGATCTTCTTCTATGGGGCAGGCGTATCCTCTGAAAAGAACCAGGAAACAATTAAGCGCGCCTTTCTGGAGTTCTTTCCGGGCGCACATATTGAAATTGGGTGGGATTTACTTGCCGCAGCTCGGGCGCTGTGTGGGCACGAGCCCGGTATTGCCTGCATTATGGGAACGGGGTCAAATTCATGCCTTTACGACGGCAAAAAAATAATTGGGAATGTGGCCAACCTGGGATGGATTCTGGCAGACGAAGGATCGGGTGCGAACATAGGACGAAAATTTCTGGTGGATTACCTGCGTGAGATTATGCCAGAAGCATTGCGAAAGCAATTTCATGCGCGTTTTCCGCTAACACGAGAGGAATTCCTGGAAAAAGTATATCAGCAAGAAAGGCCGAGCGCATTCCTGGCCAGCTTCGCAAAGTTTATTTTTCAACATTTGAAAGAACCCTATTGCTATAAACTTATCTACGACAGTTTCGCCGAGTTTTATGAGCATAACGTAATGAAATACGAGAATTACAAAAACCTCAAAGTACACTTCACAGGGTCTATTGCATTTTACTTCAGCGACATACTGCGTCAAGTTGCCAGTGACAAGGGTATTACTGTTAAAAACATTCTTGAAGGCCCCATTGCCGGCCTGACACTATATCATCAAAACGATTTGAATTAATTGGCTACTACAGAATCAGCTTCGTATTACAATAATCTAGAGCACATGAGTGTGCATGATTTGCTACTGAATATCAATGCGGAGGATAAGTCTGTTCCAAAAGCCATCGAAAAAGTTATTGACAAGATTGAGCCTCTGGTTAATGTTGTGGTTGAAAAGATGAATTCTGGGGGGAGGCTTTTCTACATCGGAGCAGGCACTAGCGGTCGACTGGGTGTTGTCGATGCTTCTGAAATTCCACCTACTTACGGCATGCCGCATGGAAAGGTAATTGCCCTGATAGCAGGCGGAGACGAGGCCATCCGAAAAGCAGTAGAACACGCCGAAGATGATTCAGCACAAGCGTGGAAAGATCTGGAAGCGTATTCGATCAATCAACAGGATGTATTGATCGGTATCGCCGCCTCCGGCAGAACACCTTATGTTGTTGGAGGGCTTAAAGACGCCAAAATTCACGGCATCACAACGGGTTGCATTGTATGCAACATTAGCACGGAAGTCGCAAAACACGCCGATTTTCCAATCGAAATAGTGGTCGGTCCGGAATTTGTAACAGGAAGTACGCGCATGAAATCCGGAACAGCGCAAAAACTTGTGCTGAATATGATCTCGACCACAGTGATGGTCAAGCTTGGTCATGTTAGGGGTAATAAAATGGTAGATATGCAACTTTCAAATAACAAACTCTTTGAGCGTGGTGCAAAGATGATCATGGAAGAACTCGGCATACCGTTTGAAGACGCTGAGCAACTGCTCGGGCAATACGGTTCCGTTCGCAAGGCGGTCGACAGCTGGAAAAATAATGCATGATATTGAGCCATATTACAATTGGTTAAGATACTACGATCCTACGGTTGACGAGCGCTCCCCCTTTTATGGTAAAGAATACAATCTCGACTTGTATTCTGAAACAATCTATGGTTATTACATCGATCCTTCCTGGGACGCGATAGGCTCCGAAACATTATACATCAAAGTATTGTACACGGATTATACTATCGGTTTTACGGTGATTGAATTCTTTGGTGAGTGGAATGATGCCATCAACAATGATATTATGTCATTGAAGCGAAATATACTGGAGTGCATGCTGCATGAAGGGATTAACAAGTTTATCCTTATAGGCGAGAATATTTTCAACTTCCATGGCGCAGACGATTGCTATTACGAAGAGTGGTTTGAAGAGGTTGAAGATGGATGGATTGCGGCTGTCTCCTTTCCTGCCTTTATACAGGATGAATTCAACAAATATCATCTTGACAGCTTCATCAATATGGGCGGCACTTTGCAGATTGAGCAATGGAGAACATTACAACCGATTAATTTCTATGAGCTGGTGAGCAGACTGATTCAGAGAAGGCTTAACTGAATGTCACTTACCAAAGCATCGGCGGGCACCAGATAGTCCTTTTTGGATTTCAGCTCGCGACACAATACGCGTGTCCTTCTGAGTTTGCCTTTTTTGAAATACTTTCCCTGCAGGCAAAAAATACTCCCTTCTGGCACTTCGGAAAGAGCGACCTGACTTGAATTCGTGTCAAATTTTCGAAAGGCTTGCGTAAGCGCCGTATCCGCAAAAGAACTTGCTTTTGGATTGATCATATGCCTGCGCAGTTCATGTAAGATTTCCTCAGGAAAAACACTTTCCCATAGCAATGGAATCATGAGATTGGTAAAAGTTGCCCTCCATGTCTCTCCATGAGGGTCAACACGCTCGCCGAATTTGAGGTGAACATGTAAATGCGCCACTTCATGAACATAGGTTAGCAGGAACAAGTAGGGATTCAGATCATTGTTGAGCGTAATTCGAGGATGAAGTTTCGATCTCCTGCTGGTAAAATCACCAACTTTTGTTTGACGGCTTTTTGTGATTTTTAATTCAAAGGGACTCGATTTCCACAATACGAAGCAATACTCCAAAGCGACCGCTGGAACATGCGTTTTTAATATCGATAAAATCTGATCTGAACCCATAAGAAAATAAAAAAGGCTTTAGTAAACTAAAGCCTTCCCCGGCATCAACCTTATTAAGATTGATTACTCAGCTGCAACAGAGTCGGCTGGCATGGCAGTGCTGTCAACTTCCATAGTAGCAGATTCTACGACTACTTCTTCAGTTGCAGGTACTGTTTCTTCAGCAGAAGTCTCAGCCTTCTTACCGCAAGCGACAAATGCAAGAGCAAAGCCGCAAACAGCTAATAATGCGATTAATTTTTTCATAGTTTACAGGTTTTTAAAAAATTCACCGCAAATATAACAGGATTATATGAGTGCAACCAAGCGCAGTAATAAAATCTACTTTTTGCGAAATATTAAACGCAGCGGAACACCCTCAAAATCAAAGTTTTCGCGCATTCTATTTTCGATAAAACGCTCATAAGAGGGTTGAATGTATTGTGGCAGATTGCAGAAGAACACAAACGATGGAAACCGTGCAATTACCTGGGTTATGTACTTTATCTGGATGTGTTTTCCTTTCACAGAAGGCGGTGGATGGCTCTCAATTTCGCGTAGCAACACATCATTCAACTTGGAGGTAGGTATTTTTTTTGTTTTATTTTCAAATACGTGAACGGTTTTCTCAATAACCTGGAAAATTCGCTGTTTCGTCAGCACTGAGGAAAAAATGATCGGGATGTAATCTATGGGGGAAAGTTTTTCCAATATCTCCCTTTTGAACGTATCAGAAGTTTTGGAGTCCTTTTCAATCAGGTCCCATTTATTGACCATGATTACCATGCCTTTTCCTTGACGCTCTGCCAGATTAATAAGGTTGACATCCTGAGCCTCAATACCGCGTTCAGCATCGATCACCACAATACAAACATCACTTTCCTCCAGGGCTCTCAATGAACGCAGAACGGAATAAAACTCAATGTCTTCTTTTACCTTTGCTTTCTTGCGAACACCCGCTGTGTCTATCAGGATAAAGTTATTGCCGTACAGTTTGTAGTAAGAATGTATGGCATCCCTGGTTGTTCCTGCCTCATCAGTCACTATGCTGCGTTCTGTGCCCAGTAGCGCATTAAGAAACGATGATTTGCCAACGTTGGGCCTCCCTACAATTGCAATCTTTGGTATGCCTGCATCAGGATCTTCTACACCTTCTGAGGGAAATACTTTCACCAACTCATCCAGTAATTCGCCCGTACCCCCGCCATTCTCCGATGAAATTGGATATACTTCACCCAAACTCAACGCATAAAACTCCGCTGCCAGAAATGTCTTATTTGGTGTGTCCGCCTTATTGGCTGCGACAAATATCGGTTTCTTGCTGGTCCGCAATACGTTGGCAAACTCCTTGTCAAATCCCGTTAGTCCATCCTTACAATCTACCATAAAAATTATTGCAGATGCCTCATCAATGGCCAGCTTAACTTGCTTGCGGATCTGCGATTCAAATTTGTCTTCAGATCCAGTTACGTAACCACCGGTGTCAATTACAGTAAAGTATTTTCCGCACCATTCTGCATAACCATAGTGACGGTCACGGGTCACGCCTGGCGTGTCATCCATAATGGCTTCCCGTTTTTCTGTCATCCTGTTAAAGAACGTTGATTTGCCAACATTCGGTCTCCCCACTATTGCTACGATATTTGCCATCTTCTTTGTTTTAACCGGTCGGCGTAAGTACCCCGAACCCTGTTGATCTATTCCATGTATCCAAACTGCTTGAGCTTGAAAGATTGTTTGCGCCAGTTATCGGCAACCTTTACATGTGTTTCTAAAAAAATTTTCTTTCCGAAAAACGATTCCATATCCTTTCGGGCTTCGACACCAACTTTCTTTATAGAGCTTGCTCCTTTTCCAATGATTATGCCTTTCTGCGAATCACGCTCAACGTAGATCATGGCACTGATACGAATAATATCCTCCTCCTCTTTGAAGGAATTTATGGATACCTCTGTGCTGTATGGAATCTCCTGCTCGTAATTCAAAAATATTTTTTCTCTTATGATTTCTGAGGCAAAAAATCTTTCTGAACGATCTGTATACTCATCCTTTGGAAAATATGGTGGATGTATCGGCATATATTCCAGCAACTTCGGAAGTAGTCCTTCAACATGCTGGCCCGTCCTCGCCGATACCGTAAAAATATCCTTAATCGTCGGAAGTTGCTCCTTCCAGTAGGTCACTTTATCTTCTACCTGCGATCCCTTCACCAGGTCTATCTTATTAATGATCAATAGAATTGGAGTCTGTATCTTCTGAAAGCGGGCAAAAAGATCCGGTTCGTATTTATCCTGCAGGGCAACCACCAATAGTATCAGGTCTGCGTCTTCCAACGATACTTTCACATAGCTCATCATGGCGTCGTGCAAAGAATATTTGGGTTCAAGGATACCAGGTGTATCAGAGTAGACGATCTGGTAATTTTCACCATTCAGGATTCCCATGATGCGGTGACGCGTGGTCTGTGCTTTTGCCGTGATAATGGAAAGGTTTTCACCCATCAATCTATTCATCAGTGATGACTTGCCAACGTTAGGCTTGCCCACAATACTTACAAAACCAGATTTGAACGATGTTTCCGCCATAATGATTTACAAAGGTAGCTTGTTTTTTAAATGCAACCGACCTACTTTTGCGAACGATTTAAATAAGCTTCATGAGCTGCTTAAATCGCACTATATCGCGGGGTGGAGCAGTTGGTAGCTCGTTGGGCTCATAACCCAAAGGTCACAGGTTCGAGTCCTGTCCCCGCTACTATTAAGACAAGACGACTTTGGTCGTCTTTTTTGTTTTGAAGCACTTGGCATATCATTGGCTCATACTCGCCACGGCGAGACACAGGTCCACGCTATTATACTACAAGACGGTCAATTGATCGAACCCAAAACGGACATACAGAGCCTACCCGGAATCAGTCGATTTTAATATTGATACCACGTGCCCATCACGTAAAATGCGACGTTTTAAGTAAAAAAAGAATACAACGCATGAAAAAATTAAACCCACTCAGTTTGCTGGCTGCACTAACATTGGTCAGCATCAGTTCCTCTTTCGCACCCTTGGAACATGGCGTGTATGTACAGCTACACCCAGGCAGTAACAAGAAAATTGTACTTCAAATTGTGCCCGATAAAACCTACGCCAATGTAGTGGCATACGTCAATTTTTACGCCTCTAATAACAAGCGCGTAGCCCAAGAGGCTTATAGCCTGTCAGACGGAAAAGACAAATACATCAGGAAGGATCAATGCACAAACCGGGTATTCAAATTTTCGTTCAACGAAACCGTTACCCGTGTAAAAATAGACCATGTGCGTGAAGGTGAGATTCCTGGCCAAGCCAGCGGTAATACTAAAGGGACAAAAATCAATCTGCCAATTTCTGATGGTCCATTGGGGCCCATTGAAAAATAAGAAGCAAAGACCTTGTGGGCGATCATGGTAACGGTGCTTTCTTGTGTTTGCCTGGCCCCCATGATATGCTACTCCACATTGTCGTCCTGCGCGGCGTCAGGTTAAATATACCCAGATTGGCCAGTCCATGGTACTAACTGAGGGCGATGCACTTTTCCCTGTTACTCCCGTTGTGCCGTTTTCAGAATATCTGTGTTGAATCAGTCTGTTTCTACATCCGCCTATAATTCAATAATTTGCCGGATATAAAATAACAGTCACTTGGATCTCACACACATCTTTACGGGCGTACTCGTTCTTTCCGCTATCTTTTCCTACCTCAACGAGCGATTCTTCAAGTTTCCGTCCACCATTGGATTAATGATTCTCTCACTTTGCCTATCGGTCGTGATTCAACTTATTGGTGTTTTTTCTTCTGCCACGTTGGCTTCAGCTGAAAGGCTTGTTGACTCCGTAGATTTTTCAGATGTGTTGCTGGATTTCATGCTTAGCTTCCTTTTGTTCGCTGGAGCGCTTCACGTAGACTGGAGTAAACTGCGCCAATCGCGTGGACCCATCATCACGTTTGCTACCCTCGGCGTTGTGCTTTCCACATTAATTATTGGAACGATCCTCTATTACATCGTAGCGCTCTTCGCCATCTACATTCCATACATACACTGCCTCCTGTTCGGCGCGCTCATCTCGCCGACAGATCCCATTGCTGTGATGGGCATTTTGAAGAAAGCCAAAGTGCCGGAATCAACCGAAATCAAGATCGTGGGTGAATCCCTTTTTAACGATGGTATCGGGGTAGTCGTATTCATAACATTGCTGCGCATCGCAGAGAAGGGACTGGAACACATTACTGCTTCCGAGATTGGCATTTTGTTCCTTGAAGAAATTGCAGGTGGTATTGGGTTCGGCCTGGCACTGGGCTACATCGGTTACCGGCTAATGAAAAGTATCGATCATTATCAAACAGAAGTCATGATCACCATGGCCATGGTCATCGGAGGCTACCTGCTGGCGAATGCACTTCACTTTTCCGGGCCGCTGGCGATGGTAACATCTGGAATTCTTATTGGCAACCACGGAAAACAAAAAGCCATGTCGGATGTAACAATGGATTACGTATTCAAATTCTGGGAGATGATAGATGTGATACTGAATGCAGCGCTATTTGTATTGATCGGGTTGGAACTACTGATCGTACCTTTCAAATGGGAATTTCTCTGGATCGGATTGATTGCCATCCCAATGGTTTTGATAGCCCGTCATGGCTCTCTGGCTGCCCTATCTTTCGGGTTGGGATACAATAAACAATTTGAACCGAAAACGCTTTCCATCATGACTTGGGGAGGGTTGCGAGGAGGAATTTCTATAGCCCTTGCATTATCTATTCCAGCTGCGTTGGACAACCATCTTTTCTTATTGGTCACGTATGTGATTGTGTGTTTCTCTATTATCGTACAGGGACTTACCCTCGAGCCTATAATTAAACGGCTGTTAAAATCCTGAATGACCCAGCCAATGCGGGCAAAGACCACTTTTCCGTGACTTTCGGATAAAAATTTTTAAAAGGGCCTAAATGGCCTCCAAATAAGGATTTTTGTAGATTGCGTTTTAAAAAAGACCTTAGAAAGACGCCGGATGCAAACTCATCTGGAACTTTTTGTGAAGATCTTGTGTAAACCTTTTTCATGCCTATGAGTAAATTCCCAAAAGTAGCCGTCCTGACATTACTAAGTCTTTTCGGCAGTTCACTCTTATCATCTTCGCCGATACCGTCGGCCTTGCCGGCTTCGATAAGCCTGCGAGAAAAAGCGTCTGATTTGTATTCGTCAATCAACTTTGCTGATGCTGAAAGGCCCGAATTCGATATGTTTAGTAAGGCAATGGAGGGTTATGATCGACTCAAAGAAGCCGACAAGCTTACAGATCCTGAAATTATTACCCTTATCGATTTCAGAAAATCCGGCAATGAAAAAAGGCTGTGGGTAATAGGGTTGAAAAGTAAAAAAGTCTTGCAGTATTCGCTGGTAGCGCATGGTAGAAACAGTGGAGAAGTATATGCCCGTGTGTTCTCTAACAAGCCCAACTCAAACAAGAGTAGCCTAGGATTCTATGTGACAGGCGGCACGTATATTGGCAAACATGGGCTTTCACTAAAGTTGCACGGCGTGGAAAAGGGGATTAACGATCTGGCCGAAGCACGTGCCATTGTCATGCATGGGGCCGATTATGTCAGCGAATCTTTTATCAAGAAAGTTGGAAGGTTAGGTCGCAGCCTTGGATGCCCCGCAGTACCCATGGAGAATTATAAAGAAATCATCACCCAGATTGCAGGTGGTACCTGTCTGTTCATTTATTATCCTGATCAGGAATATCTGAAAAATACCAAGATGTATAATCCTGCGCCACTGGAAACAACACTCGCCAGGGGTGATTCATAGCGCCTTCAGAATGGATTGATCCCATTCATAGATATCGTTGCGTATCTGAAGGTTCCCATCACCATCCACAAATGCAGTAAAGTATACGATGTGTATAGGTACTTTTATTTGAAAAGGTAGAGATACCGTTTCGCCTGATGATATTGCTTGCCGCAAGGTTTTCTCCGTCCATGAAGTGCCCTTCAGAAGATAAACGGCCAGCGCATATGGCTTATCTATTCTGATACACCCTGAACTCAATGCGCGATAGGACTGATTGAATAAAGCACGACTGTTTGTGTCGTGAAGAAAAACCCGGTATCTGTTGATGAATTCGAATTTAATCAGGCCCAGTGGATTTGACCCGCCTGGGTCCTGGCGAAGTAAATATGGAAAGTTGCTAGCCGTATAGGATGCCCAGGGAATACTTTCGGGTGAAATCTCCTCACCCATATAATCTATAACACGAAGTTTATGCCGATCCAGGTAATTGATGTTCATCTTTACTTGCGGCAATACATCTTCTTCCAGAATTGTGGGCGGCACCGTCCAGGTGGGATTATAAATAAGGTTTCGCATGTTGCTACTGAAAACGGGTGTCATCCGGTCCTTCCTTCCCACGATAGCACGCATTGAAAGCACTATTGAATCCTCTTCATAAAGCTCTGCACTAAATGCTGGGATATTGATTAGTAAAAATTGGGTTCCTAATTTCCGAGGAAGCCATCTGTATCGCTCAAGGTTAATTAGGATTTTGTCAATGTAGTAATCGACTGAATAATTCAGGAATTCAAGCGTGGTCTTTCCGATCACCCCATCACCTTCCAGTCCGTTTTGGCGCTGAAACTTTTTAACAGCCAAAAGCAAAACCGAGTCGTATTCGGCTTTATCAGGCGAGTGATACAACAAGGGCAGTTGTCCTGTAATGGTCAATCTTTCGCGAACCAATGGAATTCTGTCATCGATCATGCCTGGTTCAAGTGAAGGCCCTTCCGGGATACGCAGCCAACCTCCTTTGGCTTTGATCTCCTTAAAAAAATATAAGGAAGCTTTAAGCTTTTCATAATTGCTGCTTTTTGGCGCCATGTCTCTCAGGCTTCTGGCAACAGATTGTTCATTCAGGGCATGTTGTAAAATACTGACAAGATCTGCTTCAGGCCCTATCACTTCCCACTTACCAGGATACAATATTTCCGGATCCAGCTTGCCGAAAAGTAAATGCGAACTATAGCGTAAGAAAGCATCCGTTAACAACAAGTCAAAAAACACTGTCTCATGCTCGGTTTTCTTCTTTGAATAATATTTGTTTAGCGCCTGCAGATGATAGTCTCCCGGGGTTAATCCCTCGCGCTCAGCGGTTCCAATAATATCAATCAATTCCGTTATGTTTTCCTGTTGCTTCCAGGCTATTGTATACCCATCAGGCTGGTAAAAAGGAAGAAATAAATTATTATGGAGAATTACCCCATCAAAAAGAACTATTGGTGTATGGGTTGAGTCAGCATGTTCAACGATGCTTTTCAGAAGGGCAGAACTCCCTGGTTGTGCAGAAGCGGCTACGACAGAAATAAGAACAAATATGGAAACTCCCACAGAAAGCATTTGGACTTTCAGATTGGGTTTCGTGCGCAACAATAAAGGAAGAAACATAGTGCAATATCTCGCACTGGAAGTGAAATACAAATGATGAAAATCAGGGTGTGCATAAAAAATATCTAAGCCCTATTCACAGCCCAAAATCAAGGCACGCAGGTTTGTTGGGTTTCATTTTAGCAAAAGTATGCTATGTTGTATGAAGAAATTGTGTGACGATTTTACAATGGCCGTTAATAAGCGCCTCGCGTGCATTCAAAGTATTGATTTTCACATTGGGGTCAAGGCAATTCAGGGCGAAGAGGTAAGCCCCTGTCAGCGGCTCTTCGCTTACAACCCATATGGATGCCGTTGTACCACCGAGTTCTTTCAATTCTGTTCCAATAAGCAATCCGCTCAAATATTGATAATTACTAATCGGTGGGAAGTTATCGAGTACCTGCCTCGTTCGAACCCTGAATAGTTTGTGTAACAGATTGCTGTTGACTGCGTCCCTGACACCTAAAGCAAAAGATTCCGCATCCTCTCCCTTCATGACTGAATCGGATAGAATACTTTTTTGCGAGAGTAGATTGAATATTTCTCCGGTAATATATGTTTTAAAATCGAAGGCAATACCTTTCTTCACGAATACATGCTTGGCATGTGTGCCAGGAAAAATCAGTGTGTAATGGTCCTCCTGATTTATCTCGCACCCCAGCAGCATCGTCTCTTCACCGCGCATGATATCCGTGTCTGTTCTGAAGCCGGAGATCAAATACAATGGATGTTTAAGCTGTTCATCCGCGTCAAATTTGTTCACAGGTAACTCAAGCGCATCCCAGGTAAAAGGAAAATTACGATACGGAAGTTCTTGTATGCCTACAGAAGAAGAAGCCATTCCAGAAAGGATAATGGGTAATCCGCTTTCCGGCACCTTTTCCATCTTGTGAATCGCCCTTGACAAAACTGCTTTGAAGAAAGCTGTTCTTTCCGACTTTGGTTTGTTTGCAGCCCGCCAGTCTTTGTATGTATCCACAATGCCTTGCCCAGATTTTACTTCATCCAAAACTTCCCCCGACAGCGCATCGACCAGCCGAAGCCTAAAACTTGAAGTTCCCCAATCACAACTCAGGAATTTTTGCATGATAAATTATCTTGTGTAATGCATATCAATCTTCTAAAATATGGTAAACAATACAATGGGCACGAAATCTCGACCTGAACATTAGTCCACTAGGGCTGCTTCAATTTGTTCCAGTGTTTTACCCTTCGTTTCAGGAAGAGTAAAAAATAGCACGATGAACCCAAATGCACAGATCGCCCCGTAAAGCCAAAAATTATTTGCCCATCCCAGATTCTCTTTAATTGCAGGAAAAGAAAAAGTTAGCGAAAAATTACCAACCCAAAGCGCCATGGCAGCTGCTGACATGGCCGCGCCACGAATACGGTTTGGGAAAATTTCAGATAGAATCACCCAGACCAATGGTGCCAAAGTAATTGAATAGATGGCCACATTGGCAAGCGTTAAAAGCACAACGGGCAGTCCTGTGATTCGGAAAGAGAACAAAGAACCAATCAATCCATATCCGATCGAGAGTGACAATGAACCTATCAACATTAACTTCTTACGACCAATTTTCTCAATAATAAGCATGGTGACAATAACCGAAATAACCATGACAGTTCCGATTACAACGATATTCAACATCATCTGTTGAAGCGTATAACCGGCTGCCTGAAATATATCCGCTGCATAATAAAAAACTACATTCATGCCGCACCATTGCTGAAATATGGCCAGAAAAATTCCCAGCAGAAGAACCTTAAACAGTTTCTTTTCAAAGAGGTCCCTGAAATGAACTTGTGATACTTCGTCAATGGAAAGTGTTTCCTGAATAGCCATTATCTCGGCATTCGCATAGTCAGATCCTCCTATTTTGGCCAGAATTTTTTCTGCTTTGTCCGGCTGTCCATTCTTCATTAACCATCGAGCGCTCTCAGGCATAAAGATCATTATGAGAAAGAAAAGAAAGGCAGGGACTGCCTCTACGCCAAACATCCACCGCCAGCCATTTTGGCCGGTCCAACTTTGCCGGATGATTTCATCCGTAACAATTTGCGGAATTTGCTTGTCATACAGGGTGATTTGCCAATTCATAACCTGCGCCGACAAGACGCCAATCATGATTAACAATTGATTCAAGGAGACCAGTCTTCCGCGCAAATGTGGAGGGGCCATTTCTGAAATGTACATGGGCGATAAGTTAAGTGCTATGCCAATGGCTATGCCACCCAAAATGCGCATCGTATTATACCAGAAAAAGTCGTCAGCCAGGCCCGTTCCAATAGCAGAAAGGGTAAACAAAAAGCCCGACAAAATCAGCAGCGGTTTTCTCCCCCAGGCATCGCTTTTTACAAAACAAAGTAATGCCCCGACGACACAGCCGATCAGTGCCGAACTTGTACCCCAGCCTTTTGCCGAAGGTGAGGTGATTTCGAAATACGGTTCATAGAACGGTTTTGCGCCACCTACTACTACCCAGTCATATCCAAATAAAAATCCTCCCATTGCAGCGACAAGCGATATCAACCAGATGTAAGTGTAATTGTATTTGGTACCACTCATTATTTATGGTTTATTGATACATGCTAATAGAATTATGTTTCTTCAACAGAAAGGTAACGCAAATTTGAATAACCAGGTAAAACTGTCCCAGCACGAAGTCATCGATTCTTCCGGGACTGCAAATTGTCGAAACCGGCTTTACCGTATTTGCCATACAGTACGCATTGCCATGCAAGAAATAGTAAAGATTTCTTGGTTTTTTTAACAATTAGTCCGGTTACCGGTTTGAGAGATAGTAGATTTGGCCAAAAATAAGTATCATTATGAAGTTCAGAATATTTATAGCATTAATCCTAACCGTTTCGGCGGCTGGCGCCCAAGACAAAAGTAAAATTTACACCACCACCAGCGGCGAGTTGATTTTCTCATTCGCAAATATTAATTATGACGGAAATGAAGCGGGAAGTATAATGCGTTTTTCGCCCGTCTTCAACTTTCAAAACTGGGTTAATATTGACAAATCTGAAAGTTTTGGATATTTTACCGGTCTTTCAATCAGGAATGTCGGCTTTATCTATGATGTTCCTAATACGACTACGCGAAAGAAATACAGAACCTACAGCCTGGGCATTCCTTTTGGCGTCAAGATTGGAAACTTATCCAATAAATTTCTTTTTGCTGGTTATGAGCTTGAATTGCCCTTTAATTTCAAAGAGAAAACCTTTGTCGATGAGGTTAAGGAGAGCAAAAAGAGTATTTGGTTCAGCAACCAGGTAAAAACATTTAGCCATTCTCTTATGGTTGGAGTGCAACTACCTTATGGGGCCACGCTCAAATTTAAATATTACCTATCGAATTTCTTTAATAAAGACTATCAGGCAAGCGACGGCCAGGGGGGTACATACAAGCCTTACGCGAATGCTGATTATAATGTATTCTATTTCTCGCTTAGCTTCGGGCTATTGAAAAACGTGGATTTCTATTATGATAACCGAAACTAGGGCGTGTTAAATAATTACATCCAACAGTTCGCACTTTTGACAGGACCAAAAAAAGTCCAAATAGGCGTGACGAAAAAGTCCATGCACACCGATCCCGCCAGAGTAACTCACTTTGCTGTACTGAATTTATCATTTCCATTTGACTGGAACGCAAGAGATACCCGACACCGTTTAGCTTCTTAACTTATCAACAAAGGTCCTATGCCATTCATAGTCGGCTAATCAATTCAACATATAGCATGGTGAGTTGAGCTTCAGCTTTTTCTGCAATCTCAATAATCTCAGTTATATCCGTGGGTTTCAAATTATCCGGATCACAATCATCCGTTAACACCGAAATCGCGCAACACGGAAGCCCCATGTGATTGGCCACGATAACCTCAGGCACCGTGCTCATCCCAACGGCATCTGCACCGATGCGTTTAAGGAAGCGATACTCAGCCCGTGTCTCCAGATTCGGTCCAATCACGGCGACATACACGCCTATATTCAGGTTGATTTTCAGCGCTGATGCTATACTGATCAGATGTTCGTTGAGTTCTCTATTGTAAGGTTGGCTCATGTCGGGAAATCGTGGACCGAGCACTTCGAAATTCTCCCCCCGAAGCGGATTATCGGGCTGAAGGTTAATATGATCATCTATCAACATCATCTCACCCTTCTTCCATGAAAGATTCAAATTACCGGCAGCATTGGAAATCAGCAGATGCGCAATCCCCAATATTTTCATAACACGTATTGGCAATGTAATCTGCTCCATGGTGAATCCCTCATAGTAGTGGAACCGTCCTTGCATGGCCAAGACTTTTCTTCCGTGGATACTGCCAAAGATCAATTTTCCTTTGTGAAACTCCACGGTGGAAACAGGAAAATGAGGAATCGAACTATAGTCAATCACTACCGGATCTTCGATTTGTTGGACAAAAAGATTTCCAAGGCCAGTGCCCAGTATAATTCCAACTTCAGGATTTATCACGCCTTGCCGCTTGATGAAGTTAGCAGCTTCAGTCAACTGATTCATAATACCGGTAATTTACAAGGCAAATCAAATATCACGCGTATATAAAAGTTTGTTCATTTATGTATCCATTGGTTTGTGCACCCAAGGGTGGTCGGTATCACCCGGATTCCCCATGTTGGGGTGCAAAAAGACGTAGGAGACGCCGCTAAAGTTTGTGCCTGCTGCACATATCTTTTATAAATTTTAAACCATGTTCCGCCATATCCCATGGCTTGGAGTATTCACGCCATACATTTATTGCATTCGCAAAATCGGGGTCATTCCTTGTAAAGGCTTCGATTGTTAACCATCCTTTATATTCTATTTCGGCTAAAGCTGAAAAAGTCTCATCCCAGGGAATATGCCCATCACCCGGGGTGCCTCTGTCATTTTCACTGATGTGTACGTGTTCAAGGACAGGGCCAATTTCTAATATAGCAGTTCTTAATTTCTTTTCCTCAATATTCGCATGATGGGTGTCAAACATTGCTTTGACATTGGGGTGAGCGGTCAGGTTCACCAATCTCAGTAGTTGATCCATTGTGTTACACAAATAACATTCAAACCGGTTCAACGCCTCAACTGCCAATGTGATGTTGGCCTGGGCGGCATACTCACCAGCTGCATGCAAAACTTCAGCACTCCATCCATACTCCTGGTCTATGGGCGGGCGGCGGTTAGCAAACGTTGCGAAGGCAGAATGAAATGGCCCACAAATGACGCTCGAATCGATGGCATGGGCGCAATCAACAGCTTCCTTCAGGCGGTCTACAGCCTTTTTCCGAATTGCGGTGGATGCATCGATAGGATTTTCATCCGGACCGACTCCCAAAACACACGTGGCTTCCAGGCCAATTGATCGGAGATGATCTCCAAATCGTCTATAGGCAGCCACATCCCGTACTTCCATGAAGCATTCAATTCCATCGTAACCTATATCTTTTAATCTATCCGCAACGGGCAAGAAACTGTCTGGTAAGCCGCCGGACCAAACGAGTAAATTAAATCCAATCTTAGTCATGGGGATATCGTTTATACGAACAAATTGTTGAAAAGGAAAAACAACATCAAACTATGTACATGCGCAATAAATATAGATTCTTCAATCATTTCAAAAAACGACAAAGATAAAAAAGCAAAAAATATACTTCCCCTTACGCGTACCACCTCGTTGGATTACTTCACTTCTCAAGTGGGTGCTCCCTGAGCAGGTCTTCAGGCCTATAAAAACCCTTTTTATCTTTAGTTGCTTCGCGCACTGCTTTTACCCTGGCTGGAAGAATTGCACTTGCTTCATTGCCAAATGAATTACGCACATAAGTCAATACAGAAGCTACTTCTTCATCGTTCAGCATACCTTCGAATGGAGTCATGGGTACTTGCCCAGGATAATCCTTATCGAGTATCTTAACCGGCCCCTGAAGTCCTTTTAAAACAAGTTTAATCAGGCGATCTTCGTTGCCCAATACCCACTTGGTATTCGCAAGCGGTGGGAAGCTTGATGCCGAAAGCCCGGCCCCATCAGCCTGATGGCACGTCATACAATATCCATCCCTGGCATAGATTGCTTTTCCCTTTAAGAACAAGTCGCGTTCAATTCCTTTCAGATTGGTAACAAGTGTCTCATCCTCTTTTTCCTGCACAGACTTTCCGTTAAGATGTGCCAGTGCAGTTTCATAAGCATCTTTCATCCATTCGTCAAGCGGCATCTTGCCAGCCTCCAGCACGACAGGCAGTCCTTTTTCCTTGTCCAACCAGGAGGCTGCCACTATCGCTTCCAGCCTGACACGTCCATGCTCATCGCGAGCAGCCTGCATAAGTAAGTCCGCTTGATCCGCTACCTGATGGCCCGTGTAGCGCAGCACCTGAACAGCTGCAGCCCGAGCGTGGTAATCTTTTGCCTGCAAGAGTTCACGCAGGAGCTGGTCGTCTACCTGATCCAGTCCCCAGCTAACCCAAAGGGCTTCCAGAAGGTGATGTTCATATCTGGGGTCTTCCTGATCAAGTTCACCAACCCAAATTTTAAGCTGTGCAAGAACTTCTGAAGCATTTCGCCCCCGTAGTTCCCGGCGGGTACGGTATCGGGTTCGGTACTCAGGAAGCTTCAGGTTGTCCAAAAGTACATCAATGCTTGCCCCATCAATCTTGGCAGGCTCAACCAAAGGCCGCGAAGGATATGTAACACGGTAAATACGTCCATGTACATGATCACGCAATGGATCACGCGCATTATGTTGCATGTGACCGATCAGCACGTTATGCCAATCCACTATATAGAGTGACCCATCGGGAGCAAACTCCATGTCTACCGGTCGGAAGTTGAGATCGGATCCTTGAACAAGGTCTTGACGGTGTTTACTCTTGTATCCGGTGCCATCGTCTGTCATCGTATGTTCTTTCATCCCTAAAAATCCAATGGTATTATTAATCAATAGGTCGCCCTGGATTTCGTCCGGGAAATGACGGCTGGATACAAATTCAAGTCCTGATGTTGGTCGCACCCTGTGCTTCTCTTCAATCAAGTTCATTGATTTATGGGTTGAGACCCCATATCTTGGTTTAATGGTTCCTGGCATCATCCAACGAACGTCTGGGCCAGACGTCTCTGCAAAGAAGTTTTGCCCCCAATCATCGAAAGCAATACCCCATGGATTCGGGATGGCAAGCTGAGCAGTTCGTTCAAGTTGATGGCGCTGTGGAACATACCGGTAAAAGCCGCCATTAGTGGCGCGAACCGGGCCATAGGAAGTTTCGACATTGGTGTGCAGAAATACGCCTTCCCCCATATAAATTGCGCCTGATGGATCTGCTGTATAGGCACTGTGTGCATGATGTGTATCATGATCATCAAAACCACTTAGAAGGATTTCCCGGGTATCTGCTTTATCATCACCATCGGTATCAGAAAGGAGAATGAGGTTTGTGCCTTGAGAAACATAGACACCTTCCGGGGACAACTCAAACCCTACAGGAAGGTGCAAACCTTCTGCGAAGATGGTCTCTTTGTCAGCTTTGCCATCACCATCGGTGTCCTCCAATATGAGGAGTTTGTCATTCGGTCGCTTATCGCCGGGTCTATAATGAGGATAGGTTGGCATGGTAGCCACCCAAAGTCTACCTTTGTTATCAAATGACAGCTGAACAGGATTTGCTAAATCCGCAAATTCTTGCTCCGAAGCAAAGAGTTCTATTTTATAACCCGGCGGGACTTTTAATTTCTTAAGGGCTTCTTGACCATACAAGTAAGTGAGGCTTCCATTTTTCTCAGGATTGAAATTTGTTTCTACCGGAGGCAGCGCCGATGTCTTTAGATCCGCGGCGTCCAAGTCCATCTTTTCCCCTTTCACTGCGCGCCAAATAGCCTCATCACGGATTACAGTCATTTCACGGATTTTAGTGAGCTCAGCAGGATAATTATCGGGTCCGAAGGGATCGTACCGGCGGCCGAAAACATGCACACCGTTTGGGATTTTGAAATCATTGTGCCACATCCAGTTTTTCTCCAGGACCGCAGCATGGACCAACTCGCGATGATCCCCGGCTTTTGCCGGTGTTTTACCAAAGACCTGGTCTGCCAGCAAGGTTGAAAACATGGCATAGCCGGATTCCTTGAGCTGAGAGCCATCAATTGTAAGCGGCCTATCACTTGCCGCAAACCAGCCTTTTGAAGGTGAATAAGAATCTACAAACAATACCTGATTCAGGTTTGCAATTTCTTTCATCGCCTCCGTATACATGGCCAGATTTGCGTTTTCCTTTACTCCATTTGGCAGGTCGGCGATACTGGAAAGATCTTCAAACGCTATCGGTGAAACGATCGCCAGTTGGGGCGCCGATTTTCCATTATACTTTTGACGCAGCGTATGCTTGATAAATGCATCCAGTTCACCTTTATAGTTTTCAAGTCCGGCTTCGCCCTGGAAGGATTCATTGAATCCAAAACAGGCAATGATAACATCGGCTTCCAATCTGGTAAGCCATTGGTCTTCTGTTTCAAAATGACCTTCGCTCCCCGAATTTTTTGCAAGTTCTGTCTGAAATTTCTCTGCGCCAGGAAAGGCCCATGGCGATACACGGCCCGCATGCGGCCTGAACCCGGGTGTATTACCCCCGTCACACATATTGCGAATAAAAAGCAAGCTATCCGGATACCGAAGTTGCATTTCGGTTTCAAAATGCCCGAAGTTCATCATCCGCGAGCAAAGATTATTACCGATAAGCACGATGTGAGCACCCTTATGAATGGCTAGCCTGGGGGTGTCTGGTGAACTGCATCGCAATGCCGACAGCACAAACAGAGCTACCCAAAAGAGTGGTTTATTGATCACTTTCATAGATGATGGGGTTTCAGTCTTAATCACCTACGTAATATGATAATTTACTGCGAGTGTTTCTACTAAACTACGGCCAGTTATTTCAATAGGCTTCCATTCAGGCGCAACAATTCCGTCTCTGCCAGTTTCGCAAGGTAACGTGCATTAATCAAGCGGTTGTATGCTTCGGCCAGACTTTGCTGAGCGGTTCGCAATTCAATGAATGTGTACGCTCCTCTTTTGAAACTCTCCAGTGTAATGTAAAGGTTCTCCTTTGCCAACAAAATATTCTCTTCCTCGATAAGCAACACCCGCTTTGCGTTTTCATAATTCACGAAAGCGTTATTAACACCCACATCTACATTTGTTTTTTCCTGCTCATACAACAACTGTTGTCGGTCTATACTAATGCGGGCTTGTTGAATATTTCGCCTGTTGATAAAGCCGTTCATGATCGGCATACTTATTGTAAATCCATAGTTGTAGCCTCTATTCCTGTTAAACAACGGAGTAAAAGAATTGATGGCTACTGCATTCTCTGTTCTGGAATAATTGTAGGATGACGTGAAGTTGAGAAATGGATAGCGTTCGCCTTTTCTTTCTCTCAATGAAAGCGATGCTATATCCAGGTCTTTTTTTGCCGATAGCAAGCTAAAATTGGTGTTCTCAATATTCTCAAAAATATCTTCCCTTCTTAATCCAAGGTCTATTACAATGGAATCAGATACTTCAAATGTTCGCGGCAATTGCATGCTTACGAGGCCGTTCAACTGTTCCTTCAGCGATACTATGATGGCTTCCTGTAGCATAACGGTAGTGCGCTGTGAATTTAAATCAACTTTGGCCTGCAATAGTTCCGGCTTCGCTCCTGTACCGACTTCCAATTTCCGATCAGCCAGCCTTACCCGCTCTTCACTTACCAACATTTGCTCCCTGATCGCGTTAAGCTGTTGCTTCTGACGTACGATATTATAGTAGTTGTTAACCACTTCGGCGATCGTATTGACCATCTGATTCTTGACATTCAGCATTCCCTGGGCCTCGAGTTGGGCCAGGCGCTCACGCGTGGCAAACATTCTTGTGCCATCAAAAAGCAGCCAGCTAAGTTGCACAGACCCTGAAAGGTTATTCGATTTGATTCCGTTTCGTTGAACTTCGGTATTGTTGAAAAGCTCCTGTTTTTGATCATTTGTATTCCAAACCCGGGATCCATTTGCATTGATAACCGGGAGCAAAGCGCCAACAGAATACTTACTATCTGTTTCGGCGCTGGAAGCAAGGTTGTCGGCTACGCGGATGTCATAATTCTTCTCCAGCGCCAGCGCGATAACCTGTTCCAGAGAAATCGTCTCTTGTTGCGCATCAGCTGTTCTTATAATGGAAAGTAAAATCAATACGCAAACTGCCCAATTAAGCTTCATAGACCAGTTCCTTTTGTTTTGCCGTTGGGACAGGTATTTCATCGCCAAAGTCAATGTGTTTTTTCTGTCGTGATAAAAATGTATACATCGACGGAATAACAAACAAAGTAAGGATGAGGGAAAATGTTACACCACCCACAATAACGATTCCCAGGGGTTGGCGGCTTGTAGAAGCAGCACCTATCGAGAGGGCTATCGGTAAAGAACCAAGGGCCATTGTTAAACTCGTCATCAGAATCGGGCGAAGGCGCATGCGTGATGCCACCAACACCGCCTCGATTCGTGATAACCCTTCTTCTCGTTTCTTGTTGGCAAATTCAACAATGAGAATACCGTTTTTTGTAACAAGGCCGATCAACATGATCATACCAATTTCAGAGAATATGTTCAGCGTTTGTCCAAATAGTGTTAGGGCAATAAATGCTCCTGCAATGGCCAAAGGTACGGTGAACATAATAATTAGCGGATCAACAAAACTTTCAAACTGCGCCGCCAGAATCAAATAGATAAGCACAAGTGCTAGTAAAAAGGCAAACGAAGTATTGCTAGAACTCTCTGCATAATCGCGAGATGATCCTGCAAGTGATGTTGTAAAAGTATCATCCAGTAACTGTGCCTTGATTTCTTCCATTGCCTCAATTCCATCCCCGATGGTATATCCAGGCGCTAACCCCGCAGAGAGGGTAGCAGATTTATATCGGTTGAAGTGATACAAAGAAGGAGGGGTAGAAGCCTCCTCTACGGTCACCAGGTTGTCAATGGAAACCAACTCACCGGAATTAGTTCGCACGTATAAATTCTTCAGGTCATCGGGATCATCACGGTTGATGCGGGTTACCTGACCCATAACCTGGTACTGTTTTCCTGCCCGCATAAAGTAGCCAAACCGCAAATTACTGTAGGCCAATTGCAAGGTTTGCGCGATGTCCTGCACACTTACGCCCAGTTGCGCTGCTTTGAGTCGGTTAATCTCAACTCTAAGCTCTGGTTTATTAAACTTCAGGTCAATATCCACGCCTTGCAGTGTCGGATGATTGTTGGCAGCTTCCAAAAACTTAGGCAGCACTGCCTGTAGCTTATCAAAGTTGTTGTTCTGGAGCACAAACTGCACTGGAAGTCCCCCTCTCCGGCTCACCGCGATGGTTTGCTCTTGTATTGGGAAAGCTCTACCCTGAGGAAAATTCCCCATGTTCCGGCTGACGTAATCGACTATTTCTTGCTGAGAGCGATTCCGCTCATTGGGATCTGACAGGGTTACCCGAATAAAGCCACTATTTGCTGAGCCACCTCCGGAATAACTGGGGGCTGTCATAGACAATGCTGTCCTGTATTCCGGTATCGAATCCTGAATAAAATCTGACAATTGCTGAACAAATTGGTCCATGTAATCATACGAAGTGCCTTCTGGTGCCGAAAGTGTCAATCGAAATTGGTTTCGGTCCTCCATCGGGGCCAGTTCAGATTGAATGTTTGTTCCTATGAAATAGGTAGCCAACAAGCAAATGCCAATCACCACAAAAGCCACCCAACGCACGCCCATGAAGGCAGACAGCCACTTGGCATAACCCGATTCCATTCCCCTGAAAAAAGGTTCAGTTTTGTTGTAAAACCAGGAATGTTTGTGATGGCTGCGTGTCAGTTTAACACTCAGCACGGGGGTTAGCGTTAACGATACAAAACAAGAGACGAGCACGGCGCCCGCTACAACGATTCCAAATTCCCGAAACAACCTTCCTACAAATCCTTCGAGAAAAAGAATAGGCAGAAAAACTACCGCGAGCGTAATAGAAGTAGACAGAACCGCAAAAAATATTTCCTTGGACCCTTCTCTTGCTGCCTGATATTTATTCATCCCCTGCTCCAGCTTTTTATAAATATTTTCAGTGACCACTATGCCGTCATCTACAACAAGGCCTGTTGCCAGCACAATCCCCAGCATCGTCAGCACGTTGATAGAGAAACCGCACAGATACATGATAAAGAACGTTGCTAACAAAGAAACGGGAATATCAATTAATGGTCGAAGTGCAATAATGCTGTCGCGGAAGAATAGATAGATAACCAACACGACCAACAAGAATGATATGATCAGGGTTTCTTCTACTTCGGATATGGCTCCCTTAATAAATACCGTTTGATCCATATTAACATTAAGAATAACATCCTCCGGGATATCACCCTTAATCTGGTCGAGTCGTTTGTAAAATTCATCTGAGATTTCAACGTAATTAGCGCCGGGCAGCGGAACAATAGCCAGTCCCACCATAGGCACATTACTTTCGCGCAGCACCGACTCTTCATTCTCAGGCCCCAGGACGGCTTCACCAACATCTTTCAGTCTAATCTCCCCCATTGCCGTTGAAGTGATAATCACATTTTCGAAATCTTCTTCGGTATAGAGTTTACCAAACGTCCTAACCGTTAGTTCGGTCGCATTTCCCGAAATCTTCCCGGAAGGCAATTCTACATTCTCCTTGTTTAATGCAATTTGGACATCAAGGGGTGTAAGTCTGTACGCGCTTAGTTTAGCAGGATCAAGCCAAATGCGCATGGCAAATCTTCGCTCACCCCAAACGCGAATACTGCTTACTCCAGGGATGGTCTGTAATCGTTCTACCAAATTGTTGTTCGCATACTCAGTGATCTGTTGCGCATCTCGGCTATCACTTCGCACTGTCATTGATATTATTGGTTCGGAATTCGCATCGGCCTTTGAAACAACGGGGGGACTAGTAAGATCTTGTGGAAGTGAACGAGCCGACGCAGAAACCTTGTCGCGCACATCGTTGGCAGCAGTTTCTAAATCGACTCCGAGGT
Organism: Cyclobacteriaceae bacterium; assembly: GCA_029858965.1. Classification (GTDB taxonomy): domain Bacteria; phylum Bacteroidota; class Bacteroidia; order Cytophagales; family Cyclobacteriaceae; genus Chryseolinea. The sequence continues at coordinate 53,111 of JAOUDZ010000012.1, forward strand.
TAAACTCGATGTTAATATTGCTGCTGGCTACGCTCGAAGAGGAAGTGATATTCTTAATACCGGCAATACCATTAATTGATTTTTCCAGTGGCTCTGTGATTTGCGACTCAATGATGTCTGCATTAGCCCCGGAGTATGTTGTTCGTACACTTACCACCGGAGGATCAATGGCAGGGTAATCCCTAACACCCAGGAAACTAAACCCGATAGCGCCAAATATCAAGAGGATGATGTTCATCACAAATGCAAGAACCGGGCGCCTTAAACTTAACTCAGAAATATTCATAACCTAAGTCTTTAAATTTCACAGATCACTTCCTGAATTTATCCTGACAACGTTGACTTTTGTGTTGGGGCGAATCGACATTAATCCGCTGGTAACGACGGTATCGCCTATTTTAATCCCTTTTAGAATTTGCACAAAGGCTGAATCACGGATGCCCGTTTCGACCACTACAAATTGCGCGCTGTCTTTCCTGAGCACGATAAGCTGCTTGTTGCGTGCCGCCGGGATAACAGCCTGAGAGGGCACTAATAGTCCTTTGTCCGTTTTACCTAACTCCATATTCACCTTGGCAAAAATGCCCGGAACAAGTTCCCGATGTTTTTCATTCACCAAGGCCCTAACCCTAAGGGTACGGGTATTCGCATCGACACTGTTTTCAGTAGCAATTACCGTGGCGATATGATCCACATCCCCACCATCTACCCGAAACCTGACCTTGTATCCTTTTGTAATTTCCTTGGCATATTTCTCCCCAATTGAAAATTCCAGTTTTAGTTCATCAACCTGGCGAAGCGTTGTAATGATATCTGAAGGGGAGATGTAAGCGCCCAGGCTCACATTTCTAAGTCCTACCCGTCCGGAATAAGGAGCCCTGATTTCCGTTTTCGAGATTGCGATTTGTGTCGACTCTATATCGGCTTTCAGGTTTTCAACATCCAGTGCACTCAAGTCGTATTCTTGCTGACTAATTCCATTGATTTTTAATAATTCCGCACTTCGCTCCTGGGTCTTTTCCTTAATCTGCAATTGGACCTTAAGCTTATTCAATTGCGCCTGGAGATCTTTATCAAACAATTTCACCATCATTGTTCCTCGGGCTACCGCGCCCCCTTCGTGCACATTTAGTTCCACAATCCGGCCTCCTACTTCAGCCCGAATTTGAGTTTCCTCAAAAGGAAGCAAGGAACCTGGAACTTCAATGTTTTCACTTATCGAAGTCTCGCGCACAACATACCCATCAACCTTTAAAGGCCCTTGTTCTCTCCTGCTACCCTGAACATTTGCCCCCGGCTTGGAATTACAGGAGACAAACAGCATTATCAAACCAGCAAAACACAAAAACTTGATACTATACATAGGGCTTATCAGTGACTTGTATTAACATGCGTAATGGAAAGTTGGTTCGGCAAGAAATTGGCTACCAGGTCCTTGATAAGAACCGGGCATGAAGCTCCACTACTTGAGGAATCAACAATATTTTTTCGTCATTCACTACAATAAAATCTGCTCGCCTTAATTTTTCTCCCGCAGGCATTTGGGTCCTTTCAATGTCGATAACCTGATCTATTGTGCGATGAGGGTCACGTAGCAATACCCGCTGCATGCGCAACGTTTTTGGTGCGTCCACAACAATTACCTTATGCATATTCTGAGCAGAGCCCGCTTCAAAAAGCAAAGCTGCCTCCTTCAATACATAGGGATAACTTCCCATTTGAGCAACCCACTGTCTATAGTCCTCTTGTACCCGAGGGTGGACCAGATCGTTTAATTTTTTCAGCCTTTCAAGATCGTTGAATACTGCCAGGCTTAGGTACTTACGGTTTAGGCTTCCATCGGAATTATAAGACAATTCTCCGAATTCTTTCTTGATCTTTGATACGAGTATTCCATCGGTGGTCATTAACCCTTTCGCATGGCTGTCAGCGTCATACACAGGTACACCCAAGCAGTGAAAGATTCTGCACACCAGGCTTTTGCCAGCACCAATACTCCCCGTAACACCAATTTGAAGTGGGCTGCCCACAGATCAGAACTTAATGTAAAGAGAATCCAATGCAATGATTTGCGAATATGCGGGCATCCCGAGCAATTGGGGCATGACTTTCTTCTTTCCCCTGGAGAAATCCTTAAGGTCAATCACTGCTTTGAGTGAATCAGTATGGAAACTATCCAGAAGTGATTGTGGAATTGCAATTGTATACGGCAGCTTTTTCCGTTCAACCTCCCGCACTTCCTTTGGCGCATTAACAAACTCGAGAATTACAGAATCAGAAACTTCGACCAATCTATCCACGCTAAACTTTACGGTCACCGTTGGTGGGTCTCGTTTAATAAGTTCATCATTGAGAAATTTCACTGCTATTACTTCGTCGAAGTCCTCGTCAATATTCCCTTGCGGGATTTGCAGACGGACTGGATCAGACAATGCGGTGATTAAGGTTCTCGGGCCTTCCAGGGTAATCGAATCTGGAAAGACCTGGATATCGCTTGTCGGGATATATCCACTTCGAAACGATACGGTAGGAATATCAACTTCCAGCCCAAGTCTCCGTTTAGCCTTCGGTTCAATGGCAACATATAGAGTATCTGTTAAAACAAAGTTGATCTGAAAATCGGCAAGCTGAGTATCAAAAAACGCAGGTAGTGTGCTTCCAACGATTTTATTCACATCGGCAGGCCTCTCTAGAGGAATAACCAATGGAGGGACTCTCAAACCCGTGCTTCTTCGAAACAAATTCCAACCTATACCCGTAACATTTATCCGAACCGTCAAAGGTAGGGGCCTAACGGTCACATAATTTGTTCGATCATAATCAAATGCCAGCGGGAAGCTGATTGTCGTTGTGTAATTCTTGTTGAGCGCGTTAAAAAGCCAAAAAACAGCCGCCGCGAAAACGCACAGCACCACCGCTTTCCAGTTACTCTTGTTGAACCTGAGGATATTAAATATGGAATTGAAAAAACTCATATCATAAAATATAGGTACGAATTAATTCTCCGTCCAACCTTAGTAAACAGGGAGCCGGTTTAGTGCCCCTCAGTTTCCTCTTGTTTATCTCCAACAATTACTTCTTATTGGCAATTTTGGTCGACTCCAGCGAAATTGCAGATTTATTGTAACGAATTCTCCCCCCTTTTTCTACTTCCAGAATAAAGGTATCACCTTCAAGTTCGGCGATGTGTCCATGCGCTCCCCCAACGGTTACTACATAATCTCCCTTCTTGATTTCTTCGATAAACTTCTTCTGGTCTTTTGCCTTCTTTTGTTGAGGGCGAATCATAAAGAAGTAAAATACCAGGATGATTGCTCCGAAAAAGATGAACTGAAAATAAGGATTGCTCTGCTGTGCTTGTAATATGATAGAATGCATAATGTAATTTTTTTAAGAGGCCAAAGTTATCTTAATTAAAACAAACATCCCAACCCGCTCGCTGGCAGATTGGGATGCAGGGATAAAAAGAAGTCCTAATTATTTTTTGAGCGGGCCATCCTGTGGAGCTGCCACAGACTTGGGCGTTACCATAGCCTTAAATCGCAGTACAGTTTGTTTAGGCCACGTATTGGCCGTTACGGTAACGGTCTTATTTTGGATATTAGGTTTCCCGTTGCTGTCAAACTTGGCTTTAACAAAACCAGTTCCTCCGACAGGAATAGGCTCCTTGGTCCAATCCGGCACGGTACATCCGCATGAACCCTGGGCGCCCTGTATAATAAGAGGTGCCTGCCCATTATTTTTGAAAGAATAAGTATATTCCACGACATCGCCTTCAGTTATTGTACCAAAGTCATGGTCCATAGTAGGAAACTCCATGGTTGGCAACGGTCCTTCAGGTTTTACTTCTGCTGCTGGTGTGGCCGGTGTTGGCACTGTTGCCGTAGGTGACTTGCTTCCTTCTAACTCGGCTAAGCGACTTTCAAGCTGCGCAATTTTCTTCTCTGCATCGCGGTCCTTGCAGCCCGCAACCATAACTGCCACCAAGGCCATTACGAATAATGATTTCAAAATGTTGTGTTTCATGTTCATTCCCATTTATTAACTGTACTGATCTATAATTTTTCTGATGATCCCTTCTTTCCTCGAATTTGCTCCAACAATTCATCAACGTCTTCCAGCAGGCGTTCGGCCTTATTCTTGGCTTCATCGACAACTTTTTGGCCCTGCGACTTAGCTTCGCTTGTGAGCGGTGTCTCCTTTCCAGACACAAAATCATTCACCAATTCCTGCAAAATGTCCCTGTACTTATCCAGTTGGAAAGACAATTTTTCACGCGTATTCGTTCCCTTGTCAGGTGCATAAAGAATCCCAATCAAAGTGCCTGCTGCTGCTCCAAAAAGGAAAGCCATCAATGTATTCCCGCTTTTTTTACTCATAAAACATGAAGTTAATTAGGGTTTGGCCACAAATTCAAAATTTTAACAATTTTTAACAAATCTCTGGTCCTGGAAGATCTTTCATCCCTCTCATTTGTTGTCAATCAATCCTCTTCCGCTCTTTTTCATCACCCCAGCATCCCGCAATTCTTTTGAAATGACGTCCAGAATTCCATTGACGAATTGCCTGCTGTTGGGTGTGCTATAGTTTTTGGCCAGTTCAATGTATTCATTCATTGAAACTTTCACCGGAATATTTTGAAAAGCAATCAATTCGGCAATAGCCATTTCCAAAATCATCCTATCTGTTAACGGCAGTCTTTCAACCTCCCAGTTCCGGGTATTATTTGCAATCAGGTCTTTATACTTGCTGTCCAATTGCACTGCCGTTTGATAAAGCACCTCTATAAACTCTTTGTCCTCTTCCCAATTCAAAGATAAGGTATGTAAGGCAAGTGGCGCCGCTGTTTCCGGATCGTAAGATTTTATGGTTTTTTCTACCAACCCCTTTACGATGTCCCGATCTTCAGCCCAGCGCAATACATCCTCTTCAAAATATGCATTGATCGCCGTCTTACCCAAGATCACTTTCTTAAACAGGTGATTAATATACTTTCGATCATCTTCCTTTGTCGGACTTTTCTTGTCCATGTAAGTAAGATATTCAGCGTCCTGACGAACGACATCCCGAAACCATACTTTCACCCTGTCTGACCTATCTTGCCAGTGCCTGCCCAACCTTAGTGCCTCTTTCTTCAAGGCTGCACTATCGTGGAGGCCTTTGATCCAGGCATTGTGTACAAAATTCTTATGACTGACCTTTTTATCGGCTTCTGCCAGTTCAAAAAAAGCAGGCACCAAATTCAGTACTGCAATGTAGTGGCTGTATATTTTCTCCACTTCACTAACCAAATTCTTCAGATAAAAGTCTGTGTCTTTCTTGCATTGGCTAGCATAGAATTTGAATGAATCCTTTACTATCTTCTTTATTTTCGGGTCTTTAGAATCAATTGTTGTCTCACCGGCCGCAAAATTTCTTTCGAATAACGCTCTCGCTTCCTTATTCTGAGCCGCAAGGAGGATTTTGTCCTGAACTTCCATTGAATTTAAATCCGGCGAAAAAGCATCCCCAATTTGGTCCAGACACAAATCATAGTTGGCATCCTTGCTCTGTTGTAGCGCGAATAGATTTTGCATCACTTTGATACGAAGGCTCCTTCTGTTAAGCATGATAAAGAACATCTTTTGAAATACATTGCCTCTTGTCAGGTCATCTGACTTTGCAATTTTCCCGTACCATTCGCAGACACATTAATCGCCTTGAACGTACAATGGTTTACAAAATTAAAACATCCCGGCAGGTTTCACTAGCCCCAGGATAATTAGTTTAAGATTTTTCAGCTACGCCTTGAATAACAATTTCATTCGAATTGGCAGGGAGGCGCCGTTTTAGGTAATCTTCCCGGTCATGGCGTGCATTATCCAATTCCACTTGCCTTTGCACCCTACTATTTGTTTGCAGTGCAACAGCTCTATTTTCCGACTGATTATTGTAATTTTGGTCGGCTAACCTGTGGTACAGGCGAAGGCTTCAGTATATCCTCAATGCGCAGCGTACGTTTGCATGAACTATTGGATGAATATTTCGTTGTACGTATTGGCCCGACAAATATTTTTTGATGAAAGAACTAAAATACCTCAACAAATACCTTCTAAAGTATAAATGGCATATTATCCTGGGCACGATATTTATCATTATTTCAAACATCTTTCAGATTTTTCCTGCCCTGTTAGTGCGTCAGTCCATCAACCTTGTTGTTGACAACATTGGTATTTACCGGTCTTTTGATGGAAGCTCTTTGCAACAGAATTTCTTTAAGGTCTTTGCATTTGGTATTTTGATTTACGCCGGCCTGATTCTGCTGATGGCTATTTTGCGCGGCATTTTTCTTTATTTTGTTCGGCAAACGTTAATCGTTATGTCCCGACTGGTCGAGTTTGATTTAAAAAATGAAATTTTCGAGCATTACCAAACACTCCCCTTAAGCTTTTACAGGCGAAACAACACTGGTGATTTGATGAACCGTATTTCCGAAGATGTCGGACGTGTTAGGATGTACCTCGGCCCTGTCATTATGTATGGAATCACGCTCATAACGCTCTTCCTGACGCTTATTCCTATCATGTTCAGCATTAGCCCCGGGCTGACCTGGTACGCCCTCAGCCCGCTTCCTTTCTTGTCGATCAGCATTTTCTTCGTAAACAGTAAAGTTGAAAGACGGTCTGAACAAATTCAAAAAAGCCAATCCAAGCTTTCCACCTTTGTTCAGGAAGCTTTTAGCGGAATCCGCGTGTTGAAATCATTTCAACGAGAGAATGAATCCATTGCGAGATTCACTACGGAATCTGAAAAGTATAAGCTGGAATCCCTCAAGCTTACAAAAATTCAATCGCTGTTCTTTCCGCTCATTATGGGCCTCATTGGAATGAGCACCATTCTTACCGTATATGCGGGTAGCACACAAGTGATTAACGGTAATTTAACATTTGGCAACATTGCAGAGTTTATTATCTATGTTAACTTATTAACGTGGCCTGTTGCGTCGTTAGGCTGGACCAGCAGCTTATTACAGCGTGCTGAAGCATCACAAAAACGTATTAATGAATTCCTGAACACGAAGACAAGCATAGTATCTGAAAAGGAACTGGTGCGCGAAATTCAGGGTGAAGTAGAATTCAAAAATGTAAATTTTACTTATCCGGACACTGGAATAAACGCACTGAAAGGGATTTCATTTAAGATCGATCCCGGCGAGTCCCTTGCCATTATCGGAACCACAGGATCCGGAAAGAGCACAGTTTCATCCCTGATATCCAGGCTTTATGATACCCAGGGTGGCGAAATCTTAATCGATAATATTCCCATCTCACATTACGATCTAATCTGCTTGCGCAGCCAAATAGGTTACGTTCCGCAAGACGTATTCCTTTTCAGCGATACCATCTTCCATAATATCGGCTTTGGAATCAAAGCACCAGAAGAGGCAAAGATCATACAAGCAGCCAAGGATGCGGATGTCTACAAGAATATCATGGAATTCCCGCAAGGATTCTATACACGGCTTGGCGAGCGCGGCATAACATTATCCGGTGGTCAGAAACAACGGGTATCCATTGCGAGGGCCATAGTCCGCGAGCCCAAAATCCTAATGTTGGATGACGCCTTGTCTGCAGTCGACACCAAAACAGAAAACAATATTCTCAACAGTATGAAGCGCATAATGCAGGGGCGGACAACAATTATTATATCGCACCGTGTGTCTTCTGCGAAACTTGCCAATAAAATTATTGTGATGAACGATGGGTCAATTGTTGAAGAGGGCACCCATGATGCCTTGCTTTCCCGAGATGGCTTTTACAAAGATCTCTTTGAAAAACAAGGTCAGCTTGACGAAGCAGAAACGAATACCGAACAGCCATAGAAAACTGCTAGAAATTGAAGCGCACGCCTGCCGCACCAAAAGTCCGAAATGTTAATGGTCGGTCAGCAAATTCTAACATTAAACTAATCTCTCCAAAAACTGCAAGTGGAATATCCTGAAAAGTGTACTCCATTCCGGCGATACCATCCGGGCCAAAGTCTATATCAGTACGTGTATCCCTCCCCACATTAAAAGGTGACGTTTTGTTTTGATATGTATAATCGACAGTCGCTACCTTAAGTACCACACCAATGCCCCAATACCAGTCTAATTTGCCCTCCATCCCTTCAATGGGTATGTTGAACTGAAACAAATAGCGACCCTGAAAATATACTGTGCCGTGTATTCTTAGGGCGCGATAATCATAGTTGTCGTACCGACCGGCATCCTTAAAGGAATTCTTGTAATAATTCGAATTCCACCCGGATGAAGCTGTACCAAGGCCAAATTCGATTGCGCGATCCTTTGGGAGATATCTCTTGTAGGTGATGCCAGTCGGTACGCCTATGCGTAATCCGATGGCTTGTTTTTGGGCGAAAGTGCTTACTGCTATGAAAACAAGCAAAAAGGTTATTACTACTCTAACCATATATATCTAGACATAAAGAATTAAAACACGTAACGTAATCCAACCCCTCCTTCAACGCGACTCCAGCCCGGATCTGCAAATATGTCGGAGAAATATTCCAATTCCATAAAGGCTGAAATTGGAATCTTGAAGTAGGCATATTCAATCCCGACTACTGCTTGCGGGCCCATAGTGAATCTGGTCCGATCAAATCGACCAAATTTATCAGGATCGCTGACACTTTTTTTATAGGTATAGTCGTATTGTAACTTCGTGTTCTTCCATTCCCAGCCTGCGCCGATATATGCTTGCAGCCCCGGTGATATCTTTGAGGCGTCAAAGTGATACAGAAATTTGACTTCTCCGATGATATCTGAAACCACTTTGTGCGTGTAATATTCTATTGACGCATCGCTTGTGGCGAATGTATCGCGCACAACATATTCATCAAATTTTTCCCTGAAATATCGGTTGTATAAGCCGCTGGAAGCTTTCCCTATATCCACAGCAATGGCCACTTGCTTATTGAAGTAATACTTGTACGTAATGGCAAAAGGGTCACCCAACTTAATTCCAATTCCCTGATATGGATATTTGCTGTTTTCAAAAATTGGACATATGGTTTTCGCCTTGGCTCCGCGGAAACGGGGTGCAGAATTATACCTTTCGCGGGTATACATACTCTTACCTCCGTTATAGATGCGCGCCCTTTGCGCCATTGTGATGGCGCTGAATAGGCAAAAGCAGGAGACGAAAAGGATTTTTTGAAAGCGCATTAAAGGCAAATATAACCGTTTTGGCTTTCTGAAAGTGCGATTAGACGTTTATCGGGCGATATTCGCCTCAAACAAACTCCTTATACTGCATTCTGTGAAGTTGTGCATAATAGCCGTCATGCGTCAAGAGTTCCTCATGACGACCCACTTCCTTAATTTCACCATGATCAAGGACAATAATTTTATCGGCTTTTTGTATGGTTGATAAACGATGCGCAATAACAATGGAAGTCCGGCCGCTCATCATTTTCTCTATAGCATGCTGAATCATTTCCTCTGTTTCACTGTCGACAGATGAAGTAGCTTCATCCAATACCAATATTTTTGGGTCATAGACCATAGCACGAATGAAAGATATTAATTGCCTTTGACCGACGCTAAGGGTAGCTCCCCGTTCCATCACATTATATGCAAGTTTACCGGGAAGCCGATCAATGAATCGTCTTGCGCCTACCAAATCTGCGGCATGCCAAACCATCTCTTCTGTAACCTCACTATTGCCCAGGGTAATGTTGTTGAGAATGGTGTCCGAGAAAAGGAAAACATCCTGAAGTACCACGCCAATGTTTTTACGCAAGGTACCAAGATCATAGTCTTTTATATCTACTCCATCAACCTGGATAGCGCCACGGTTTATTTCATAAAAACGATTAAGCAAATTGATTATCGATGATTTTCCTGCACCTGTTGCGCCTACCAGGGCAATGGTTTCACCGGATTTAATATCGAGGTTAATATCCTTTAAAACATACGCGGCATCATTGTAGGCAAACCACACATGATCAAACCTCACATCACCTCTTACATGTTCTGCTTTCACTACACCGTTGTTCTGAACGTGTTCCGTGGAATCCAGCAAATTCAATATGCGCGAAGAGCTTACGATGCCCATTTGCAAGGTGTTGTACCGGTCAGCAATCATTCGTATCGGTCGGAAAAACATCTGAATGTACATGATAAAAGCGATAAGCTTCCCGATCGTGATACCCGTTTCTTCATAATTGATCACACCCTTGGCACCATACCACACGAGCAAACCTATCCCCGCTGCCGCTATAATTTCCGCTACTGGAAAATATATGGAGTAGTATAGCACCGATCGAAGGTTTGCCTGTTTGTGGTCGTTATTGATTTCATTGAATTTTTCGAATTCCCGCTGCTCACTTCCAAAAATCTGTACGATGTTCATTCCTGTAATGTGTTCCTGGACAAAAGTATTTAAGTTAGCCACTGCGTTACGAACGTCATTAAAGGCCACCTTAATCTTCTCTTTAAATACATAGGTGCTGATGAGCAACAAAGGAATGGTAGACAAACTAAGCAGCGCCAGTCTCCAGTCCTGATAGAACATAAACCCAAGAATAAAAATAATTTGGAGAAGGTCGCCAACCATGGCAGCAAGGCCTTCGCTAAAAACGTCCGCCAGCGTTTCAACGTCAGAAATAGTTCTGGTGACGAGTCTACCTATTGGGGTTCTATCAAAAAAGGAAAGTCGGAGTCCGATAATATGTGCATATAATTTGGCGCGTATATCGCGAATCACCTGTTGTCCAAGCCAGCCTGATATATAGGTATGCGCGTACTGGACAATGGCATTAAAAATCAAAAGCCCGGCTAATAACATCATCATCGCCACCATGGCTTCATAATTACCGACCGAAACATCACGATCCAGGGTATATTGTATCAGGAAAGGGCGTGTCGGCGCGAGGACACCCAGCAGGATAGTAAGAATAATCACCAGTATAAACCGGCCACGGTATGGCGTAACGAATTTCATTAGTCGGCTAAGAACTGACCAATCGATGATATTACCACTGCTTACCTTTTCCTTCTCCACTTGACTAATTATCGGTTATCGACTACGGATGCTAAACTTGGATGATCCGATTCCTTCACAAAAATCCTGGCAGGATACACGACCTTTGCCAGAAATAACCCATAGGGAGGAACATTAGCGCCTGCCTTTTTTCGATCGCGGCTTTGAATGATTTCCCTAAATTCCTTCATTGATGTCTTTCCAGTTCCCACATCCAGCAAGGTTCCAACAATGGCGCGAACCATTCCTCTTAAAAAACGATTTGCTGTGATCGTAAACTCAAGCATCTGCCCTTCTTCCTGCCATGACGCTTTACTAACGGTGCAAAGAAAGTGATTTACATCGGTCTTTACTTTACTGAAACATTCAAAATCGTGTTCGCCCAGTAATAACGCAGCTGCTCTGTTCATAGTTTTGATATCCACTGGCTTAAAAAAATGCCAGGCAAGTCCTTCAAGGAAAGGATTCTTTTTTCGGGTAATCCTGTAATGGTACGTTCGTCCAACCGCATCATACCGTGCACTGGCATCCGGTTTTACCTTTCGGATAGCCTGCACGGCAATATCTTTGGGAAGAAACGAATTTAGTTTTTGTATTAACGTATCATAATCGAATGGCATCTCAAGTTCGCAATGAAAAAATTGTTGCTCACAATGGACCCCCGCGTCCGTACGCCCACTGCCAACAATCTTTATTGGTGTCCGAAATAATTTGGAAAGGGCATTTTCAATCACCGACTGTACTCCGATAGCATTGGCCTGATTCTGCCAACCGGCGTAGTTCTTGCCATAATATGCTATTTCAAAGAAGTATTTCATCATGAGGTGGTAATATTATCCCAAGCCATATGTTTTGATAGTTTGTCTTATTTACCATGAACAAGTTCATGTCCTGGAATGTCTGCGTTCTCCTTTGTTAAGTTTCGCATGGCAAGACTTCAAAATTTGCGATAAACCGCGATTAATCATCTTCTAAGATTCTCATAGACCACTGTCGCTCCCTGCCCAACGCCGATACACATCGTTGCAAGTCCATATTGTACTTTGGTTCTTTTCATTTCATGAATTAGGGTGGCACTGATACGCGTGCCAGTGCATCCTAGCGGATGTCCAAGCGCGATTGCCCCTCCATTCACGTTTATAGTATCAATATTTAGCTCAAGATCTTCAATGCAGGCCAAAGATTGCGCAGCAAATGCTTCATTCAATTCTATCAGACCTAAGTCACTTATACTTAGCCCCGCGCGTTGTAGAGCTTTTCGTGTGGCTGGTACGGGTCCAATACCCATATATGCTGGATCTACACCGGCAACCGCCATAGATACAACTCGCGCAAGGGGTTCAAGATTCAATCTCCTTGCTATCTCCTCGCTAACAACAATACACGCCGCTGCACCATCGTTGATGCCGGATGAATTGCCAGCGGTTACAGAGCCGTTTTCTTTGAATGCAGGCTTCAACGCTCCTAATTTTTCCATCGATGTAAGCCGCGGATGCTCATCTTTTTCGAAAAGAACCAGTTCTGCCTTGTGCTTTGGCACTGCTACGGTAATTAATTCATCGTTAAATCGCCCGGCCGAGGAGGCATTGAAGTACTTTAGTTGGGATTGATTTGCAAACGCATCCTGCGCAGCACGGCTGATTTTCCATTTCCCGGCCACGTTTTCTGCCGTCTCACCCATGGAATATGGATGGTATAGGCTTGCCAAGTTTGAGTTGATGAATCTCCAGCCAAGGGTAGAGTCGAATACCTCAACCTTTCTTGCGTAAGGATCTTCATTCTTGGCCAATATAAAGGGAGCACGACTCATACTTTCTACACCTCCAGCGATATAGACATCACCCTCTCCCAGCATCACTGCACGTGAGGCATCCATAATGGCCTGTAGTCCTGAAGCGCATAAACGGTTAACGGTTACACCCGCAACCTTCACAGGGAGTCCGGCCAGCAAAGAAGCCATGCGCGCAACATTGCGGTTGTCTTCGCCTGCCTGATTCGCCGCGCCGATTATGACATCTTCAATTAACTCCGGATCTATTGCCGGATTTCGTTCCAGCAATTTCTTTATTACCAAAGAAGCAAGATCATCAGGTCTTACGGATGCAAGTGTTCCTCCATACTTTCCAATCGGCGTTCGAAGTATATCAACGATATAGGCTGCTTTCATGGTTCAATGCTTAAGTGAGGTGTCACGCTTAGCAGCGTTTGGATGAAGTCTTACCCTTTATTACTGCAATTTGGATCGTGCTAAAAGGGTAATTTGGCTTGACTTATCCAATACTACTGAAAAGCTTCTCTACACAATATTCCAACAACTACCCCCTGAACTGTTACAGTTTTAAAGTGCAAATTTTACTTACTTTGCCAGCAAGTTAAAGCAACGTACTTATGTGGCAAAGAATTCAAACGGTATTTCTGGTAGCAGCAATCGTTAGTTTATTGGGGAGCCTCATTTTACCCATTTGGTCAGTAGAAATTAATGGGGAGGCGAATGTCCTTACCGCCTTTTACTATAAGAAAGGTGAAGTCTACCTATACAACCCGTATGCGTTAACGGCTATGCTGGCCATCGCCTCTGCCACCCTCGCCTTCATCGAAATCTCGAAATATAAAAATCGCCTCACGCAGATGAAGTTTGGGGCACTCAACTCGCTATTTTTGGCAGGCACAATAGGATCAGCCGTCTATTTCGCCAGCCAACTTATTAAAGGCCTGGAGGTTGGCGGCCAATACGGTTTAGGATTGTGGTTGCCCGGAGCAGCCGTCATTTGCAATCTGCTGGCCAACCGCTTTATCCGCAAAGATGAAAGACTTGTCCGTGATGCGGATCGCTTGAGATAGTCTTGTCATTTTCTGGAATCATTGGATACTATCTCTTAGTGTGACCAGTGGGGCGTCGAAAGTGACGCGGGAAAAGGTGACAATGAAGGAATTTTCATCACCTGTTATGTCTTTAAACGGACGCTTACAGGTAAATGAGCATAGCCGCGCAGAATGACAACCTGTCAGAAAAGGCGTAAATGGAACAACTTTTGAAATCCTTGTATCACGCAGGGATTTTTTGTTATTCCCTTCTTTTCTCAGCATTTAACTTGAAAACTAAACAATATGGCAGAAGTACAAGAAAAAGGTACCATCTCAATCCACACCGAGAATATTTTTCCAATCATTAAGAAATTTCTATACTCCGATCATGAAATCTTCCTTCGTGAATTGGTTAGCAATGCCGTAGACGCCACGCAAAAACTCAGGAAACTCACATCACTGGGCGAATACGATGGCGAGACTGGCGATGTGAAAATCGAGGTGAGCTTTGACAAAAAGAAGAAAACCATCACGGTAAGCGACAAAGGTATTGGAATGACCGGTGAGGAGATCAAAAAATACATCAACCAGATTGCCTTTTCCGGTGCAGCAGAATTTGTTGAAAAGTTTAAGGACAAGACTGACGCTAAGGATATTATCGGGAAGTTTGGTCTTGGTTTCTATTCTTCCTTTATGGTGGCAGACAATGTAGAGATCATTTCCAGATCGTACAAAGTTGGTGCAGACGAAGGTGCAAAATGGGTCTGCGATGGCTCGACAGCGTTCGAACTTTCCGCCACAAAAAAGAAAACGCGCGGAACCGATGTTATTCTGCACATAAACAAAGACTCTGAGGAATTCTTGGACGAGTGGAAGTTGAAAGGTATCCTGGAAAAATACTGCAAGTTTCTGCCCGTCGAAATCAAATTCGGCACAAAAGAAGAAAGTATTGACGACGGCGTTGATGCTGATGGAAAACCGAAGCAAAAAAAGATCACCGTCGACCGGATTATCAATAATCCTGCTCCACTTTGGATCAAAGCGCCTGCAGATCTGAAAGACGAGGACTACTTAAACTTTTACAAAGAACTTTATCCTTTCTCAGAAGATCCACTTTTCTGGATTCACCTCAATGTAGATTATCCATTCAACCTTACCGGCGTTCTATACTTTCCAAAAGTGAAGAACGACTTTGAGATGCAGAAGAATAAGATACAGCTTTATTCACGCCAGGTATTCATAACTGATGAAGTCAAGGACGTCGTACCTGATTTCCTGATGATGTTACACGGTGTATTAGATTCTCCTGATATTCCCCTTAACGTGTCTCGAAGCTACCTGCAAAGTGATGCAAGCGTGAAGAAGATAAGCCAGCATATTACCAAGAAAGTGGCAGACAAACTGGCGGAATTATTTAAGAAGGATCGCAAGGATTTTGAAAAAAAATGGGACGATATCAACATCTTCGTGAAGTATGGTATTATTAGCGACGAGAAATTCTACGACCGCGCAAAAGATTTTGCTTTGTTAAAAAACGTGGAAGGAAATTATTTTACGTTCGACGAATACAAGGAAAAGGTAAAGGCATCCCAAACTGATAAGGATAGCAATGTGGTTTTCCTGTATGCATCAGACGCTGGTAAACAAGATAGCTTCATTCAGGCCGCCAAAACCAAATCGTATGATGTCTTGCTGCTCGATGGTATTCTGGATAATCACTTTATCAATACACTTGAACAAAAATTAGAAAAAGTTCAGATTAAACGCGTCGACAGCGAAACGGCGGACAAACTCATCGATAAAGATGAGAAAATGGAAAGCGTGTTAAGCGATGAAGAAAAAGAACAGGTAAAGGGGGTATTCGAAAAGGCCATTGCCAACAAAAACATGACGGTTACCGTTGAATCCCTGTCGCCAGAAGATCTCCCTGTGGTCATCACCATGAGCGAATTTATGCGGCGTATGAAGGATATGTCAAAAATGGGCGGTGGAGGCTATTCATTTATGGGCACCATGCCAGACAACTACAACGTAGCCATAAACGGAAACCACACGATCGTGCAGAAAATACTGAAAGCTGAAGAGGAGCAAAAAACAAAGCTTGCCAAACAGGCCTATGACCTGGCGCTGCTTTCGCAGAATATGCTTACAGGTGCTGATCTGACTAACTTTATCAAGCGGAGTGTTGAATTAGTTTCGTGATGCATATTATCTGAATCACATCAAACCCGTCCGGATTTCTAAAAATCGGACGGGTTTCTTATTTTTACAATAACAACACGATTAGAGCGTTATTTTCTTTATGAAATTTTTCAGGAAGCTGTGGACCGTTGTCATGCTTGTCGTCCCGTTGGTTTCGTGGGGCCAAATGGATGAACAAGATCAGCGTTTTACCATTGATACGCCTGTCAACCTCGATTTCCAAAAAGAAGAGGAGCCTATTAATACTTCCAAAAAAAAGAAGCCAAAAAAGAAAGTCTTCTACGGAATTAAGACCAAAAAAGCTTTTACCCGTAAAGGTGAAGGCGACAGGGTCACGTATGAACTCTTTTACTATCTAAAGAAATCGGAACGGCCTCAGACTTTTGTCCGCGATATATACTGGTATGACTATACCCGACGCGAAATAAGGAAAACCACGACATTTGATCCAGCG
Organism: Cyclobacteriaceae bacterium; assembly: GCA_029858965.1. Taxonomy (GTDB): domain Bacteria; phylum Bacteroidota; class Bacteroidia; order Cytophagales; family Cyclobacteriaceae; genus Chryseolinea. The sequence continues at coordinate 69,596 of JAOUDZ010000012.1, forward strand.
AAGGGAGTTCTATTGCATGGCCCATATGAAAAGCGGCAGGGGCAGGTCGTTTTACAGAAGGGTATATTTTACAAAGGAACCCGGCATGGGCGGTGGATGGAGTATAACCGAGACAGTACCCTCAAGGACAAAGACCGATACTACCACGGTTGGCCCAAGGAATCGCTGGTAAGCTATTACGATCCCCACGAACGCAAGCGGATGAAGGAAATGACACCAATCGAATATGGTGAAAAAGAAGGATACTATTATTTCTTCCACGAAAATGGCAATCTGGCAGTGCAGGGGGAGTATAAATGGGATGAAAAAGTTGGCGATTGGACAGAGTTCTATGCAAATGGAAAGCGCAAAAAGATTATCGCCTATTCAAAAGAACCCTTTGACGAAACCGTACAACCATACATCAAAGCGGAATGGAACGATAAGGGGAAGGAGATTTATAGAAACAATAAGATGGCGAAAAGATAAGTTCAAAAGTTATTCGTTGTTTGCGTTTAGACTTAACCCGATGCCGTTGCTTTCTCAAGTTCATTACCCTATGCCAATTCCAGACAGCCAAACTATAGCAGAAGCCCATACGCGCATTAAGCCCTATGTTCACTACACGCCGCTATTAACCTCCACAGGATTAGACGAGCTAGCAGGATGCAAGCTGGTTTTTAAATGTGAGAACTTTCAAAAAATTGGCGCCTTCAAAGCGCGCGGTGCAATGAATGCGGTACGCTCACTTTCTTCCAAAGATCTAAGCAAAGGAGTGGCAACACATTCTTCTGGCAATCATGCACAAGCTCTTGCACGCGCCGCAAAGATTGCAGGTGTAAGCTCGTATATCGTTATGCCACGAACATCCGCAGAAATAAAAAAACGAGGCGTTCGCGGTTTTGCTGGAGAAATATTTGAATGCGAACCCACGCTTGAAGCGCGGGAAAAAATGCTGGCAGAGGTTGTTCGAAAAACAGGAGCAACGGAAATACACCCCTTTAATAATTATGCGGTCATTGCCGGACAGGCAACAGCTGCGAAGGAGCTGTTTGAAGAAGTGAACGACGTCGACATCATCATCGTACCAGTCGGTGGAGGAGGGCTGTTGAGCGGAACAGCATTGGCCGCTGCATACTTTTCTCCCAATACAATCGTAATGGCTGCCGAGCCTACTGGTGCAGACGATACCTTTCGATCCATGCAATCGGGTAAAATAGAAACCTCACAGGCAAATTCCATTGCGGATGGATTGTTAACATCCCTGGGGGATAAGACGTTTCCCATCATTCAACGATATGTGAAAGAAGTTATTACCGTATCCGACGCCGAAATTATATCTGCTATGCGTCTGATTTGGGAACGCCTGAAAATTATTGTTGAACCTTCCGGTGCTGTACCCTTAGCGGCCGTCTCAAAAGCAAAGGAAAAATTTTACAATAAAAAAGTCGGAATCATACTCACTGGCGGCAATGTGGATTTAACGCGTGCGCTGAATCTATTCACAACAGTCTAAATCCTAGTAGTTGTCCTTCTTAAATTGTTCAAATTTAGAAGGCATAGCTCTTTTGGGAAAGATATTATTATCCTGATTTGTGTCCGCCAGTTCGAAGTTTGGATCAAGCAGAATATTGACGACTTCCTTGTCCTTAATAAATACCTTGGTGATTTCGGCTTCATTTATCCTCCATACTTCAGCCGGGATTCTTTCAATTTCTTTGGAGCCGTCTGTGTAGGTCCACTCAATGACGAGCGGTGTGACCAACCCTCCCACATTCCTGAATTTTATTTGATATATATTCTTACCCTCCAATCGCAAGCGGATGGCATTGTCATCTATTCGGCTTCTGAATTCGCCATTTAAGATGTCGGGGGTGTTGGTCAAAGTAAACCCCTCTGGTCCATTGCTGAAATCATTGCCATTCTTACTTCCTTCAGTTGAAGCAAGGTCCCCTTTCCTGACCTTCACATCTTTCCTTTCAGGATCCATTTTTTCAGATCGCAGTTTGAACCATTTCACCTCTGCCAAATCCACATCTACATTATCGTTTGTATAGAACCAGCCTCTCCAAAACCAATCAAGATCAACAGCCGAAACGTCTTCCATCGTTCGGAAAAAGTCAGCCGGTTTTGGATGTTTGAACGCCCAGCGCTCCGCATATTCTCTAAATGCCTTGTCGAACAGTTCCGGCCCCATTACCGTTTCACGAAGTATCGTCAGTGCCGCAGAAGGTTTTGTATAAGCGTTGAAGCCAAATTCGGACTTCCTGACATTATCAGACATTGTCATGATTGGACGCATTTGACTCTTGTCCCCTTTCATGAATGGCACGATACCCCTGGGTGTGCCGTGTGTGCCGAATAACTCCGGATACCGTGTGCGAACCGTTTCCTTCTCCAGGAAGGTATTCAGACCCTCATCCATCCATGACCATTGACGCTCATCTGAGTTCACGATCATAGGGAAAAAGTTATGTCCAATCTCATGTACAACTACCTGCACAAGACCATATAGTGTCTGCTTAGAATATTTTCCTTCTTTGTTTGGTCGTTCTCCGTTGAAACAGATCATTGGATACTCCATCCCCTGCTCTGCGGAATGAACCGAATAAGCTACCGGATAGGGATAATCAAATGTTCGTTCCGAGTAGAGTTCAAGCGTATTCTTAATTGCTTTTGTCGACTCTTTCTCCCATAGCGGATTACCTTCCTTTGGATACAGGGATTGCGCCAGGGGAGTTCTGTTGCCTACTTTGACAGCCTGTGCATCCCAGATAAATTTACGTGAGCTCGCAAAGGCAAAATCACGAACATTCTCCGCATAGAATTCCCAGGTACTTTTCTTTGTCGATTTGCTTTTTTCTCTTTTTGTCGCCTCCTCTTGTGTAACAATGAAAACAGGCTTATCAAAAGTTTTTTTGGCTTTTTCAAGTCGCTCAAGTTGCTCTTTGGAAAGAACATCCTTTGGATTTTGGATTAACCCGGTAGCACCTACAATGTGATCGGATGGCACGGTTATCCGGACTTTATAGTTCCCGAATACCAAGGCAAACTCTCCTTGTCCTAGAAACTGCTTGTTTTGCCAGCCCTCATAATCATCATACACACACATCCGGGGAAACCATTGGGCGAAGGTGTAAACGTAATTTCCGTCTTCCGGAAAAAATTCATATCCGCTGCGGCCATCAAAAACCTGCCTGTCGGATTCTATGAAACTCCAGGCAACTGAAAAAGTAAATTTCTCTCCTGTTTTCAAAGGTACAGGCAGATCAACACGCATCATCGTATGGTTGATGATGTAAGGAAGATTCTTGCTACCTTCATACTTGACTGATTTTATCGTGAAACCACCTTTGTAATCAGAAATAGTTACTCCTGATAGTGGCTTGAAAAAACTAGCAGGCACAGAATCCCTGATCAACCCGGTTCTGGATTGGTCAGTCAGGTTTCCTTCCGCATAAATATTTTGGTCCAATTGCAGCCACAGAAAGCTAAGTGCTTCGGGAGCATTATTGTAATAGGTGATCGTCTCCGACCCAGTGAGCAGCTGGGTATTGTCATCAATTTCTGCGTCAATGACATAATCAGCCCTTTGCTGCCAGTAATTTTGCCCTGGTGCGCCTGAACCGGTGCGATAGCTGTTTGGTGTGGGAAGAACCTCCCCTAACTGCTCAAATTTGCCTTTCCAAGCTTGATTTTGCGCAGCGATGTCAAACGCAAAAAATATGACAAAAACTGCGATATAAATAAACTTCATCTTATCTATTCGGTTATCCAGACATAACGGGGCAACAAAAGTGCCTGAAAAATCCCGCACTCCAAAAAAATTTGTAATCAAACAGCTGGAATGTTATGCTATCTTCTTCGAAGCCACCTCCTCCTGGGTAGGAATCTACTCCTATCTGGGGTACGTTTGATGGCTATCTTGACTTTTTCTTAAAAGCATCGAACTTAGTCGCCGGAAGGGTTTTAGGAAATACATTGTCCTGCATATCGATATCCGTTAACTCCCGGTTTGGATCAAGGACGATGTTGCTCACCTCTTTTTGCTTCACAAATACTTTGGTGATTTTTTGCTCATTTAGCCTCCAGACTTCAGCGGGTATCCTGTCAATTTCTTTTGTGCCGTCTTTGAATGTCCATTCAATAATAACAGGCATAACCAGTCCGCCTTTGTTGGTCAATGTTACCTCATATATATTTTTGTCCTGCAGCTTCTGTATGATAGCATTATCGTCTATGCGACTCAAAAATTCTCCGTTTAGCCTGGGATCAGTTGCAATAAGACTAAGCGGCTCCGGCCCATTGTTAAAGTTGTCGAATTGGGTACTGCCTGCTTCATTTGACAAATCCCCTTTTCTTACAGTCATATTTCTTTTCTCCAGACCAGCTTGCTCGTCTCGCACTCTAAACCACCGTACTTTATCAATCGCCTGGTCATTTACGTCGGTAGTATAGAACCATCCCTTCCAGAACCAATCCAGATCAACGGCCGAAGCATCTTCCATGGTGCGAAAGAAATCAGCAGGTTTCGGGTGCTTAAAGGCCCAGCGTTGGGCATACTCCTTAAATGATCTATCAAATAATGCTGGGCCCATGATCGTTTCGCGAAGCATGAAAAGACCTGTCGCGGCCTTTGCATACTGTTCATCACCAAATGCAATAATCTGTTCCGAGTTGGTCATCAGGGGCCGCATTTTAGCTTTATCCCCGCTGAGATAGGGTACAAGTTCGGTAGGCTTGCCTCGGCTCCAACGGATATCCGGATAGCGCTCCAGCTCTGTCAGCAACTGAACAAAACTATTAACCCCTTCATCCATCCAGGTAATCTGGCGCTCGTCATTGTTGATGATCATCGGGAAAAAATTATGGCCAACCTCATGCACAACGACGCCAATCATTTTCTGGCGTGTTTGGGCGCTATAGCTGCCGTCTTTATTGGGCCTGCCATAATTGAAACAAATCATAGGGTATTCCATTCCAATACTTGCCGTATGCACGGAGATGGCAACAGGATAAGGATAGTCAATCGTGTATCTTGAATAAACCTCAAGCGTGTTCTTTACCGCCTTCGTAGACTCTTTCTCCCACAGTGGATTACCTTCTTTTGGATAGTACGACATCGCGAGCGGTGTTTTATCGCCAATCTTTACTGCTTGCGCGTCCCAAATAAATTTTCTGGAAGTGCAAAACGCGAAATCACGAACATTTTCCGCCTGAAATTCCCACGTCTTCTTCAGGGTAGATTTTACTTGCTCCTTTTGCGTTGCTTCTGCCTGGGTGACGATAATTACAGGTTTATCGAAGGATGTTTTTGCTTGCTCAAACCGATCAAGTTCTGTTTTAGACAATACTTCCGATGGGTTTCTCAAAATGCCTGTTGCGCCAACCAGGTGATCAGCAGGCACTTTGATGCGTACTTTATAATCGCCAAAAGGTAAGGTAAATTCGCCCTGACCAAGAAACTGCTTGTTTTGCCATCCCTCATAATCATCATATACACACATCCGTGGAAAGAACTGTGCGATGGTGTAAATGTAATTCCCATCATCAGGAAAATACTCCAGTCCACTGCGCTCTCTGAAAACATTGCGGTCCACAATGTTGAACGACCATTCTACATAAAATGAGTACTTCTGACCCGGTTTAAGTGGTTGAGGCAGGTCAACGCGCATCATGGTATTGTTAACAGTAAATGGAATCGGATTGCCGTTGACTTCCGTGACCTTCTTTAACACAAACCCGCCTTTGAAATCGGAAACCTTGTCAGCATAAGTCTTGGCCGCTACTGAATCCATGACGACACTGGTGGTGGTGCTGGCGAGATTGTTTTCCGCGGCGATTAAATTTTGATCAAGTTGCAGCCACAGATATTTCAAGACGTCTGGTGAGTTGTTGGTATAAGTTATTGTTTCAGCTCCCGTTATACTCTGATTAGCATCGTTCAACTCAATACTGATTTCATAGTCCGCTTTTTGCTGCCAGTACTTAGGGCCAGGAGCCCCGGATCCGGTGCGGTATTCATTGGGTGTTGGTAAGGTTTGGCCCAGTTGCTCAAACTTTCCCTGCCAGGCAGGATTTTGCTGGCTGAATGACAGGTTTGCTGCGGTAAGCCATAAAAAAATCAAAAATTGCTTCATTTGCTATTGTTGCGTTAACTGAGTTATTCTATCCAATACACGGCATTCTTCATCAGGATAAGCGCGATCCCCGCTACGGCCGAGGAAATAACCATTTTCCAGTCCCTTCGGTTCAATCCAAACAAATCGACCAAAATGAAACTGATTGACATGAAAAGCACTACAACAATGATCTGACCCACCTCCAGACCAAGGTTGAAAGCAAAAAGTTGTGTTACAATGCTCTCATCTTTTCTAAGGATACTGCGCAAGTAGTTTGAAAATCCCAACCCGTGAATGAGGCCAAAAAAAGCTGCATAGAAGTAGTTCATCTGTACCGCCCGATCCGAGATATTGTTTTCGTTTTTGAACAGGTTCGAAACAGCTGTGATGAAGATTGTAAGGGGAATAAGAAATTCTACAAGTTCACCTTTTACTGTGATCACGTTTAGTGTTGACAGTGCCAGGGTAGTGGAGTGCCCTATTGTGAAGGCCGTAACCAGAATAAGCACCTTTTTCCAGTCCCGGCTAATATACAATGCACACAAAACAATAACAAATAGAATATGATCGTATCCATTAACATAATCCAGAATATGATCCTTCCCCAGACTAAAATACAATCTAAATTCAGACATGCCTGATCAAATTTTAAAAGGGAAGCAAGTATAGTAGAATATTTTCATTTTTGATAGCGTGATTGTTCCCCGGCTCAGGAACTGCCGATGGGTGGCCAATGGAATATTTCATTTTCAGCGATAAGCAAAATTTCATTTCGGTATTGTTTTTGAAAAGCTAATCTTTGCAGGTCAAAAACTATAGCCGATAATGCTTTCATTCATTTCCATCTTTTGCAAAACCCCATACATCATTATTTCGCTGATGCTTCATCCGATGCATCTATCTGTTACAGAAATCGAAATGGATGCTGAGGAGAGAAGGCTTGAAATCATGATGCGTGTGTTCATGGATGACCTTGAAGTTACACTTCGCGAAGAATTCAAGAACCCGGAATTGGATATAGAAAACCCGAAAGGACTCAACGTTGATCAGATGATGATCGATTATCTCAAAGCACATTTCAAGATTGTCCTGGACGGCAAGCCACAAACGACATTGTACCTTGGCCATGAACAGGAGGGTCAGGCTTTTATATTTTACATTGAAGTAAGTAAAGTGAAAAAATGGAAAACTATTCAGGTGATGAATGATATTATTATGAAGACTTATCACGATCAGTCCAACCTTGTCCACGTAACGGTAAACGAAACGGTCAAAAGCCTGAGATTAACGCGATCAGCCCCAATGGACAAACTTACTTTCGAAGACTAAATGATGACATATGAACAAGTATATCCATTCTCCACTTCAAGCACTGTAAGTTGTCTGTAGTCATCACCTATTGCGCATTGGAATTAGGTTTCACCAGCGGCAAAAAAATGCGATCTTCGCGTGAAATTCCATTGCATGAACAAAGCGCTTGCTTTTGCACTCATTTCTCTTTGGCTGGCCGGATGTGGTAGGGAAAATGAAGAATGTGTTTTCCAGCCTGAAACTTCAAATACTACTATCGACTTAAGGTTTGAATCACTGCAGGATTCATTTATCAACGTCAACTCAAAAGATCAGCTCATCAGATTATTCACACGCTATCCGGTTATCCGGGACGAAATTTTTCGCAGAGCAGAGTATCCATCTGATTCTATTTTTGTCGATGAAATATTTACCCGCCTAAACAACCCTCATCTCGACACCTTGCTCGCCGAAACGCAACGCGTGTTCGGAAACCTGACTGGGTTAAAATCTCAATTTGAGGAAGCTTTCATAAATCTCCGCTATTACTATCCAGATTTCATTCCTCCAAAAATCCAAACGGTGGTTTCCGGACTGGATACAGATCTGATGGTTACTGATTCCCTGATTATTATAAGCCTTGATTTCTACCTGGGCAAAGGCGCAAAATACCGGCCGAAGATGTACGCGTATCTGCTTCGCAAGTATGATCCAAATGACATCGTTCCCTCCTGTTTGTTGATTTATGGAATTAGTGATCGCTTTAACAAATCGGTATTGAGTGACAAAACGGTGCTTGCGGATATGGTTACCTATGGTAAGTCGTTCTATTTCGCCAAACATATGTTGCCCTGTGTCCCGGACAGCGTTTTCATTTGGTACACACCCGAAGAGATAGAGGGATCGCGCAAGAACGAAGATTTGATATGGTCAAGGTTCATAGAAAGCCAGGTATTATTCTCGACAAACCATAAAGACAAGCAGGATTACCTGGGTGAACGACCGATAACAATTCAAGTTGGGGAAAAATGTCCCGGGCGCATTGGCCAATGGATAGGCTGGCAAATTGTCAACAAATACGCCGGGAGTCATTCAGATATTGCTCTGCCACAACTGATGGAGATGGATGATGCCCAAAGATTATTCAAAGAGTCCACATACAAACCAAGAAGAAAATAAGCGGAAAGCCTGCTTATCTTTGACGTAATAACTAAAACCAAAATTTCTCTATGCGACAAAAAATTGTAGCCGGTAACTGGAAGATGAACAAAACTCTGGAAGAAGCACTGACCTTAACTGCTGAACTGAAAGGCATGGTGGCAGCTGAAGTAAAGGGTAGTGTCAGGATAATCCTTTGTGCCCCCTTCCCCTATTTAGTCCCCGTTAGGAATTTGCTTGGTCAGGATTCAGGAATTTTAGTTGCGGCGCAGAATTGCAGCGAACACGAAGCTGGCGCTTATACCGGGGAGGTATCCGCGGCGATGCTCAAGTCAATAGGTATGCCCTATGTAATTTTGGGGCATAGTGAGAGAAGGCAATATTTTGGTGAAGACGGTAAGGTTCTTGCCAAAAAGATTGATGCTGCATTGAAGCACGGTATAACACCCATTTTCTGTTGTGGGGAGCCCCTTGAAGTCCGTGAAAATAATGGACATGAAGCGTTGGTAAAAAAACAGGTAGAGGAAGGTCTTTTTCATCTTGACAATGCCAGTCTGGAGAAGGTAGTCATTGCCTATGAACCGGTTTGGGCCATTGGAACAGGTAAGACAGCCTCTTCGCAACAAGCGCAGGATATGCATTCCGTGATTCGAAAGCATCTTGCTTCAAAATATGGACAAGGTACAGCTGATGGAATTCCTATTTTGTATGGCGGCAGTGTAAATGCGGCGAACGCAAAAGAACTTTTTGCCTGTCCTGATGTAGATGGCGGCCTCGTCGGTGGCGCGTCGCTTAAATCAAGAGAGTTTACAGAAATCATTAAATCAATGGTTGATGTTTAGTTGCTGATGGTTAAGGAGGATTAACCTCTTATCACTAAACACGATCAATTACGGTATGTACTACTCTCGCCTCCAGGTGTCTTGTGATCATGATTTTTTGGAACTCATTATGGCCGAAATGGGTGAGGCTGGATTTGACAGTTTCCTGGAAACGGAAAATGGTTTTGAGGCTTACGTTGAAATGGAAAAGTATGACAAAGTGCAACTTCAAGCCATTAAAGATAAATACAGCAGGCTAACGCAAGTCCAATTCTTTCATGATCGTATTGAAAAACAAAATTGGAATGAAATATGGGAGAGAAATTACCAACCCATCATTGTTGAGGATACATGCGTGATTCGCGCTGATTTTCACAAGATTGAAAAAGTATATCCTTACGAACTTATCATTACCCCAAAGATGTCTTTTGGTACAGGACATCATGAAACAACGTATTTGATGATTAAGAATCAGTTACAGATTAATCATCAACATAAACGCGTGATGGATGCTGGTTGCGGAACTGCTATTCTTTCCATTATGGCATCCAAGTTAGGTGCAAAAGCAGTAGAAGCATTCGATATTGATGAATGGAGCGTGAGCAACGGAAAAGAAAATATTGAAGTCAACGGGTGTCTCAATATTCATCAGCAGCTGGGTAAGCTGGGTGAACTAACATTCGCGGGAAAATTTGATATTATTCTCGCCAACATCAACAAGAATGTGCTGCTGGATGAAATGAACCTATACAAAGAATACCTGGACGATGATGGACTCCTGCTGATCAGCGGCTTTTACACGCATGATATCCCTGATTTATTGCGTCAGGCTGACCTATACAACCTCCGAGAAGCAGGTCGTGACGAGCGCGAGCAATGGGCTGCGCTGAAGCTCACTCACACGACCATCAAATAGTAAATAATTTCAACTATAGCACATCCAGATTAGCACAAGTAAAATAAAATGAGTCTTTCTGGATGCATGGAAATCGGCAATTCGATACAACGTTGAATAGTATTCATCATTTCTGCGTCTGCCTATGCAGATAGAACAAACCAGAATTTACCTTGGGTTTAGATCTCAATATCCTTTAATTTAGCATAGCCACCATCGTATTTTCAGGTGCCGAAAAAGAAATTGTGTCCTATATTTAAATATTAATAACTATGAATATCGCCATGCTAGGTTCCGGTTTCATTGGCCGGTTTTATGCTGACTCGCTGCAGGGGTATAGGTCCAAAGACAAAATTGTAAGCATCTATTCGCGGAAACAAGAAAGCGCAAAGAAATTCGCTGATGACTATACCGTAGCCTTTGTCACAACGGATATGGAAGCGGCCATTAATCGCCCGGAAGTTGAAGTAGTTTGCATATCCCTGCCGAATAATCTCCATGAGGAAGCTGTCATGCTATGCTGCAAACACAACAAAGCTGTCATTTCAACGAAACCACTAGGCCGGAACGCCAGTGAAGCTAAACGCATGCTGGAAGCGGTAGAAAAAGCCGGCATCTTTAACGGCTACCTGGAAGATCTGGTGTATACCCCGAAATTTATCAAGGCCCATGAAAGTGTAAAAAATGGCGCCTTAGGCAGAATTCTCTGGGCAAAATCGCGCGAAACACATCCTGGTCCGCACAGCGATTGGTTCTGGGATATCGAACAGGCAGGAGGAGGTTGTATTCTTGACCTCGGCTGCCACTGCGTGGAAATTACACGAAGCTATATCGGAAAGGACATTAAGCCCATAGAAGTAATGTGCTGGGCCGATACACAGGTAAAACCTATCGATGCTGAAGATCATGCTATAGGATTGATAAAATATGAGAATGGATCCATTGCGCAGTTCGAGGTAAGCTGGACATTCCGCGGCGGGCTTGACCTACGAGATGAAGTGATGGGAACCGAGGGAACGATCTGGGTAAACAGCTTTTTGCGTACTGGTTTTGAAATGTTCACTACCGGGAAGAGTGCAAATTATGTTGCCGAAAAGGCCGAAAGCAATACAGGATGGGTATTTCCGGTAGGCGATGAGTTGAATGAGTTAGGGTACAACCACATGTTCATGGACATGTTTAACGCCATGGAAAATGGAACGCAGCCAAAGGAGACTTTTTATGACGGCTACATCGTCAACGCCGTTTTGGATGCGGCTTATGCTTCGGCAAAGTCAAAACAATGGGAACCAGTCAAACTCGACGTATGGAGAGGCAAAACCGGATTGTCGCAAGACCAGCATTTAACTGACTACGATGCTGACCACTACCTGGTCAAAGAAGAAATGACGCATTACGGTGCCAAAAAATTGATTCTCAAAAACAAGAAAACCGGGAAGATTTTTGAAAAAGAAATCAAATAACAGCTGTTAGAGAAGCCCTACTAACTACCCGAACACCTTAGCAAATTTTATGCTGAGTATCTTTCTGGCGTAGCGAGATTCTGCGAGTAGGCGACTCTGTTGCTGAAATTGTCTGAGAAGGCTTGGGGATTTCACAAAAGGTTCGATCTGTTTCACGAAATCAAGTGGGTTTTTCGCATCAACGGAAATCCCACATTGCTGTTTTGCCGTTTCCTCCTTAATCCATCCCCCAAAATTGCTGATGATCAATTTGCCTGACGCCAACCCATCAAAATATTTATTGGGGGAACCCGTCTCCAGAATTGGAATGGGCTTGTAACAAATAAATATTGCGTCGGTCACATTCATTACGGCGCGGACACCCGCGCGATTTTGAAATGGGATGAAGGAAAAATTACTTAACTGCAGCTCTTCAACTGTTTGCTTAAGATTTTCCAACATTGCACCATCTCCACACAGCAGAAAATAGACAGGTAGTCTAGCGGATTGACTTGCTTTCGCGCATTCAACAAAAAAATCCAATCCATTTGCCATTCCCACTGCACCAATATAGGAGACAACAAATTTTCCCTCGACACCAAACTTTTTTTCCAGCTGTTGGTCTTTGTCTTCTTGTCTATAAAAATCAGTATCCGCCATGTTCGGGATAACCTGAATTTTCTTACCGGGTACCTTTTTCTCAATACCGGATTTAATCATGTCTGAAAGTGCAACAATTGCTTGAGCGTTGTTATAGATAGTCTTTTCAAGTCGATACAATGCATTCTTCAGGAAACGGTTTTTAACAAAGCCCAACTGGATGGGTGCGTCTGGCCACAGGTCGCCCACTTCAAAGATATAAGGAATTCTATATCGGCGCTGGATAGACAGTGCAGCCAGTCCTACAGTTAAGGGAGCTGAAATAGCGTAACATACTTCTGCTTCCCTATAATTACCTGCCAACCTGAACGCTCCCCGGGCAAAACGCAAAAACGAGAAGCTTCTTTTCCAAAATCCAAAATGATTATTATAGGGTACGGGTAAATAGTGAACCTCAATGCCATCCTTATCGACTATGTTGTATAGCTTTTTGTTGTGACTGGTAATAACAATGGGCTTTATACCCTGTGCGGCAAGGGCTGTTGCCAGATAATAGGACCGTATCGCTCCTCCTTCCTGGGGCGTATTGAAATGTTGATGGAGAATCAAGACTTTCACAAATGCAAAGAAAAGAATAGTTCAGCCCGTACCGGCTTGCGTTTGATGATTTTTACGGTGCTTTCGGTAAAGCATAAAGACTGAATTCACCAGTCTGATGTGGCCCGTTGTTCATAAGGGCAGCCCATTGAATGGAAATAAGCCACTGATCAATGATTTTGACAGCACAGCACGAAGTAATTTTATGTAATGGCCTTTGCTTTGTAGCTTCACGACAAATAAGAAAACTGTGGTAAAGAAGATTGTAACATTATTCATGCTCACGATGCTGGGAACCGCGTCGATGGCGCAAATCCAGCTTTTTAATGGCAAAGACCTGACAGGCTGGAAAATACACGGAACAGAAAAGTGGTTTGTGGAAGACGGCCTACTGATCTGCGAAAGTGGTCCTGATAAGGAATATGGATACCTTGTTTCTGAAAAGAATTTCAAAAACTTTGAACTTACAGTTGAGTTTAAGCAGGAATCGAATGGGAACAGCGGTGTATTTTTCCACTGTTCCATTGATGGCGTGATAATTAGTGGCTGGCAAGCAGAGGTTGCTCCCCTGAATATGGGCACCGGAGGGATTTATGAATCCTATGGAAGAGGTTGGCTCATTAAGCCTGATCCCGAAAAGGAGAAGTTTCTAAAAGAGGGGGAATGGAATACCATGGTAGTCCGAATGGACGGGAACCAGGTGACTACATGGTTAAATGGTCATAAGATGGTTACCCTTACCGATGAAAAAATCGGATCAGCTGATGGAAAGATTGCCCTCCAAATACACTCAGGGGGTGGTGTAAAAGTCCTTTGGCGCAGCGTTGAATTAAAGGAATTGTAAACCGCAGCAATTTCGTTAAAAGATTTACAGGAAAATCTTTACGATCGCTGCTCTAATTCGCCTTTTGCATACCTAAGAATGTTGTCTACTGCCGAAGGCGATGGTTCCAACTGTGCCATGTCCACGTTTTTCTTCATGGAGCGAAGCTCAGCATAAAGGGACTGCAACTCACTGTCGCAAATCAAGGCATTGTCAATCTCCTTCGTCTCCCTCTCCGTGGTCTCTTGGTATAAATACCTGATTAAGTCCGTTTGGGTAAAAGTCTTTATCATAGGCTCTGTGTTTCACCATCCGTTTTCGCAGATTTATGAGCGCATACCGCATTCTTCCCAAGGCTGTATTGATGCTCACCCCTGTGCGTTCCGCAATCTCCTGAAAACTCATTTGCAGGTAGTGTCTCATGATCAAGACATGCTTCTGCTCTACCGGTAATTCTCTAATGTACTCTCTGAGTTTTGTGCGTGTATCTCTAAAAATCTGCTTGTCTTCCATTGACTGCTCCGCAAACTCCATGGAATTAAAGAGTCTGCTTCCGTCCTCAAATACAACTTCCGGATAACGTTTATTCTTCCTGAAATTGTCTATTGCAAGATTATGCGCAATACGACTGATCCAGGGTAAAAATTTTCCTTCCTCGTTATACTTACCTCCGCGAATAGTATTGATGGCCTTAATGAAGGTTTCCTGCAAGAGATCTTCAGCAGTATACCTGTCCTTTACGATCAGATAAATTGCCGTGTAAATCCTTGATTTGTGTCGGTTTAAAAGCATTTCGAAAGCTTCCTGGTTACCGTTTTCGTAGAGCGACACGAGTTGGCTGTCGCTTAATCTTCTGTCAATCATTCTATCTCATTTAGGTAAC
>JAOUDZ010000063.1 GCA_029858965.1 Cyclobacteriaceae bacterium
AAAAGAAGCCTGCCTTAAAATTAAGACAGGCTTCTTTTTTTGTTCATACTCAGCGTTAAATGTTCCTTGTCTCCATTTCTACGAACTGAAGTTCAGGGACTGGTGCCCACAAAACAGCGGCTTGGCGATGTGACGCACCCAAACCAATCTCTTTTTTTCAAGGCCTTACTCGCGTGGCTTAACAATTCTCTTTATAACACTGACAGCATATTTCTTCAGGTATTTATTCATTAGCGCGATGACTACAGCCGTTCCAGCGCTGACAAACAGCATCCCCGCAATATCGCGATCTGACGAGAAGAAATAAAGCAAGGTGAAATTGCCGACAAACATTACGGCAAATATTAACAGATTTTGTTTCATAAGCACTTACTCGCGGCCTTGCTCATGTGGCTTTGCGATTTTATTTACAGTGTTAACGACAAACTTGATCATGTATTTTTCAGTAAGTGCCACGAATTGCCGTCCGGTCCAGGGCCTACAAAAAAAAACATACCCGCAATATCGCGATCCGACGCGAAGAAGTAATTCAAGGCGAAAGTACCAGCATATATAATTGAAAAGATTATTGACTTTTCTTTCATAAGACGTTATACGGAAATTACTTTTGCGGCTTCACGATCTTCTTTACAGAATTGACAATGAACCTGACCACGTGCTTTTCTGTAAGCGCCGAGAATACAGCAACTAAAGAACTGATAAAAACGAAGCGTCCAAAATCGCGATCTTGGGTCAAGTAGAATAACGTGAAACAAGTGGCGAAGACAATTAGGAATGTGATTAATTTCTCTTTCATAAGATTAAATTTAAAAAAAAACTATTGTACCCAACCCAGAAGCCAGTTGAAATCCTTAACCACTGATGTTGCAAGTGCGGTTTTCCCTTTATTGGGAACTAGTCCGTAATCATAAACAGATCTTAAATCCACACCAGCCACTCCCTGCATAGCATTTGAGGAAGTCAGCGGAGAAAGATAGCCGGATAAGCAACCTGCAGGAGGCGAAACTGAATAAGCATAATATTGCTTTCCTCCACAAATATATGCCTTCCTTGGACTGAAAATCTTATTAGATATACAGGCCCACATCATCTGGCCTCCGGCTCCAATGAATGCACCACTTACGGAACCTATTGAAAATCCAATAATACCTCCGATAATACCTCCTGCAAGAGGATTTCCGGCGGCTGTTGCAGCAATAGCCCCGGCCTGTACTCCCGCAATACCAACCCTAATACCATTACTAAGCCCTCCCAGAAAAGCAGCTCTCGCAACCTCCTTCCATTCGCTATTTGTGCTTGGAAGGCAACTCCCTCCAGTAGAAGACGAAGATGGATTTGTATATACCCACTTAGTATAATTCAAAACGCTATAATAGAGCTGCGTCAAAGCAAATTTTTCATTTTCAGTCAATTTGCTCATGCCTAAAGGGGGTGTTGAAATATTTGTGAGTTTATCCTCAAAATAAGATTCCAGCTGGGCAAATGTTTTATTATCAATATTTCTAATGAAGTCAAATGACCCCAAAATATTACTGCGGAATGAAGTACCCACCCTTAGTAAGGGTAAATCATTCACGTATTGGGTTCTTAGTGCATCGTAATTAAGATCATCAATAACCGTTGGGTAAAGCATCCGCAGGTCATTCGCATAATAATAGGCTGTCAAGCCGGATACATTTTTGAGCTTCGCATAATAGACTCCATTCTCAGAAAACAAATACGAATTTGGAGTTGTTCGCAAAGAGCCTAGCAAATTATTGGTTCCACTCTGCAAACTCGATAGCTGCACCGTTTGCAACGATACATTTCCGCTTGGCGCAGATATCGATCGGCTTGAATAACTGTCGCTCGAACCCGAAGGGTCTGTCTCGACGAACTCCATGTCAGAACAACTCAGTGATGAACAGCTCAATAGAGCCAGAAGGATTTTAGTGTATTTCATAAAGCATAACGGTTTGGTGAAAAGATTTAAAAAAAATGTTTTTATTGCTATCTCACAGCTACTGACGTCCCACTATCTCATACATTTTTATGCGGCTATTTTTCTATGGGCCGGATTCTGAATACTATTTCCATAACGGTTTTTGTTTTTGTGTAAACAAAACTAATGTCAACATTCGCGAAAAGCAAAAAAATGGTTGTCAGGAAAACCTGATTAAATTCAGGGTAAGCACTATCCTCGCAATTGATTGGATAACGCTTTGCAACCCTGACTTCAGGCAACAGGCGCGAAAGAAATTTTGTGGATCCGAAATATTATTGATCCAAAAAGATGGTTTAATAAATACAATAAGAGGGCCTGGCAATGCTAACGCTACCAACCCCTTTTGTTTTTCCAGGACTTGCCTAACGTGGCTTTGCGATTTTCTTCACAGCATCGACAACGAATTTAATCACGCGTTTTTCTATAAGCGCTGAGAATGCAGCTACCAGTCCACTGATAAAAATAAAGCGTCCAAGATCACGATCCTGCGTCAAATAAAACAATATGAAACAAGTCGCGAAGACTACCAGGAATGTTATTAATTTTTCTTTCATACAGCTAAATTTAAAAAAACTATGTTACCCAACCAGTAAACAGAATGCAGAAGTCCGTGACCAAATCAAATTAAGCCTTAACTTCAATTGTCTCGCGTAAAGCCCAAATTTTAATATACTACCTTGATGTTTCACAGATTATTCCTGAGGATTGCTTCTTAAAGCGGTCATTTCAATTTCCACCAGGTATCCCGGGTCAATCAGTGCGCTGATTTCGACCATGGATGTGGCGGGCTTGATGTCCTTAAAGAATTTACCATGTTCTCTTCCAATTTCTTCCCATCGCAAAATATCTGTTACAAACATCCGGGTGCGAATCACGTCTGACAACTGAAATCCAGCCTGAAGCAGGATCTTTTCTAATTTCTGAAGGATGTACTGCGTCTGTTTTGCGTAATCTCCTTCACCCACCAGTTCGCCTTCGGCATTGGTGGCTACCGTACCAGAGATTTCGAGCTGATTGCCGATCAGGACAGCGCGGGAATAGCCTACAATATCTTCCCACTTGGCACCAGAAGAGAAATTTTTGCGTTGCATAAGGGTCTTATTCTTGACAGGGTATAGTCGTAATTATAATACTTTTGAAATAAATTCCATCGCTGCGGCAGCCACACAGTTATGCCGCAAACCAACACAAAGAACAAAAAAGCTTCACAAAGTGATTTTCTTTGTAAACTTTGCATCTACTTCATGTTCTTAGTGGTATGGATTTCATAGGTTACAACATTAATTTGCATGCTATTTTAGCCGAATGACGAAGTTAAGCAACGAAGAAATCAAACGATACGGGCGCCACCTGGTGTTGCAGGAATTTGGACATGACAGTCAGCTCAGGTTAAAGGCGGCAAAGGTAGCCGTGATCGGCGCTGGCGGGCTGGGTTCCCCTGCCCTGCTATACCTGGCTGCTGCAGGTGTCGGTACGCTGGGCATTGTTGATTTTGATACCGTGGAACTCTCCAATCTTCAACGACAGGTTCTCTTTACAATAGATGACGTTGGCCAGAACAAAGCAACATCAGCTGTTGCCCGACTCCGTCGGCTAAATCCCCTGATCACGCTGCACAGCCATGCCACCAAAATCACATCGTCAAATGCGCTCGATTTGCTAGCGCAATACGACATCGTACTTGACGGAACCGATAATTTTCCCACGCGCTACCTGCTCAATGATGCCTGTGTGCTGCTGAAAAAACCGCTGGTATATGGCTCTATTCTTCAGTATGAGGGACAACTTTCGGTTTTTAATGTGCGCAGCGCTGATGGAATATACAGCGCAAACTACCGTGACTTATTCCCCCTCCCTCCTGATCCCGCCAGCGTGCTCAATTGTGAACAAGCCGGTGTGCTGGGCGTACTCCCCGGCATGATTGGCGCGATGCAGGCCAATGAAACCATAAAGCTTATTACCGGAATAGGTGAGCCAATCGCCAACAGGCTGTTGATTCTTGATGCCCTTTCTATGGAATTGACTACTATCAAAATCAAAACTCGTCAAGGGCAGTATGCCATTACAACGTTAATAGATTATGAACATTTTTGTGGTCTGGGTCAACAGCAATATAAATCTTTGAAAACAAATGAAACGGAGAATATGAAAGAGATTACTGTACAGGAATTAAAAGCACTACAAGACGGAGGTGCCGATTTTCAACTGATTGATGTTCGCGAACAACATGAATTTGAGTTCTGCAACCTGAACGGAGAATTGATACCCCAGGCAGAAATTCCAAATAACATTGACAAAATCGATCGCACCAAAAAAGTAATCCTTCATTGCCGCAGCGGTGCGCGCAGTGGAAATATGGTACAGTGGCTTGAAAAAAATCACGGTTTCGAAAACCTGTACAACCTTAAAGGCGGGATATTGGCGTGGGCCAAAGAAATTGACACTTCAATGCCCACCTACTAACACAGAGGTGTATGGTTGAGATATGATCTAATTACATGAATGTGCCTTTACGCTTCACCCCCGTTAACACTGGCACTGATGGCTTGCTCAACATCGCGAATGATATCTGTTATGGTTTCCAAACCAACAGCAATCCTGATCATCCCCGGGGTTATACCTACTAAAGCGCGTTCCTCTTCCGTCAACTTCGAATGGGTTGTGGATGCCGGATGAATTGCTATGGTCCGTGTATCCCCAAGGTTAGGGGTATGTGAAATCATTTGTAAAGCGTTCAAGAATCTTCTTCCCTGAACAAGCCCTCCCTTTATTTCAAATGAAACTATTCCTCCACCAAGTCTCATTTGTCTTTTTGCCAGGGCGAACTGCGGATGTGATGGAAGGAAAGGATATTTTACTTTTACTACTTCGGCACTTTTTTCCAAATGCGTGGCAAGCATCAAGGCATTTTCACAATGACGTTCCATGCGTATAGCCAATGTCTCCAGACTTTTTGAAAGCAGCCACGCATTAAAAGGTGCCATTGCAGGACCGGTATGCCGCGTAAAGAATCTAACTTCCTTGATGAGCTCTTTGCTGCCCAGGACTGCCCCGCCGATTACGCGGCCCTGTCCATCAATGAACTTGGTCGCGGAGTGTGTTACCAGGTGCGCGCCCCATGCAGCAGGGGTTTGCAAATACGGTGTTGCAAAGCAGTTGTCAACATTCAGGATAAGGCTGTGCTTTTTTGCAAGCTTTCCAAGCCACTCCAGGTCAATAATATCAAGGGCAGGATTTGATGGTGTTTCCACGAAAATCATCCTGGTATTGGGCTGGATTTTACTTTCCCACAATTCAGGTTTGGTGATGTCGGCATAGCTGTAAGAAATTCCAAACCTGGGGAAAATGGTGTCGAGAATCTGATGCGTTGAGCCGAACACAGAACGACATGCAAGCACATGGTCACCAGACTTTAAGAGTGCGGCCATACTGCTGAACATGGCGGCCATGCCCGAGGCCGTCGCAATACCGTCTTCTGTCCCCTCCATGAGGCAAAGCTTGGATATAAACTCATCTGTATTGGGATTCGAATAGCGGCTGTAAATATTGCCGGAAATCTCATCGGCAAACATAGCGCGTGCCTGTTCGGCATCATCAAATACAAAACTTGATGTCATATACAACGGCACAGAATGTTCCCGGAATGCGGAACGCTCATGTTGTGTGCGGATAGCATTTGTCTCAAAACCTTTTTCTTCTTCCATCTCAATTAATACGAAAACTAAGAATCAAATTTCTTTATTATGCAATGATCTCAAAACTATAGGTAATCTTCGCCTTATACTCCAGGGTTTTGGAAACCGAACAATATTTTTCCACAGCCAGAGCGACTGCTTTCCTGACTTTCTCCGGATCCAAATCGCCGTAAAGTCTGAAGTGGGCGTGCACTTCCGTAAACAAGGACGGCACGGCATCCTTTTCACGCTCACCCGTCACTGTTACTTTTATATCCTTCAGCGGCTGCCTTTGTTTCTTCAGAATTGATATGACATCGATCGAACTGCAGCCGCCCATCGCTGCCAACAGCAATTGCATTGGGCGCATACCCTGATTAGTACCACCTATTTCAGGAGATCCGTCAATATGCACAGACTTCCCTAGTTCATTAATCGCCTCCATGTGGAAGGCATCATTCAAACGATTGAGTTCAATTTTGATCATCTTCTTAATTATCCCCCGTTTACTCTTTTCTCCCGAACCAAGCTTCCTATAATCATGGCAAATAAACTGACCAAAGTCGCCGGAATCAAGCTCGGCCATCCGGTGTCATAAACTTCAAAGATAATCCAAGTAAGCATTCCCAACACCATCGAAAAAAAGGCACCAACACTGTTCGCTCTTTTCCAATAAATACCCATCGCCAGGGGAACAAACAGGGAAACTAAACTCAAAATTGATGATTCGCGAACCAATTCGTATATATTGGAACGCAGGCAAGCCATTACTGTGGCCACGATACTGAAAATCAAGACGGAAATGCGCGTTACCACGAGAAATTGATCATCTGTGAATTTGCTTCCAATGAGCGGCTTCAGGAGGTTTTCTGAGAAAATTGCCGCTGGCGCCAATATTGCAGAACTTGTTGTGCTCATAATAGCGGAAAGCAATGACCCAAAAAATAGTATCTGGATGGGAAGTGCTGTGTGGATCAATACCATGTTCGGGAGTGCGAGTTGCGCGTCGCCAAACAAATCTTCAGGATACAGGTGTTTGATACAGAGACTAATGAAGAGCGGAAGCATGGCTATGGTAAGGTAGAGTACAGCTGCTATATAGGAAGACCATACCGCTGTGTTGGCTGATCTGGAAGACATCGCGCGCTGGAAAACATCCTGAGAAGGAATGGAACCCAGTCCCAGGACCGCCCAAGACGCGATATACGTAAGAATCTCCTTTGCATCGGCAGCAGGGAAGAACCTGAAATTTTCGCGCGGTACGCCGGCCAGTACAACCCCTACGCCACCCGCTTTGTCGCTCAGGATAATAGCAAGCACCAGGAGGCCCACGATGATGATGATGCTCTGTATGAAATCGGTAATGGAAATTGCCCACATGCCCCCGACAAACGTATAGAGTGTAACGACGACAGCACTAATGACCACACCTTGCCATACAGCCAGACCGATTACGACGTTTAAAATTAGTCCCATGGCGACCAGCTGCGCAGCGATATAGCCAACATACGGCGGAGCAAGAAATACCGCGGCGACCAATTCAATTTTGTTACCATAACGAACTTTGAAATAGTCCCCTAACGTGAGCAGATTCATGCCATATAATCTGCGTGCAAAAAACATCCCAAAAAGCAACAGGCAGAGCGCGGCGCCAAATGGATCCTCTATAACACCATACAAGCCTCCCTTTAGAAACTCAGATGATGCGCCAAAAACCGTCTCTGATCCAAACCAGGTTGCAAAGAGGGCTGCAGAACTTAACAGGAGCGGCAATCCACGCCCTGCCAACATAAAATCCCCGGCAGTCTTAACCCTTTTTGAAGCCCAAACGCCTACCAGCACGGTGACTACCAGGTACGAAATGATGGAGAAAAGTAGCAAGTGTTCTTCTTCAGTTAGGCGGTTAGAAGCCTAAAAGTAAAAAACAACAGGAAGTAATCAATAAGGATAACTGGATGCCTCCTATTTATCCCTCTTCAGCTGGAAGGTCCTGGAGACGTTGAACCCAAGATGTATGTCACCAGCGAAAAAATTATCGGTCGTTTCAGCAACAAACGCACGTTCTGTCAGCCCAATGGCATTAGTCATCAGTAATTGAAATACATGTCCCCCTGTTTCAATGTCTATGCCGAGGGCAAAAGAATCATATTGCTTTCGTGTTTCGGGTAATTGATCATTATCTGGGGCACTGAAATTATGATAATATTCCATTGTGAGGGCGACGCTTTTTGTTAGCTTAATTCTGCCCCCCATACCGAGTGCAAACTGATCATTCTTTTCATATTCTTCGACGATGTTCTTGTGTATAAGTGTTGGCATTAATTGAAAAGAAAAGCTGGGTGTGAACTTACGCGCGATCAGCATTTGTCCGGTATACGCCATGCGGTCAATATTTTTAAATTCAGGCGATATATCGGCGTTATTCTTAGGTGACAGTTTATATGCAGCACCCGCTAAAATGGTAACAGACACAGGTAAATTTGTTCCGCCTTTGTGCTGCCTAAGCAGTCTGTACTTAAGATAACCGTCCATTGTTTTATCGCGAGAATTACGATTAATGCTAACAGACAACTTATTGGTTATCCCATAATCAAGGCCTAACCTCACATATGCGGCGTCCAGGCCAAACATTTCATAGATACCATCATTTATGGCACCAAAGCGATGTTCGAACAGGAAGTCCAAAGCACCAGCACCTGTTGTCTCAATCGTATGGCCATTACCCAATCTCGTTCCCTTGAAGGTTGCGAGCGTATATACTGTTTCTTCCGCTGAACTCGTACCAAGTTCACTCAATAGATCATCCTGTGCTGTTGCAACACAGGGGCCAAATAAAAGTAGCAGTACTATTTTTTTCATAGGCTTGAAGGAACAAGATGAAAGGAAAGTGAAAAAATATTTCTAACCGATCATAGAAAGATAAAATATGACTACTGAGGCTTAAATGTAAAATCTACCGTTACTTCCACCTGCTCGGCTATGTTCTTCCACATCAACTGAGGAATCTTGACATTATAATCCTCCAACTTCACGATGAATTTAGTTTTCATGGTCAGTTTTCCCCCATCGAACTCAATGGTACCTGGTATCTCTACTTCTTTAGTTACCCCATGAATGGTAAGCTTCCCTGTGGCTTTTACAGATTGGATGCCAGCTGCAGTATTTAAGAACCCATTCACTTTGCCCTGGAACGTCGACTTCGGATATTTGTCCGATTCGAGATACTTCTCATTAAAGTGTTCCTGCATCAGCGATTTTTTAAACTGAAACGCTTTGATCGGAATAGAGAAAGCAATGTCTCCACTTGCTTCATTAAAAATACCCGGAGTCCTGGTATTCTCTGCATAAATATCTTCAATGGCAGCCTCTGAATAAAAGGATACAGAACTTTTTTCAACTACATATTTCTGCCCCAAAGCAGAAATGGACAGGGCGGTCAGCAAGAATATAACAGTAGGAAATTTTATCATTACGTTCAGTAGTCCAATGCACCAGGAGTCGTCGGCTAGCACAATAATACCAGGCGTAAAAGTTCTTTGACAAATTCCGCGCCGCATTACAGCAAGTCCCATCTCTCTTCGTACATCGAAATTTACTGAATATTCACCAATGGATAGCGTTGCACTTGCACAATCTTAAGTCTCCCATCATGGAGATGGAGAGTAAAGGACCAGCTGAAAATCGTGCGTACTTTTTCAGTTCAAAAAGTGCTGGTTCGGCTTGAGGGGTCAGGCCTGATGTTGCATGCGTGATATAATCAGTCAACATCCGATGATCACCAGCAGGTAGGCGGGATATTTTAAAATGAAAATCCCCCGAAGTCCTTGACCACGGGGGATAATCAATTGTCTATAGTTGGCTTTAATCTATAATAAAGATAAGTGTAAGTTTTCGAAATTTTCACGCCTGAATCGCCAATTGGAAAATATTGCAGATGAGTGGGCATTAGCACAGCCAGAAAGCTTTGAGGAGGGGGCTAAAAGTTGAAAATCCCCCAAAGTACTCGACTAAGGGGGATTTTCATGTCTATAGTTGGCTTTAATCTGGTTTAAAGGTAAAACAAATAGTCGTTAAAACAACCGTTTGCGCCACAAAATTATTGAAAACGTTTAATTCTCAGGCCTAGTCCCAGACAAACTATCGCCTTTTGTCGAATCTTTGCCCAGATAAGCCTTATGGAGACGTTCTTTCAGCTGCGGTTTTGACCCCGGAAACGTGGTTCGTCTGCTGATATCGTAGCTTGCATAACTGAGCAGTATGACAAAAATGACCACCAATGTAACGAACAGTTTTCGTGTCTTGGACATGACGCCTTCAGGTATTTATGATTACTCAAATGAATTCCAAAACCTTATCAGCCAGCTTCACATCGTCGGAAAGTAATTCGTAAAACTGATCCTTATTAAACCTCAGGATAACCACATCTGAAGTCGCAATAACCAAATTTGTATTTACGAAATTCGGCAAGCCCAGCATCTCTCCTATGAATTGACCTTGCGAAAATTCACTAACCAGCTCACCACGCTGGTAAAAATCTACTGTACCGGAAATCAATATGTAAAAATAATTATTAAGCTTCAGGTCTAGTGTAAGCGAGTCTTTTGACTTTAACCTGATCTCCTGTCCAATGTCAGCAATATGGGACAAAGTAATCCCCGGAACATTTTCAAAGAAGTTTATCTTTTGAAAGAAAAGTACCATCTCAAATCTGGTCATTCTTTTAGAATGAATGACAGGTGCATCCAGTTCTCTTTTCGCCACTTCCCCCAGCCGCATTGTATTCTCTTCATATTCATGGGGATCAAGTTGGTACAATGCCCATGCGGAAACCTCCCGGATAAGCTTATCCGGATTGAAAAGTTGTGCGATAAGATCTAACTTGAAATCACCAATTTTCAAAATGCCAATTTGAAACAAGACGCAAGCCTTTGTCCATCGATTCGATTGTGCAAAGTCGCGGTTGATCATAAACTTAAGCACAAGTTTTGAATCCAATCTCACACGAGGGTAAAAGTGCTCCAGGCGATTTGCGCGTTCGGTATCGGAGAGATCATCAAGGATTGGAATTACACGCTGCTTGAGTTGTTCAGATAAAAAGACATCAAGCAATTCGATAGCATAGGTAATACCTTCTGCTGTACCACTTTCAATATTTTCTTTCACAAGCTGAATAGAGCGGGTATCGTACAACATCGTAAGAAGCATATAGACGTGCTCAATATCGTTCTGGATTTCCCACCTCAATGAATCCTTGATTTGCGAACTGAACCCTTCATCACCAACTTCCTGAACGGCACTCAGGTTCCAGCTTATATCTGCTATATCCGATTCAATGGCATATTTGATGCGTGTTATCTGCGAAATACCCGCCTTAAAACCACATTCTCCCAACGACAACAATACCTGGGAAACAACAATTTTATTCGGATAGTCGATTTTTCCCCAGAGGATCTCACGGGCGCGCTGCCCTCCAATCCTGCCAATAACCTGAATCACCCTGAGCATCATCTGTGTGCTTTGGCCACTTCTGTAAAATGCCGCATCCAAGCCTGAAAGCGTATCTGTGCCAATCAAAACCAATGCATTCATGGCCTGATTGCTAAACACGGGATTGGCTAAGTTTTCAATAACAGAATTTATGACTTCTGGATTGTTCTTTTTCGTAGAAGTCTTTATTGCCGTGTTTCTGACCTGGGGCTCAGTATCGTTAAGCAACTCTAAGAGAAAGGAAGTACATTCATCCTTGGAAGTGTGCAGCAGCAATTCGGCAGCGTAATGGCGGTCGTTCGGATTTGAAGACCTGGCTAATTTCTGAATACGCGTTTTTGTAATGTCGCCGCCATGGTCAATAATCAGTTGGAGATCTGCCTTGCTGATAATATTTTTTTGTGATCCATCCACGCGAGACGCATCCATTCGTATAACGTATTGATCAGAAACCGAAAGGCCCTTGATTTCATTCATCCTTTCCTGAGCATAATTGCGCGCTGCTTCATCTTCATTTTTCATCAAGCTGTTAGCCCATACGGGTACCAACGCAGCGTTTATTTTCTCTAATAGTTTGTAAGAAAAAACTGCTTTACTTGAAGAAGGGATCATGAGCATATTTTCAAGACGCTTGGTAATTTGTGTATATCCTTTTTCAAGCTTCTCCAATTGAACCTCCCCACCTTCAAGCTTCAATCGAATTTTATTCCTGTACCCATTATAGAGTTTAGTCACTACGAAAAAATAGATTACCGCCAGTACAATTAAGAATATCGCGATGTGAACAACTTTGAAAAAAGGAAGAAACGCCAAACCAAAAATTAAGAGTCCGCCAATAAATCTGGCACTTTCATTAACGAGTCCTTCAACCTTCGATTGTATGCTGAATCTCAGTCGGCCATCCAACGGAATAAAGAAAAGTTTGAAAACCGGGTTTTCAAGTGACTCCCGCAATGTCCAGTTGAACAATCTGCTCAGAGAGACAAATAGGAAAAAGTAAATGAAACCTGTTGGGGCTATACTTTTGTCAATACCAAAGTAACTTCCGGTGGCAATGGAACCAACGGAAAATACAATCATGACAATAGGCAGAATGAACAATGAGACGCGTAATCCGTAATTGCTTATAATACGCTGATTCGCAAATGTCTGCATGATAAGACTAAGGCCGTAGACCGTCCCGATAAAAAACGAATTAAAATTCGTCAAATCCCTTACATCTGGATATTGTACCGTGACAAGTTTTTGAAATGAATATTGGCTGAGGACAAACATCAGCATGGAAACCAATAGAAAAACAGAAAGCAGGACGATATACTGATCGCCAAAGACTTTGCGCAACGTGGAGTCCCGTCTTACCGCCTCTCCGAATTCCCTGGGATCATTCTTTGATATTGTAAATGTTTTGGCAATGATCAACATGAGTACCGATACCACGGCAATGCTTATGGCACAAACAAGCAGATAATTCGAAGTCTCCCGTATAATCTTGGTCGTGAAAGGAATAAAAATAAGGGTAGCCAGGATCGCAGCAATCAATTGCCCTGTATCGATCCAACCAATAATCCGCTTGGATTGGCGAAAGTTAAATAGCCGGCCAAAAATCCCCCAGAAACTGAGTAAAAGAACAGCCGTGATCGGCCCCGTCATGCAATACAAGGCAAAGATGTAATAGTCCTGATATGCTTCAATACCAAAATGAATAAGCCAAAAAACACCAAGCGTAAAAAAAAATATCAGCGCCACGCTGGAAAGGGCAAGTGTCGTAAACTTAATCAGGTTCTGTACGCTTGAAAAAAGGGCTGTGGTTACGATGCCCAGCAAACCAGCGATAAGGAAAGCCCGATCAAGTTGATCTCCCAGGCGATTAAGAAACAATGAATCTGCGGTAACCTGGTATGTGGCGATAAACACGCCCATAAAAAACCCGGTACAAAGCATCAACACAATCTGCTTCTGCTCCTGCGTTTGAATCTGAAGAGCACTAACAAAACGATTTACCATAGCTAAAAACCAAATATAAAAAGAAAAACCGGCTTTATCGGCCGGTTTTCAATGCGCATTGAGTAGTCTGTTTCTGCTATTTCGTTGCTGTCGTATCTGCTTTCACAGCTCCTCCAGACTTTTCGTCCTGGTAAGCAGCGTTCAAGCCTGCGATCACATCCTTGGAAATATCCAGCGCCTCCCCCGCGAACAATACGTCGCTCGTAGGATCAAATTTCAACACTATCTGCAAACCTTTCTCGCTACCATATTTCTTCAAAAAGGCGGTGATTCTGTCATACAACTCTTTATTCAACTTGGCTTCTTCATCCATCAATTGCTGGCTGAGGCTTTGCTGGAAGAGCTGTAGATTTTGTTGCTTTTTACCCAGATCCTCTTCCGTAGCACGAACCTGACCCAGGGTCATACTCGATACATTTCTTTGATAAGCAGCAATTTCGTTTTGGAGGCCCATTGCGCGGTTGCGGTAATCCTGATCCATCTTCTTTGTCTTCTCCTCCAGCTGAACCCTGTTCACCTTCAGGTAGTCATAATTCTTCAAAACGCTATCGGAATTAATATAAGCAATCTGCAAATCCCCTGGATTGACCCCTGCTGAGGATGCGTCAGATGGCTTTCCCCCGGAAAAATGCAAGTAAAATAAGACGCCAACCGCAACTAGCAGCACAGCATTCAAGATTAATGACAAATTCTTCATCTAAGTATTTTTGTTTAAGCGGCAAATATGTGCAGAATTTAAGAATTGACAGAATTTCGATTCATAAAACTCCTGAGGCTAGTCTTCTTCGTCCTGCGTTTGGAAGGAATACAGCGTATCATCCAAGGTAAGGGCGTCCTGATTAAATTCCCTGATAAACTTCTCTATGATTTTAGGCGTAATCTTCTCCACATGCAGGCCAACGTCCAGGCATACACCAAAATCTGCACTGGCATCAATTTCTATATGCTCTTTTACTTTGACCGATTCCTCTTCCTCCAGCTCCAGGATAACTTCAGCCATGAATAAACCGATTTCTTCCTCCTGCGGATCGGGCGGCTGAAGGCTTCCATTATCATCTTCATCATAAGCTATCTTCTTGTATGCAGGAAAATGCTCGGCCGCACGCTGCTCAGCTATCTCATAAAGATCGCTCTCATGGTTAAGTCGCAGGGTATATATCGCTGCATCATAAATCACTTCTCTGCTTTTATACTTTCCAATAAAACGGAAATGCACGTACTCATCCGTGTTTTCATCCGGATCCTCAAACAGGTAGTTACTTTTGGCCTCAGCCAATTTCATCCTGAACGCTTTTATGATTGCAGGATCATATCCCTCGTTATTCACTACTCCCATGACCGTTTCCCGAATTTATGTTGCTGTTCAATACTGTTATTTCCAGATATGCATCCCGATGCGCCTGACATTCAAAGCCGGGCGTACGGACAACCGATGTTCTACTTATACCATTCAGCATACATCAGGTAGTTCTCTGCCGTTCGCTTTATTACGGATTTCATTTCATCGCCTATCCCTTTTATCCTTTTGGCAGGCATGCCTGCATAGATACTGCCTGCAGCAACCAAGGTGCCTGGCAATACCACGGCTCCTGCGGCAATGACCGAATTTGACTCTATAACTGCACCATCCATGACAATTGCACCCATTCCGATCAAAACATCGTCGTGAACAGTGCAACCATGAACTACCGCATTGTGTGCAATGGATACATTGCTGCCAATGACCGTCCTGGCTTTTTGATATGTACAATGAATAACAGCGCCGTCCTGAATATTCGTGTTATTCCCAATGGTTATAGAATGTACGTCACCTCGTACAACGGCATTGAACCATACAGTACAATTGTCTCCCATGAGAACCTCACCTACTATCGTGGCGTTTTCAGCCAGGAAGCAGTTGTTGCCAAATTTTGGAGAAAATCCTCTTACTGACCTAATTAGCGCCATACTGTTTCATTCGCCCGAAATCTACGATGCTTAATCTAAATCTTAAATCTACCTGACAAGATGTCACATGGAACCATAAAAGTTATTACTTTTGCACGTTCAAATGGAATCGTCATGGAGAATTTGATAAGAGAGATTGACATTCTACAAGCATCGGAGCAGGAGGTTTGTGAAACTGTTCATGTTGCCAAAGACCATGATGGCGGCAACAACCGCAAACTGTATATTGAAAGCTATGGTTGCCAGATGAATTTTTCTGATAGCGAAATCGTAGCTTCTATCCTCCAAAAAAGTGGCTTCGATACTACCTCAGACATCAACCAGGCGGATGTGGTTTTTTTAAACACCTGTTCCATACGGGATAAGGCCGAGCAAACTGTTCGGAACCGGCTGCTCCACATCAATGGTCTTAAGAAGAATAAGCCCGAATTGCTTGTCGGTATTCTCGGGTGCATGGCTGAAAGACTGAAGTCCAAGTTACTGGAAGAAGAGAGGATAGTGGACTTGGTTGCCGGACCCGATGCCTATCGCGATTTGCCATCACTTATTCATCAGGTCGATGATGGCGGAAAAGCCGTAAATACGTTTCTTTCCCGAGAGGAGACCTATGCAGATGTAAGCCCGGTTCGGCTGAATTCAAATGGAGTCACCGCCTTCATTTCGATCATGAGGGGATGTGATAATATGTGCTCATTTTGCGTTGTACCCTTTACGAGAGGGCGCGAAAGAAGTCGGGATCCACATTCGATCGTTGCAGAGGCCCGGGATTTGTACGACAAAGGCTTTCGCGAGGTAACACTTCTAGGACAAAACGTAGACTCCTACAAATGGAGTGAAGAAAAGAACAGCAAAGCGTGGATTGAAAAAAATGATGTCACAAATGTTGTCACTTTTCCTGACCTGTTGGAAAAAGTAGCACTGGTCAGCCCCGATCTCCGAATCCGGTTTTCAACTTCACATCCTAAGGACATCACGGACGATGTGTTACTGGTCATGGCCAAACACCAAAACATCTGCAAATACATCCATCTTCCAGTGCAAAGTGGAAATACACGCATATTAGAACTCATGAATCGTGGTTATACCAGGGAATGGTATCTCAATAAAATCCTCAAAATCAGAGAGATATTAGGTGATGATTGCGGCATTTCTTCAGACATGATTACAGGTTTTTGCACCGAAACGGAAGAAGAGCACAACGATACATTAAGCCTTATGGATGAGGTAGTATATGACTTCTCTTACATGTTCTTCTACTCTGAAAGGCCTGGAACGCTGGCTGAGAAAAAATACCGTGATGATATTTCCGAGTCTACAAAGAAGCGACGTTTGGATGAGATCATTCAAAAGCAACGGGAGCATTCGCTGCGAAGGAACAAAGAAGCTGTTGGCAAGGTTCATAAGGTGCTCATTGAAGGGAATTCCAAACGATCGAGTGCATATTTGCAAGGAAGAAATACCGGGAACAAAGTGGTTGTTTTTCCAAAGCAAGACTATAGACAGGGTCAGTACGTTAATGTGCTGGTAGAAGATTGTACAGGTGGAACATTAGTGGGTAGGGTCTTGGATTAGATCGCTAAGAACAAAGGCAGGAATAGGAGAAAATAAAATGACAATTCCAGATTTAGAAATACAGCGTGTTAAGCAGCGGTTTGGCATCATTGGAAACTCACCACTGTTGAACAATGCTGTTCACGTGGCCATGCAGGTGGCCCCAACAGATATGTCTGTCCTTATCACCGGTGAAAGTGGCAGTGGCAAAGAATCTTTTTCGAAAATTATTCACCATCTCAGTCCGCGCAAACACGGCCAATTTATTGCGATCAACTGCGGATCGATTCCGGAAGGAACCATAGATTCTGAACTATTTGGGCATGAAAAGGGCTCGTTTACCGGCGCTCATGAGGCACGGAAAGGTTATTTCGAGGTATCCAATGGCGGAACCATATTCCTGGACGAAATTGGAGAAATGCCACTTGGAACCCAGGCCCGGCTGCTTCGCGTACTGGAAAATGGTGAGTTTATTAAAGTTGGCTCTTCCAAGGTCCTGAAGACCGATGTTCGTGTGGTGGCGGCTACCAACATTAACCTGATGACAAACGTGGAGGAAGGAAAATTTCGCGAGGATCTCTATTACCGACTGAGTACTGTCCCGATCTATGTGCCTCCATTACGCGAACGCGGGAAGGACATAGAACTCCTTTTTAGAAAATTTGCGGCTGACTTTGCTGAAAAGTATAAGGTAAAGCCGGTAGTGCTAACAGACGAGGCAAAGGAAGTCCTGGTTCAATACAGGTTTCCCGGCAATATCCGGCAACTAAAGAATCTGGTAGAGCAAATTTCTGTCCTTTCATCTGACAACAAAGAAATTGATACTGCACGCCTGCAGCATTACCTGCCCAAGGAAAGTAATTTACCGGCTATATACAAGAACTATGGTGGGGATAAGGAGGGCCTTTCTGAACGCGACATTCTGTACAAAGTTCTTTTCGATATGAAGAAGGATTTTAACGACTTGAAGAAACTTGTGCTGGAAGCCGTCCCAAGCCAATCCAAGGCAACACAAATGGTAAAGGACCATCCGGCACTATTTGAAGGCATTCATGAGGATTCCCAGCCGATTTCCGCTGATTCCATGGTCCTGAATCTGTCGCCCTCCGATCGTGAGGAAGACGCCGTGGAAGATGTTCATGATATTAGCCATGAAGCAGAAGATGAATCCCTGTCCATTGAAAAAAAGGAAAAGGAATTGATAATTAGGGCGCTGCGAAAGAATAGCAACAAACGAAAGTATGCGGCACGGGATTTGGGAATCTCCGAACGTACCCTGTACAGAAAAATAAAACAGTACGATCTTGAAGATTAAACACTATTTAGATATCGTCTCAACGCATGCATGGTATTCATCCGGCACAGCATTGACTATACGCATTGCATCGCTGTTGGTATTCACTTCGTGTGGCGTATCGGTCAACTACTCCATGTCAGGTATGTCAACCAGCGCAACAACGATTTCCATATATGAATTCTACAACAATGCTGATCTCGGTCCGGCAAACATGGGACAGACCCTTACTAATCAACTCAAGAATTACTTCATCCAGAACTCAAGTATTGCAGTGGTCGCTGATGTTGGCGAACTGCAGTTGGAAGGAGAAATAACTGATTTTAAGCTCACGCCTATTGCCCCAACTGCTACCGGCGATCCCAATGCAATCAATCGGGCATCTTCTACTCGTCTAACCATCAGTGTAAAGGCCACTTACGTGAACACCTTAGACGAGGCGATGAATTTTAAGGACAAGACCTTTTCATTTTACAAGGATTTTCCGAACGATCAGAATATTACAGACGTTGAAGAACTGTACACAAAGCAGATTTTCGAGCGCATTGTAAACGACATCTTTAATGCCTCGGTTGCCAATTGGTAAATTTTAGTATTTTTACCTTCAAGCTTGCCCATAAAACGCGTGGAAACTAACCTCTTCATCGACGTACTCAAAAACTATTCAGAAAGCTCTGAGGAAGAAGCGATTAAGGTCCTTGCCTTAAAAGAAAGCTTTCCCTATAGCCAAATTCTTCATGCCCTTTCCGCCCGAATGAGCAAGGATCATGGGTTTACAAACCAAAATAGTGAATTGCAGTTGGCCGCTGTATACGCTGCCGACCGCAGCGTACTTAAAAATGTTATGACCCTGGATGCGCTAAAGCCATACGGCACGAAGTCATCCAAAAAGCGAAGCACCCATGAAAATGCGGTTTTTGGCACCCGTACATCCGTCGATGTGCCAGCAACCCAGGACCTCCACCCGGGGAGTCTCGCAGACGAGGTGATGATTGACCTTGAAAAACTGCATCAACTCAGGCAAAACTTTGAAATGATGTTTCCAGATGGTGGAAATGCGGGTATTGGCACAGTCCAGGAGAAAAGTGATCTGCCAAAAAGTAGGCCTGCTCCGCAAAAAAAGGCCGAAATACATTCATTGTCCGCTAAGACAAAAAAGGAAAGGATAATTGAATTGGCGAAATCATTGGAAGCAGAAAAGGAAAGTGCTGCAAAAAAAGACAGGGTTCAGGAGGGAAAAAAGAAAAAGATAGAATCCCAGGAAAACATCCTTGACGAAATTGCAAGCACTAAACACAAGATTGAACCTGAAAACGAAAAGCAGAAACATCAATTAGACGTTATTGACCAGTTTATCAAAACGCAACCCTCTATTTCCAGAAAGAAAGACCTCCCGGTTCAAGCGCCGGCAAGTGATTTGACAACCATCAAAAGCGGGGAATTCAGTGATAACGTAGTGTCTGAAACGCTTGTCGAGATCCTGGTAAGACAAGGCAAGAATGATAAAGCCATTGAGGTTTTGAAAAAGCTCATTTGGAAGTTTCCGCAAAAAAAGTCTTACTTTGCGGCTCAAATTGAAGAATTGAAAAAGTAGCCTTAAGTCATGTATACACTTGTCATTGTTCTTATTATTCTTTTTGCGGTATTACTCGTTTTGGTCATTTTGGCACAAAATTCAAAAGGCGGGGGCCTCACAAGCCAGTTTGGAGGTTCTACAGCCAGCAATATTATAGGAGTTAAGAAGACAGGCGACCTCCTGGAGAAACTAACCTGGGGATTAATTATTGGTATTATGGTGCTTTCTGCTTCAACCAACTTCATTACACCAAACAGAGGTGGTACAACCAATGAAATCCTGGAAAGAGCAGGTGAGCAAGCGCCGCTAAGCACTCCACCAAGTCTTAACCTGGACACGGACGGCGGCACGTCAGAACCGTCTGACAGCACAAATTAGGCATATTCACTGCGAAACTATAAAAGAAGGAGCCAGCATGCTGGCTCCTTCTTTATGTTTGACTATTCAGTATTCCCGGAGATAACCCTCAAATGGGCTGTGAAATGTGCTTTACAAAGAGACGCTTTGCTACCGGCATTAACGTCTCGGCAAATGGAAACTTCATTCTCGCCAGGATCAGGTATGCAGCTGGATTAGGCAGATCCTTGAACTTTTTGATAAGATCGAGCTTAAGCCGCTCATAGGTATTCATAGTGGTCTTTTCAACAGACTCAATAAATTGTGTATTCAGGCTTCTGAGCTGCTCATGGCTACCTTCGAAAATACTCATCTGGTAGCGGTAAATATTGGTTTCTTTTTCGGGCGGCTGCGTCACGAACAGATATCCTTCTTTGGCGTATAATGGTGTGACCCCAACAGGCGAAATTTCACATTGTGACTCAACATATTCATAAATAATGGAACCCTCTTTCAATGAGTCCATTATCTGAGGAAGCGCAAAATTAATGATTGATTCCAGCTCATTCATGACAGCGTCATCCTCAATTATTTCCCTGTAGCGAAGTTCCAATTTCTTGAATTCCTCAATTGAAAGCTCTTTGGGGAACGACTCCCGGATAAGTGCCTTGTTTTCTTTCAAGGCCTGAAGGTTGCGGTAATGAAATACTAAGTCAGCCAAAAAAGGGTACAGTTCACCCTTTACGAACGAATTCTTGACCGTCTGCAAATACGCCAACAATACGTACTTTTTGTACTCAAAATCTATCAACCCTTGCGTTAGCCAATCCTTTGACAGTTTTTCCATGTTTACACAGTTTCAGCGATACTAATCTACTCAATACCGGGAAAGACTACAACTCCGGATGAGGTAATAAAAGATGCGAACTGGCAATATGATCCCAAAACCGGCTTCTGACATCACTGCCATCATGACGCTTAAATGACCGAAAATCATGCCAGTAGAAATGCGAATGAGGCGAAAACCTGACATAAATATATATTTTGTCCGTTATTCGCACTTCTTTTCGCGTTGGCACAAAAGCTGATGGAGGGGTGGTGCTAAGAATTGTTAACCATTTAAACTATCTACACATATGGCAAAAATCAACTTCAAACCAAATGAGGATCGGGTATTAGTTGAGCCCGCTGAAGCTGAAACCAAGACTGCGTCTGGAATTATTATTCCCGATACCGCAAAAGAAAAGCCCCAAAAAGGCAAGATCATAGCCGTAGGCGAAGGCCTCAAGGACAAACCCGTAACCGTGAAGGTTGGGGATAATGTTCTTTATGGAAAATATTCCGGAACGGAGATCAATATTGACGGAAAAGAGTACCTCATCATGAGAAACTCGGACATCTTCGGAATCATCTAATCATCAACCCAAAACAAATCAAAAAATTATGGCTAAAGAAATAACCTTTGATACTACTGCAAGGGACAAGATTAAGAAAGGTGTGGATAAACTCGCCGACGCAGTAAAAGTAACCCTTGGTCCAAAAGGACGTAACGTCATACTGGATAAGAAATTCGGTGCACCTACAGTCACAAAAGATGGTGTTTCTGTTGCAAAAGAAATCGAACTGAAGGATGCTATTGAAAACATGGGTGCACAACTCGTGAAGGAAGTAGCTTCCAAAACGGCAGATGCGGCAGGAGATGGTACAACGACAGCCACAGTGCTGGCACAATCTATCTATGCACACGGTATTAAGAATGTTGCCGCCGGAGCTAACCCAATGGATTTGAAACGCGGTATCGACAAAGCAGTTGATGCTGTTGTAGAGCATTTGAGAAAGCAATCCAAGAAAATCAAAGATTCCTATGAAATCGCGCAAGTAGCGACCATCTCTTCAAATAGCGATGAAACCATCGGAAAGATGATTGCTGATGCGATGAACAAGGTTGGTAAAGACGGTGTAATTACTGTTGAAGAAGCAAAAGGTACTGAAACTGAGGTAAAGACAGTGGAAGGTATGCAATTCGACAGAGGGTACCTCTCCCCTTACTTTGTAACTAACACAGAGAAAATGGAGGCTGAACTTGAACAGCCCTATATCCTGATCTACGATAAGAAGATCAGCAGCATGAAAGAATTACTTCCTATTCTTGAGCAAACCGCTCAGACTGGAAAGCCGCTGGTAATCATTGCGGAAGAAATCGAAGGCGAAGCTCTTGCTACGCTTGTTGTTAATAAAATCCGTGGCGCCCTGCGCGTTGCCGCTGTTAAGGCTCCAGGTTTCGGAGACAGAAGAAAAGCTATGTTGGAAGATATCGCAGTACTCACAGGGGGTAAAGTAATTTCTGAAGAGCAAGGCTTCAAACTTGAAAATGCGACATTGGATATGCTTGGCCATGCCGAGAAAATGAACATCGACAAGGATAACACGATCATTGTCAATGGTGGCGGTAAGAAAAACGAGATCCAGGGTCGTATTGCCCAGATCAAGGCACAAATTGAAACGACTACATCTGACTATGACAAAGAAAAACTGCAAGAGCGTCTTGCAAAACTTTCTGGTGGTGTAGCCATTTTGTACGTAGGTGCTGCAACGGAAGTTGAAATGAAGGAAAAGAAAGATCGCGTTGATGATGCGTTGCATGCAACACGTGCTGCTGTGCAGGAAGGTATTGTTCCTGGTGGTGGCGTAGCCTATGTACGTGCCATTGAGGCCCTGAAGAATGTAGAGGATCTTGGTCTAACTAATGAAGATCAGGCTACGGGTGTAAACATTGTACGCCTCGCGCTTGAATCTCCACTGAGAACTATTGCTGAGAATGCTGGCCAGGAAGGTTCTGTCATTGTGAACAAAGTTCGCGATGGTAAGAAAGACTATGGATACAATGCGCTTGATAATAAGTTTGAAAACTTCTTTGAAGCGGGCATTATCGATCCTACTAAAGTAACGCGCCTGGCGCTTGAGAATGCAGCTTCTATTGCGGGCCTTTTGCTGACCACAGAAGCAGTTGTTTCTGAGATAGCGGAAGAAAACCCTGCGCCAGCCATGCCACATGGCGGTGGAGGAATGGGTGGAATGATGTAATCTCTGCGGCTTTCATGAAAATGGAAAGCCCAAAACCTATAACAAGAAGGCTTCATCTGTTGATGAAGCCTTTTTTTGTTATTTTCGTCTGATAACAACATGAACAAGCATTATGGTCCTGCACTCCTCTCTTCCGGATTTTATTCTATTTCTATATGTACATATGTCCCACGCGGATAGCAATTATGATCCCCTGGAAATGGCTGCGATTAAAGTCAAAATGAATGACTTGTTTGTTGATGGGACAGATATAGAAAAGAAACTATACCGTGCGATCCGTGAATACAATTCATTTGATAAATCAAAGTTGAACGAACTCTTTTCGGACACATTCAAACACTTTGGCAAGTATTATCACCCGCCCCTGAAGAACAAGGTATTCGAAGACTTAAATGAAATTATGCAGGCAGATGGCAAAGTTAATCAAGCTGAAACAAAAGCGTTGGAATCATTGAAACAAATCATTGAACTCTGTGCCGAAAAAAAGCAATAGATAGTCAGGACAGGATAATCTCCAGCCATACAGGATCTTTCTGTTGAAACACGAGCATGCATAGCCCTACTCCATTCGGGGCAACAATGGGCCGGTTTACAGCGATGGCGGTCATCCGAAGAAAACATTGCAGGATAATCCGGGTGGGAGCAATCAATCATGGTGCCGGATGTCTCCACCCGGCACCATGATACTATTTCTTCACCGCCATTCTGTAAAGCAATGTGGACAATGCCACAAAAAACAGTGCACCCAGGAATTGATACCCTCCTGATCCAAGCAGGCTTGTCAAACCATGCTCGGCATTTACAATTTGAAGTGATTGGTAAATGGATTCGTTTACAGAAAGCAATGCAACAACCACACCAGCCAGGGCACCTCCTGCAATCAATCCGGTAGCAAACAGACTCCCTTTACCCAATTCATCATCCTCCGGTTTTTCTTTGTTCCTTTCCGCCCTCCAGTCAATAAATCCCTTTATTGCTCCACCAAAAAAAATCGGAAGCGTTGTTGCTAACGGTAGGTATAGTCCGATGGCAAAGGCCAATGCTTTTATATTGCACAGTTCCATGGTAACGGCGATAAAGACACCTACCATTACAAATTGCCAGTCCAGGTTATACGACAAGATTCCTCTGGCCAGGGTAGCCATCAGCGTTGCCTGTGGTGCTGCGAACCGTTCGCTGCCTATGGCGTGCGTAATTCCTTGTGCCAGCATGTCGGGAGTAGGCGTATCCAGCACCTTGACAACAAGTCCGATCGCAATTGAAGAAACAATCGCACCAATAAAGAGCGCTAACTGCTGATAGCGTGGTGTAGCTCCGACGATGTAGCCTGTTTTCAGGTCTTGCGAGGTGGCGCCGGCATTTGCTGCCGCAATACAAATCATGCCCCCTACAACCAGCGCCAGTGGCTCGAATACTTTCCCGCTCCAGCCCACAGCTGTAAAAATGAGGCAAGTGCCCATCAAAGTCGCGATAGTCATTCCGGAAATGGGACTATTGCTGGATCCCACTAATCCAACGATACGGCTAGCTACAGTCA